>NZ_JBLNKU010000003.1:0-401524 GCF_048158545.1 Flavobacterium melibiosi | reverse complement strand
TGGGTCTGTTCTCCAAGCGGCCTGCGCATTTCCTTCTCTTTCGGATAATTTACTCAGCCATCCTTGTGGGTATTCAACCCAAACTTTTCTAATCTTTCCCAGCTTTCCCTCTCTCACCATAGCTTTCGCTTGTTTCACCATTGGGTAACCAGAATAGGTATGAGTCAAACAGAGAATTAATCCTGTTTCTTTTATTTTTTGTTCTAATAATTTGGCTTCCTCTAATGAAAAAGTAATTGGTTTTTCGATTACTACATTAAAACCATAATCTAAAGCCATCATAGCAGGTGCAAAATGTGCAAAATTGGGTGTAACAATAGTCACAAAATCCATTCGTTCATTTACTGGCAATGCTGCCTCGGCTTTAAACATTTCTTCATAGCTTGTGTATGTTCTTGATTCTGGAAGAAACAAGGCTTTACCAGATGCTACAGCAGTTACTGGATTTATACTCAATGCACCACAACTTAATTCTATAAGGCCATCCATATTGGCGGCTAAGCGGTGAATGGCACCTATAAATGCATCTTGGCCACCACCGACCATACCCATTCTTAATTTTCTATTCATCGTTTTTTGTTAACGTTTACAAATTATATTTTAAAAGTTCAAATCAATCAAACCATGTATGATGAAATTAAAAAAACCTTTTAAAAGAATCAGTTATATAAAAAAATAAAAGTAATAGCCATACAAGACACATTCATTAACAATATTCTGCTAATAACTGACGAAATCAATCCTTTAAGCATAAAAAAAACGTTGTAGTATTAAAAAAACTGACAAAATTTGAATTTGAATGAAATTTATCAATAAATAAAAATCCTTTTTTCTTTAATCCAGAAAGAATAGATCTGAAAAAATAACCTAATTAATTTCATTTGGGCATCAATTGAAATAAATGGTCAAACTGAGCACCACTTTCCAATTTAAATTGAGTACCGAATTTTGTAATAAATTAAGCAAAAAACTATTAACTTTTTCATGTTGTTAGAACCATAACATTCGTAAAAAAAAATGTACTATGTATGGTAAACAAAATAATAGATATGAATGAAATTAGAAAAGTAATTAAATCCTAAGGGTAAGTAATTTATAAGTAGCTACGTATTCCTTTCTAGAAATACAGGAAAAAAGTATATTTCTTTATTTGAAATTCTAGGATTACGTTTTGAAGAATTAATGAAAAAAAATAGTTTTAAATGAAAAATGAAGGTACTTACTTTGAATTGGAATTAGGTGGTCAATATCACTGGAATTTGCAATAATAATTTAAAAAACAGCAAAGAAAAAATAATTTATTGTTTCGGTTTCCTAAAAATCAATACATTTGCAACTTAGCAAGAAAAAATGAAACACTTAGTTAACATCATTATTGTCATTATTATAATTATCATTCGATAATTATGGCGAGGTGTTATATAAATAAGTAATCAATATACAATTTATGAGACCTCCCACATCGGGAGGTTTTTTATTTTACACAAGCATGAAAAATTTAGCAACAATTATTATTATCGTAATTATCATTATTCGTTTCACATGACGAGTCAGGATTCTATTTTCTAATAAAGCCTTTCTCTGTTCAAATGGAGAAAGGCTTTTTTTTTAACCAAAAACAAACTATTCAGCAATGAAACAAGAATTTACAATAACACTTTTCAGTGAAAAACAGGAAGGATTAATCAATAAAGTAGCCCTTATCTTGACTCGAAGAAAAATAAACATAAACAGCTTCTCAGTATTTTTTTGCAAAACAGTAAATTTATATCGTTTTACGATTACGCTTATTGAAACAGAATTAGCAGTTCAAAACATAGTGTATCAAATGGAAAAAGTCATTGAAGTTTTTAAATGTTATTTACAGACTGAAGCTGAGCTTTCTACTCACCAAATTCTACTATTAAAGTTTCCGAATTCCGATGAAACCGCCATGAAGAAATTTTCTTCCTATAAAAATGAAAAAGCGGTTCCTGACAACCAAAATTTAAATACTTTTTCGGAAGAAAAAGAAAAACAAGTCACATCAATTATCAATGCCTTTCCAATTATTCAGGTAACTGATTATTGCGTTTATACCAGTAAAACGCACAAAGAAACAATCCAACAATTAGCCACAAAAATAGCCGAATTAGAACTAAGGGACCGTTAAAAAATTCCTTTTAATTCCAAATTTTAAATTCCAAACACTAAAAAAATGACTTTATTTAAAGCAATACAACAAGCCCAAAAACAATTACAAAATGTAGTCCCTGCTACTCCCTTGATTGAAAACTTAAATTTATCGGAGGAGTTTGGCGCAACTGTTCTACTAAAACGCGAAGACCTACAAGTCGTTCGATCCTACAAAATAAGAGGTGCCTATAACAAAATTAGCTCCTTGACGGATACCGAAAAAGAAAACGGAATTGTCTGTGCCAGCGCTGGAAATCATGCGCAAGGCGTTGCTTTTTCTTGCCATCTTTTGAAAATTATGGGCAAAATTTACATGCCCAAAACCACGCCCAAACAAAAAGTCAAACAAGTGCAGTTGTTTGGAAAAAACTATGTCGAAATTGTCTTGATAGGAGACACTTTTGATGACGCTTACGCAAAAGCAGTAGCCGACGCCACACTAAACAACAAAGCGTTCATCCATCCTTTTGATGATGTAGAAGTCATTGCCGGTCAAGGAACTGTTGGGTTGGAAATTCTGGACACTTACAAAGACCCTATCGATTATGTTTTTGTACCCATAGGCGGCGGCGGATTGGCTTCGGGTCTTTCAACGGTATTCAAACACCTGAGTCCAAATACCAAAATCATTGGAGTAGAACCACTAGGCGCTCCTTCGATGAAAACTTCAATTGCCAATCACAAAAACACAGCTTTAGACACTATCGACAAGTTTGTTGATGGAGCAGCCGTAAAACAAGTGGGAGATCTGACTTTTGCCATTTGCCAAAAAAACCTAGACGACATTATACTGGTTCCCGAAGGAAAAGTATGCACCACCATATTACGCCTATACAATGAAGAAGCCATGGTCGTAGAACCTGCCGGAGCATTGACCATCGCTGCATTAGATTTTTATAGGGACGAAATAAAAGGAAAAACAGTAGTTTGCATAGTAAGCGGCAGTAACAATGACATTGAAAGAACTGCCGAAATCAAAGAGCGATCCTTACTCTACGAAGGATTAATGCATTATTTTATGATTCAGTTTCCGCAACGTCCAGGAGCTTTAAAGGAATTTGTAAACGATATTTTAGGTCCGGATGATGACATTACTTATTTTCAGTTTGCCAAAAAAAATAGCCGTGAAGTAGGATCGGTAGTTGTTGGGTTAGAATTGAAGAATCCAAATGACATTCAAGCCATCAAAACCAATATGAATATCAAGGGATTTGAATACCAATACCTCAATGAAAGGCATGATCTATTCACACAATTAATAGGATAACTAATTTTATTTGGAATTCTAAGTATGTCATTTTTCGCTGTGGCTGACTATCAACATCTGGTACCGAATTTATTTTTCGACCATTTTTAGTTCATGTCTGTTCTGTAAATAGTAGTATTTACAATTTTTTGCTTATACTAATTATTGTAAACAGATACCCAATTTAATATTGAGATAAGATTTAACTCATTGTCTAAAAAAAATTATAGTAAGTTTGTAAATGAATTCCGTTAAGATTTTTTAAAAAGTAACAATAATGAGTTTAAAAGATTTATTAGATATTAGTAAAGACAAAAGCCTTTCTGGGCAAAAGTGGCATATGCTAAGACAATCAATCGTAAAACGATTATTATCCGCCGGTAATGCTACTATAGCTGAATTAAGTTCTGAACTTCAATCTAGTGTTCCAACGGTAACTAAAGCCGTTAACGAATTATTATCAGAAGGCTATGTGATAGATCTGGGTAAAGTTACCAATAGCGGCGGAAGGCGCCCTTCATTGTACAGCATTAATCCAACTTGTGCCTACTTTTTAGGAGTCGAAGTAAATATTGCCAGTATGTCTATTGGATTACAAAACATTAAAAATGAATTTGTAAGCATCGAATTAGGTACTCCCTTTGGTTTACAAAATACTCAAGCATCTTTATTGGAATTTTGTAATTTAATTAATTCATTCGTAGAAGACAGTTCTGTAGAAAAAAAGATGATTGTGGGAGCATGTATCAATTTTTCAGGTCGAATAAATTCGATGGAGGGATTTAGCTATAATTATTTCTTTAGCGAAAACAGACCTTTGACAGAAATCATTTCAGAGCAATTGGATTTACCGGTTCATTTAGAAAATGATACCAGAGCAATGACTTTTGGTGAATATTCTGAAGGTGTGGTTGATGATGAACAAAATATAATATTTCTTAATTATAGCTGGGGTGTGGCTATAGGAATGATAACAGACGGAAAACTTTATTATGGCAAATCCGGTTATTCTGGAGAATTTGGGCACAGCACTATCTTTGACAATGGGATTATGTGTCAATGTGGAAAACTTGGATGTCTGGAGACTGAAATTTCTGGTTGGTCCCTAGTCAACCAGTTCAAAGCAGCTTTAAAAGAAGGAAAACAATCAAAAGTAGTTCTTGATGATAACGCTTTAGCTTTACAACATCATGCTATTATTGCGGGAGCCTTGAATTTAGAAGATACTTTATGTGTTGATTTGGTGACCAAGCAAAGTGAAAAAATGGGACGTTATTTGTCTATTTTACTCAATATCTTTAATCCTGATTTATTGGTAATTGGTGGTGATTTTGCTCAATTGGGCGATTACACGCTATTACCTATTCAATCTGGATTAAAAAAATATTCATTAGGTTTAGTTAACCGAGATATGAAACTTAAAAAATCGACTTTAGGTCGTCGCGCTGGCGTTATTGGGGCTTGTTGTGTCATAAAAGAAAAGATGTTATCCCCATTAATAAGTAATTAAAATTACTTCAAAATTTTAATTATTAAAATAATTTAATAACTACATTGTATTTATTAAATTTATTTATATATTTACACCGTGATAATAAATAACACGGAAAAATTCTATTTTAAAATTGTTCTTTTATTATATTTTCTACTCCGATATTGAAAAGGGTCAAGAAGATAAAATAGTTCAAGAGAAAACTCCGTTCAAAATTACTATTACAAAAAAGAGATTTTGCATTTTAAAATTATTAATCTCAACATGTATTTTTGACTGTGATGTTTCTATTGATATGATTTTTTCTATTGGTAATAATTGTTAAAAACTAAAGCCATAATTCATATTCTTCAAATGCAAAAAACAGTTTTTAGATTGCTAAAATAAAAAATAACAAAAATTGGGAATGCCCTTTTTTACAAAATATTCATTTGTTATCCATAAAAAAAGCCAGCACATGCTCTAAACATTGCTGGCTGGTTCTTCACAAAAAGAACAGTGGTTGGAAAACAAATAAATAAACCAAGAAGGAAAATTATTATTAACCTAACCATTACAAAAGTATGTATTTATTACCAAAAAGCAAGCCGAAAAATTATTGGCTTACCCCTAACCTAGGGAAAACTATGAAATTAACATCCTTATTTCTAGTAGCTTTTACCGTACAAGCATCCGCTACGGTATCCACAAAAACGGTTGTTTTTTCAGAGAAAAACGGTATCGTTACAAAAGATGCAAACACATTAGACCTATTTCAAAAGAAAATTACAGGAAGGGTGACTAATGAAAAAGGAGAATCTTTACCCGGAGTAAATATTATTGCTAAAGGCACTACTATTTCAACACAGACAGATTTTGATGGAAATTTTACATTTGAAGTCCCAGACAATACTACAACAATTGTTGTTTCATACATAGGTCTTCAAGAACAAGAAGTAGCCATTGGAAATGAACCGCTAAACATTGTACTAAAAGAGGTAGGACAACAAATGAATGAAGTTATTGTTGTGGGATATGGGTCACAGAACAGAAAAACGTTAAGTACCTCAGTTTCTAAATTAGACAAAAAAGTTTTAGAGAATGTTCCTTATTCAAACGTAACACAATCATTACAGGGAAATGTAACTGGTTTAGTAGTACGCACAGCATCAGGACAACCTGGTAAAGCATCTAACATTTTAGTTCGTGGAGGTACTTCTATTGATAATCCATCAGGAGCAACTCCTTTGTATATTGTTGATGGAGTTATTCGTACCCAAATTGATGATATCAACTCTGCTGATATAGCTTCATTACAGGTTTTAAAAGATGCCGCTGCAACTTCAATCTATGGAGCTCGTGCTTCTAATGGTGTAATTATTATTACAACTTCAACTGGTAAAGCTGGTAAAACCAAAATCACTTATAATGTTTCTACTCAAAATAGTCAAGTAGGCAAAAAATATGATTTTCTAGATGGTGGAGACTACATTAGATTACAACGTTTAGGGTTGTATAATGCTGCCGAAATAGCGGGACTTTCAACAACGACAGGTATTGCAAGACTTGGGCAACTAACAGGTGCTACTCCTGCCGGTACTGGAAATAATTTATTGAACAACACACCATTCGCTACATTATTAAAATCAAATTTGGATGCTAACACTATTCAAGGTTTACAAGCTAAAGGTTGGCAGGAAATGACAGACCCGCTTAATGCTAACAATACTATTATGTACAAAAGCACGAATTGGAATGATGTTTTATTTCAAAATGCAATTACACAAAATCACACTTTAGGCTTTAGTGGCGGTGGAGATACAGGAGTTTTTGATTTGAGTTTAGGCTACTTAAAAGGAGACGGTATCACGATATTTACAGGCTACCAACGTTTTACCAGTAAGTTAAATGCTTCTTTAAAATTAGCGGATAACTTTACAATAAATGGTCGCGTTTTATATTCAAAATCAAGTAATAATCAAGTTGTTGCCAATAGTGTTGTTTTCAACAGATATTTAGGAAATTCCCCAACTACAAAATTATACTTGGAAGATGGGACTTTGGCTCCAGGCCAAAATAATATTAATGGAAATCCATTATATCAGATGGGTAAAGTGAAAGGGATTAATGAAAATAATAAATTGCAAATGAGTGTCGATGGTGATTTAAAAATCACTAATGATTTAACTTTTACACCTTCATTGTCATTATACAATGAAAATGAAAATAATAATACTTTTCAACAAGCTTTTTTAAGTGGAAGTAATGGTTTAGTAGATAATACTCGAACTGCAACCCGATTAAGCAATCAAATTGCACAAATTCAATACGAAGGGGTATTTAGTTATGCTAAATCTTTAGAAAACACAGGTGATTTTCAGGCAAAATTAGGTGTTTCTAAATTCGACAGAACTATAAAAGCATTCAATGCTTCCGGAAAAGGAAGTCCTTCGGATCTTGCGCAAACATTAGATTCATCTCCAATACCAGTTTCTGTATACAGCAACAATACCAGATTAGTATTAAACAGTGTTTTTGGACGTGTAAATTATGATTACAAAAGCAGGTATTTTGCAACAGCCTCTTTTCGTTATGATGGTTCTTCCAGTTTAGGTCCAGATAATAAATATGGCTTTTTTCCTGGATTATCTGCAGGTTGGAATGCACACGAAGAGACGTTTTGGAAAGTAATGCCAGAAGTTGTTTCCTCTTTCAAACTTCGTGGAAGTTATGGGGTAAATGGTAACTTAGGTACTTTAGGTGATTTCCAATCAGGAGGATTATACTCTGGTACAACAAATGGTTTTGCTAATAGTTACAATGGTCAATCTGCAATTGTAAACTCTCAAATTGCAAATCCAGGTTTAAAATGGGAACAATCACAAACTATAAATGGAGGTTTTGATTTAGGTCTTCATAATGATAAGATTAGAATAATTGGAGATTTTTATAATAAATTGACTTCTGATTTATTAACGAATCTTACGCTGCCATCTAATAGCGGTTTCTCTACAGTACTAACAAACTTAGGTGGATTAAGAAGTAAAGGTTTTGAATTAGAATTGAATGCAAATGTCTACAATCAAAATGATTTAAAAATTAATGTAGGTGCTAATGTTTCACACAATACTAACGTAATTGAGAAACTTCCTTTCAATGGAAATTTAAACAATAGAATTGGTGGAACTGAAATCTGGGATGCAGCCAGCGGAACATATAAGTATGTTGGAGGTTTACAAGAAGGTCAAAAAATTGGAGATTTTTATGCTCATAAACAACTATATATTCTTTCTACACAAGCAGAAGCAGATGCTTATAACTTAACGGCACATGATAATTACGTAACTAAAACTGCTGCTGCAGGCGGAAACCCAACCGGTAAGAAATTTGCTGGAGATGCTGTATTTTTAGATGCAGATAACAATGGTATAATTGATAGCAGGGACAGAACTTTCATGGGTAATATGTTTCCTAAATTTGTAGGAGGATTTAATTTTGATGCCAATTACAAAGGATTTTCATTGACCGTAAGAACTGATTACTCCTTAGGATCTACGATTTACAATGAAGCCAGAGCGCGTTTTGTAGGTCAATTTCAAGGAAATTACGGTTTATTGTCCGAAAGTTTACAATCTTGGCAAAATGAAGGTGATATTACTAATGTACCTCGTTACCGTTGGGCTGATCAAACGAACCAAAACAACTTATTCCGTTCTGAAGCAAGTGGTGCAGGTTATAATACTAATATGTTTCAAGGAAATAGCCGTTACTACGAAAGTGGGGATTATCTATGTATAAGAGAAATTACAGTGAGCTATACAATTCCTAAATCAATAATTGACAAAGTTAAATTAGCATCGGTACGTGTGTATCTAACAGGAAGTAATTTACACTATTTTACTAAATATAGCGGTTTAAGCCCGGAAGTACAAGGAATTGATGGCGGGTCAAGCCTTGGATTAAATGATGCTGGAGCAAAAGGTACTTATCCTGTTCCAAAAAACTTCATCCTTGGTTTAAACATTGGTTTGTAATTTTTAATAATAAATATCATGAAAAAGAAAATTCTTTTATACTCTATACTTTTTACAGGACTTTCACTATTCAGTTCGTGTGAAGACGATTTAAACTTACAATCTGAAAGCGTAATTACTTCTGCCAGTTTTTGGAAAACTGAAGATGATGCGAAAGCAGGTGTAAACGGTATGTACTTCAATTTTAGAACCCAAACCCAACAAAATTATTATCTTTTGGGAGGAGCAAGAAGTGCTGAAATAACTAGTGGTGTTCAATCACCTCTGAATTTGGCAAATTATTACAATAACAACTTAACAGCACAAAACATCGATGTAGATTGGGCTGGTTTATACACGGTAATTCACCAAGCGAATTTAGTTTTGAAATATGTTCCTACTATCCCATTTAGTCCAACAACGGTGAATGAGCAAAAGAGATACATCGCACAAGCGTATTCTATGCGTGCTTTGGCTTATTTCATCATGGCTCGTTCTTGGGGTGGTGTGCCAATAATGACTACACCAACTGAGAATACAAATCAATCCGAATATATTGTTCCGCGTAATACAATTGAAGAAACTTTTGCATTCATTAAGTCTGATATTGAATTGGCGATTGCTAATTATCCGGATGCAACAAACAATAAAACGCAATTATCCTTGTCATCGACTTATGCTTTAAAAGCAGATGTGAATTTATGGACAGCGAAACAATTAGGTGGTGGAAGTACTGATTTAAATACGGCTTTGGCTGCAATTAACGCTATTCCTACAGCGCCGTCTTTATTGCCAAATTTCAAAGACGTATTTGGTTACGCCAATAAAGGAAATACTGAAGTGCTTTTTGCGGTTAGATATTCTTTGGCTGATGTACCGTCTGCGCTATCTGACAATTGGAATTCTTTCATGTTTGTTGGACCAAGTGACTTTGCACCGCTAACGGCAGCAACGGCGACGGCAACTTTTGGAACTTTGGGTGTTGGTACTGGTAATGCAGGAATTTCCAGAGTACAACCAGATATTACCCGTTTCAACTTCAGCAATACTGATACGAGAAAAACAGCTACTTATTTAACTTTATATAATGGAGCTACACCAGTAGTGACAGGTTTGGTAAAATATAATGGAACTGTTGACGGCGCTACCCGAAGATTTGTCAGCGATATCATTATTTATCGTTGGGCTGATATATTGTTAATGAAAGCAGAAATTAAAAATGCTTTAGGCCAGGATCCAACTTCAGAAATGAATCAAGTGATGCGAAGAGCCGATGCTTCTTCTTCATTTACAAATGGCTCTCAAACTGCTAATGACGATGTTATTTTAAATGAACGTCTAAAAGAATTAGCTT
Organism: Flavobacterium melibiosi; assembly: GCF_048158545.1. NCBI lineage: Bacteria > Pseudomonadati > Bacteroidota > Flavobacteriia > Flavobacteriales > Flavobacteriaceae > Flavobacterium > Flavobacterium melibiosi. Next base: position 391,265 of record NZ_JBLNKU010000003.1, on the reverse strand, counting down.
TTGAAGGGAAAGCATGGTGGGATTTAGTTCGTTTCAACAAAACGAATCTTGTGCCATCAATGGCTGGTAAAAAGGTATTGTTTCCAATATCTCAAAATACTATTAACTTTAATCCTAAAATCACCCAGAATCCGTAATAAAAAACTGGATTTAAGAAGTATAGTTTAAATAGCAAGCCGGGAATATTTAAGTTCCCGGTCTATTAAACAACATAAATAAATGACAATTAAAAAAAATATCTCATGAAAATTGAACATTTACAAGGGCTTATTTCAGCACCTTTTACACCCTTTGACAGCAATGGAAAATTAGATGTTAGCCTAATTCCGGCCTACTATACTTTTCTAAAACGAAACGGAATAACAGGTGCTTTTATTAACGGATCTACTGGAGAAGGCGTTTCTATTACATTAGAAGAGAAAAAAGCGGTTGCTCAAGCTTGGGCAGACTGTTCCAATCACGATGTGGATTTTAAAGTAATGGTATTCCTAGGTGGAACTTGCCTTACCGATTGCATTGACTTAGCAAAACATGCGTATGAAATAGGATTGTATGCTGTTTCTATGACTGCTCCGTTTTATTTCAAGCCTGCAAATGTTGATATGTTGGCGCAAGCCTGTATCGAAGTGGGTAAAAATGTTCCTAACATGCCTTTCTACTACTACCACATTCCTGTATTGACAGGCGTAAACTTACCAATGTTTGATTTAATCCAAGCTTTAGACGGAAAGCTTCCTAATTTTGCAGGAGTGAAATATACGCATGAAGATTTCATGGATTTCCAAAGTTGTATGAGTTATGAAAATGGCAAATTCGACATGCTTTGGGGACGCGATGAGAATATGTTATCTGCATTAGTACTGGGAGCCAAAGGTGCTGTAGGAAGTACTTTCAATTATGCAGCTCCGTTATATTATGATTTAATAGCGGCTTTTAATGCCAATGATTTAGTTACTGCGCGTGCCTTGCAGCAAAAATCAATCAACATGATTCGTTTATTGGGTAAATACGGTGGGATTTCAGTAGGGAAAGCCTATATGAAAGTCGTAGGATTGGACTTAGGTAAATTTAGATTGCCTGTCAAAAACATGAGTGCTGACCAATTTGAATTATTTAAAAAAGATGTAGAAAGTCTAAATTTTGAAGATTTCAAATCAAAATAGCTTCGTTCATTTTATTTTAAAATAAATACTATGAAATGAGCATGACCGAAATTAGGTCGTAAACACAAAAAATAATATGCAAATTACATATGACCGATAAAAAACAATAAATATCAACATATGAATAAATATATTTTCCCTCTAATTCTTTCCTTACTTATTATGCCAACAACTGACGCCCTTTCTCAAAAAAAAGTCATAAACCATGTGGAATGGAAAATGGCAGCGCAACTACAAAATGCTGATGGTACTACCTCACTAGGTTTTGCAGGTGCTATTAATGGTATTAGTAATGATGTATTAATAGTTACTGGGGGTGCCAATTTCCAAGATAAAATGCCTTGGGAAGGTGGAAAAAAACAGTATTCAAAAGAAATTCATGTATTGCAGAAATGCAACGATACTTATAGTTGGAATAAAAATGTACACAGCATACTACCCGAACCTATCGCCTACTGTGGTTCCATTTCAACTGACTTAGGAGTGGTATATGTGGGGGGAGAAAATGAAAATGGCCTTTCGAATAAAACTTATATTCTAAAATGGAATGCTGCTGCAACTGAGGTTGAAGCCACTTACCTACCTGATTTTCCAGTACATAGTACCAATATAGCGCTAACACATATCAAAAATGTAGTTTTTGCCATTGGCGGTGATGTCGCTACTAAATCTTCTGATTTATTTTTAAGTCTTGATTTAAACAGTAGTAATCCGGAGTGGAAAACATTACCAAAATTACCCATCGCTTTGGCTAATTCAGTTGCAGTGGTTCAGAAAGACAATAATGGAACGAATATTTATGTGATTGGTGGAAGAACAAAAACAGCTTCAGGAATAAGTGATTTGCACAATACTACTTTTGCTTTTAACATACAAAAACAAATCTGGGAAAGTCGTGCCAATATATCCGATGGAGAAAACACAACTAATTTTTCAGCGGGTGCAGGTGTGGCCGTGGGGAATCATTCCATCTTAATAGTTGGTGGTGATAATGGTACAGTTTTTCATAAAATTGAAACCTATTTATCCCAAATTGCACAAACCAATTCTCCTGAGGAAAAGGCCAAACTAATCGCAGAAAAAAATGTATTGAATACGAATCATGACGGTTTTTATAAAGGAATTTTGTTATACGACACCCGTACGAATTCATGGTCTACCATTGGTGAACTGCCCTTTCTTGCTCATGTGACCACAACAGCCACACTATGGAATGATAAAATTGTTTTGTCTAATGGGGAAATAAAACCCGGTATTCGAACACCTAATGTCATGTTAGGAACTATAAAATAATTACGCTCAAAATAGGTTTTAACCCCCATTTTTTCATGTCGAAAAATGAAGGTAAAATCACAAATAAAATTTTAAAGCATATCAAAACATGAAAAATACAAAGTATTATCCTTGGGTAGTAGTAGGCTTGTTATGGCTTGTAGCCTTGCTAAACTATATGGACAGACAAATGTTGGCAACGATGCGTCCTTCAATGGAAGCCGATATTCCTGAATTAGTATCTGGTGAGAACTTTGGACGTTTGATGGCTATTTTTCTTTGGATTTATGCTTTAATGAGTCCTATATCCGGAATTATAGCGGACAAATTAAACAGAAAATGGCTGATTGTAGGGAGCTTATTTGTTTGGTCAGCAGTAACGTATGCTATGGGATATGCTACAACTTATAATCAGGTGTATTGGTTAAGAGCCCTGATGGGAGTAAGTGAAGCGTTGTATATTCCTGCCGGTTTATCTCTAATAGCCGATTACCATCAACAAAAAACAAGATCACTTGCGATTGGTATTCATATGACCGGACTTTATGTGGGTTCCGCATTAGGAGGTTTTGGAGCTACCATTGCCGCTGCCTATTCTTGGCATACTACTTTTCATTATTTTGGAATAGTTGGAGTTTTTTATGCTTTCGTTTTAGTTTTCTTTTTAAGAGAGAAAAAAGTTGCCGAAGTAAAAAATATTGATTCCGATTTGATGCCAATAAAGGAAAAAAGTTCACTCTTCAAAGGCATGGCTTTGTTATTTACGAACATCTCTTTTTGGGTTATCTTATTTTATTTTGCCATAATAAGTTTACCGGGCTGGGCTACAAAAAACTGGTTGCCTACCCTGTTTTCAGAAAACTTAGGAATTCCTATGGAAGAAGCAGGTCCTTTAGCCACCATCGCCATCTCATTTTCATCATTATTGGGCGTAATTTTTGGTGGTATTCTATCTGATAAATGGGTACAAAAAAATATTAAAGGCAGGGTTTATACCAGCGCGATTGGTCTGAGTTTAACGATTCCTGCTTTATTATTAATCGGTTTTGGACATTCATTATTCAATGTTGTAGGTGCGGCACTTTGTTTCGGTATCGGTTACGGAATGTTTGACGCCAATAACATGCCAATTATATGTCAGTTTGTTTCTTCAAAACATCGGGCGACGGCCTATGGTGTCCTAAATATGACCGGAGTTGGTTGTGGTGCATTAGTAACTTCATTATTAGGCAAATCATCGGATAGCGGGACTTTAGGCTACGGCTTTGCTTTGATGGCGGGAGTTGTTGTAATTGCTTTAGTAGTTCAAGTCAGTTTTCTCCGTCCAAAAGTGAATGATTTTGTCGATGTCTAAAATACACTAGTATCGTTTACTAAGTTCAAAAAATTGTTTTAAGTTGGTTTTTGGTTTTTATCTGTTAAGGCGGAGCCTTGTGTTCCGCCTTGCGGATAATTTATGCCCATTTTTAATAATTTCTGAAAAATAAAAACATAAATACAATGAAAAGGAATCTATTTTTAGTGGTCTTTTTAATTTCAATAGTCACTCATTTTGAGTCAATTGCACAAAAAGCAATACTCAAAGTGGCTTGCATTGGGGATTCCGTTACAGCGGGTTATCTCTTATCTGATGCTGCAAATGAATCCTATCCTTCGCAACTTCAAATCCTGATGGGTGGGCAATATGAAGTGAAAAATTTCGGACATAGCGGAGCAACACTTTTGAAAAAAGGAAGTACGCCCTACTTTAAAACTAAGGAATGTGGCGATGCCATTGCATACAGACCTGATATTGCTATTATTCATTTGGGTTTAAATGATACAGATCCTAGAAATTGGCCTAACTATAATGAGGAATTTGATGCTGATTACGCTTGGTTAATAGACACCTTAAAAAAACAAAATCCGGCTGTAAAAATTTACATCTGTCGATTAACACCCATATTTAATGAGCATCCCCGTTTTAAATCGGGAACGAGAGATTGGTTTTGGCAAATTCAATCTCATATACCCAACATTGCAAAAGCAAATCAAGTGGGTTTAATTGATTTACATGAAAAGTTATACCATCGTCCCGATATTTTTCCTGATGCTTTACATCCAACGAAAGAAGGAGCAACTATTCTGGCCAAAACCGTTTATGAAAACATAACTCAAGATTTTGGTGGATTAAAATTAGCTGCTGTTTTCACTGACAATATGGTTTTGCAACGCAATAAACCCATTCCGGTTTATGGAACGGCTAATGGAGGTGATACAATAGAAGTGACTTTTAAACAACAAAAAAAGACCGTCATAGCTAATCAATACGGAAAATGGAAAATTACTTTTCCCGCTATGACACAAGGTGGACCTTACCAAATGACTATTCAAACTAAAGGAACGAACCTAGTTTTAAAGAACATTTTGGTTGGTGATGTTTGGTTTTGTTCCGGACAGTCGAATATGGCATTTCAACTTCAAAATTCAGAAAATGGTTCGGCAGAAGTTAAAAAAGCAATCGCAAATTCCACTATTCGATTATTCAATGCCAAAGCAATTCGGGAGACTGATGAAACGGCTTGGGATTCGCTCACTTTGGTTAAAACCAATCAACTGCAATTCTTTTCCGGAAGTTGGTCGGTCTGTGATTCGATCAGTGCCAAAGATTTCTCTGCCATTGCCTATTACTTTGGTAAAAACATAGCCCGTGAAGAAAATGTGCCTGTGGGTTTAATTCAAGTTGCCGTTGGCGGATCACCAATAGAATCCTGGATTGACAGATACACATTGGAACACGACGATAAAGTGGTTGATGTATTAACCAACTGGCGTAAATCGGATTTTATCATGCCTTGGGTCAGAGAACGTGCCAATGTAAATTTGAAAGATGCTACAAATGCAAAACAACGTCATCCGTATGATCCCTGTTACAATTTTGAAGCCGGAGTGGAAGCCTTTACAGAATTCCCGATAAAAGGTGTGATTTGGTACCAAGGCGAAAGCAATGCTCACCATGTTGAATTATATGAACATCTCATGCCAATGTTAGTAGAAAGTTGGCGTAAAGCTTGGGGTTCTAACCTACCCTTTTATTATGTTCAATTATCAAGTATTGAGCGACCAACTTGGCCTGCATTCAGAGATGTCCAAAATAGATTGCAAAATAAGATTCTAAACAGCGGTATGGCTGTCAGTATGGATTATGGAGATCCCCTAAATGTACATCCCATTAAGAAAAAAGAAGTGGCTGATCGTTTAGCGCTTTTGGCCTTGCGGTACACCTATGGAAAAGCAGTAATTGCGAATGGTCCTTCCCCTTTGAAAGCCATACAAAAAGGCGACAACATTCTAGTTTCATTTGCATTTGCAAAACAATTAACTACTTCGGACAAAAAAGAATTGATTGGTTTTGAATTGGTAAACGACAAGGGAATTCACATTCAAAGCAAAGCTGCTATCATAAAAAATCAAGTAGTAATTGTTGTCCCAAAAGGAGAAAAAATAAAAACAGTTTTATATGCATGGAAACCATTCACTACAGCCAACTTGGTGAATGAAGCAGGCTTACCCTGTTCGACTTTTAAACAAGAACTCCATGCAAGTACTGAAAATTAAAAAGAGATTCCGTAAGGAAGACAAACGCAAATAAATAGTCAAATGTCTTTGGCTAAATGACATCTAAATTAACATCTAGTACAAAATAAAAAATACTAGTTACAAAACATATATTAAAAAATGAGCTATTCAAAAACAGATCTTCTCAGCTTAAAAGATTTTTATCAGAATCAATTATTAAATGATACCGTACCATTTTGGTTTCCACGTTCTATTGATACCGAGTTTGGGGGTTATTTATTAATGCGTGATCAAGATGGAAGTTTGATTGATGATGACAAAGCCGTTTGGATACAAGGGCGTGCCGCTTGGTTATTAGCTACACTTTACAATACAGTCGAACCAAAAGAAGAATGGTTAGAAGGTTCTAAGACAGGCATCGATTTTTTAAACAACCACTGCTTTGATACCGATGGACGAATGTTTTTTCACGTAGCACGTGACGGACAACCCATACGCAAACGCCGTTATTATTTTTCGGAAACCTTTGCGGTTATAGCAATGTCAGCTTACGCCAAAGCAAGCGGAGATGAAGCTGCCGCTGAAAAAGCGCGATTTTTATTCGGAAAATGTATCGAATATTCAACTTCATCCCATTTATTAGAACCTAAATTCACCGCTACCCGACCGTCAAAAGGAATTGGAACTCCTATGATTATGATAAACACGGCACAACAGTTACGGGAAAATATTGGAGACCCGCATTGTGATGAATGGATTGATACTTGGATTACTGAAATTGAAACCGATTTTGTAAAAGACGATATTAAATGTGTGATGGAACAAGTAGCACCAGATGGTTCTATCATCGATCACATTGATGGGCGCACATTGAATCCCGGTCATGCCATTGAAGGCGCTTGGTTTATTTTACACGAAGCCAAATATCGCAACAATGATCCGCACCTGATTGCATTAGGTTGCAAAATGCTGGATTATATGTGGGAACGCGGATGGGATAAGGAGCACGGCGGTATTCTATACTACCGTGATGTATATGACAAACCCGTTCAGGAATACTGGCAGGATATGAAGTTTTGGTGGCCTCATAACGAAGTGATTATAGCAACGCTGCTGGCTTATACCATGACAGGCAATGAAAAATATTCAACTTGGCACAAAATGGTACATGATTATGCGTACAGTAAATTCCATGACAAAGAAAACGGAGAATGGTTTGGATATTTACATAAAGATGGAACCATCGCCCAAACGGCTAAAGGAAATATGTTCAAAGGTCCTTTTCATTTGCCAAGACAAGAATGGTATTGTTTGCAACTGCTCAATGAGTATTTAGAAGACAAAAAGAATGTTGTCAGTAGTAAACAAGATGTAACACATTTAAATTATAAAAAATGAAACAAGCTATTGTTAACGGAATTGTGCATACTGGCGAAGAAATAAATAATGACGTCATTATCATAGAAAATGGAATAATTATTTCCGTCCAGAAAGAAATTCCCAATACTATTCCTCTAATTGATTTGAAAGGAGAACACATCTCAGCTGGTTTTATAGACATTCAAATAAACGGTGGAGAGCAACTTTATTTTAGCCAAACTCCAACAGAAGAAACCATTCAGGATATTTATGAAACCAGTTTGAAATATGGTACCACTCATGTACTTCCATGCCTGATATCATCTTCCAAAGAAACGATTCTTCAAGGAATTGAAGCCATTCGTAATTATAAAGCAAAATACAATAACGGAGTACTGGGAATGCATCTGGAAGGTCCTTTTTTGAATCCTTTAAAACGCGGTGCACATAGTATTAATCAGGTTCGTAAACCTACCAATTCTGAATTGGAAGAAATTATCCGTCATGGTAAAGAGGTGATAAAAGTAATCACAATTGCACCGGAATGCTTTACAGACGAACAGTTGGATATGCTGCTAGAAAGTGGTATTGTTATCTCAGCGGGACATTCGACGATGAACTATAAAGAAGCGCAATATTATTTTTCTAAAGGGATAAAACTGGTTACCCATTTGTTTAATGCGATGACGCAATTTGGGCATCGGGAACCAGGTTTAGTTGGAGCAACCTTAGAAAATGAAAGTGTTTATGCTCCAGTTATTTTAGATGGTGCGCATTGTGATTATGCCGCTGCTAGATTAGCACATAAACTAAAGAAAGACAAATTCTTTTTAATTAGTGACGCTGCTTTTTTAGGACGCAAAGTTTCCAGTTTCAAATGGGAAAATTTTGATGCTCATCTCGATAATGGCTTTTACAGAAATGAAGAAGGTAACTTGGCTGGTGCCAGTATTTCGATGAAAGAAGCCGTTCAGAATGCTTTCAATCATTTGAATGTATCGGCTGATGAAGCGATTAAAATGGCGACTTGCCGAGTAGCAGCCGCTATTACTATGGAACATCAATTGGGAAAAATAAAACCGGGATTTCCGGCAAGTTTTGTCACATTCAATGATAATCTGTCAAGAATAGAAACGGTAAACTATAATCCGATTTAAACAATAAAAATAGAAAATTAACTACACAACTAACTCAAATAAAAAAACAAAATGAAAAGTGTTTTAGAAATTAAACCTGACATCAGCTATAAAAGTGCCGGAAAATTTGAAGAAACGAGATTTGAAAAAATTCACAATGTCATTTTTAAAAATTCGGTTGAAGCTTCAAAAATTGTTGCGCAAGAAATAGCCACATTAATTAGATCCAAACAAGCCGAAAATAAATCTTGTGTACTTGGTTTGGCTACTGGTTCATCTCCTATAAAGGTTTATGAAGAATTGGTACGAATGTATAAAGAAGAAGGACTAAGCTTTAGTAATGTAGTCACTTTCAATTTGGATGAATATTATCCAATGACAAAAGAAAACAACCAAAGCTATCATTATTTTATGCATCAGCATCTTTTTAATCATATCGATATTAAACCGGAAAATATAAATGTTCCCGACGGAACGGTAGCGATTGATGAACTGAATCAATACTGCGTTGATTACGAAATGAAAATTAAAAATGCCGGAGGACTTGATTTCCAATTATTGGGAATCGGACGTACGGGACACGTAGGTTTCAATGAACCGGGATCCCACATCAATTCAGGAACCCGAATCATTACTTTGGATCATATCACTAGAATAGATGCATCGTCAGATTTTAATGGTATTGATAACGTTCCTAAAAGAGCGATTACGATGGGAGTTTCTACTATTTTGAGATCCAAAAGAATTGTATTAATGGCTTGGGGCCAAAATAAAGCATCCATCATAAAAAGAACCATCCAAGGAGAAATAAGCTCTGAGGTTCCCGCTACATTTTTGCAAAATCATACTAATGCTACTTTTGTTTTAGATCAATCTGCTGCTTCCGAATTAACTCGATTTGAAACACCGTGGTTGGTAGGAGAATGCATTTGGACACCAGAATTAAAAAACAAAGCGATTGTTTGGCTATGCCAAGAAACAAAACAATCGATATTAAAACTGACCGACAGGGATTACAACAACAACGGAATGTCGGATCTTTTGGCGCAAGAAGGTTCAGCTTATGATTTGAACATTAATATGTTCAATGTATTGCAGCATACCATAACCGGATGGCCGGGTGGAAAACCCAATACGGATGATTCCCACAGACCCGAAAGAGCCAATCCAGCCAAAAAAAGAATCATCCTTTTTAGTCCGCATCCGGATGATGACGTGATTTCTATGGGAGGAACTTTTTCTAAATTGATAAAACAAGGCCATGATGTCCATGTAGTGTATCAAACTTCTGGAAACATTGCCGTTACAGACGATGAAGCATTGAAATTTGCCGAAGTTTGCAATGATTTTATTGGTGAAACCGATTGTAATATCGATTTCCCTGCGGTAATCAATTTCATTAACAACAAAACCGAAAATCAAATTGATTCTCTTGAAGTTCGAAAACTAAAAGGCCTTATTAGACGTCGCGAATCGTATGCCGCAACAAGATACATTGGATTAAAAGATGAAAACACGCACTTTTTAGACCTTCCTTTTTATGAAACGGGCAGAGTAAAGAAAAACCCATTGGGTCCTGAGGATGTAGCCATAGTTGCAGCTATAATTGCAAAAATAAAACCGCATCAGGTTTTTGCCGCAGGAGATTTAGCAGATCCGCATGGCACGCACGAAGTTTGCCTGAATGCTATTTTTGCCGCCTTGAAACAACTCAAACCGGAACCTTACATGAATGATTGTTGGTTATGGTTGTACAGAGGTGCTTGGCACGAATGGGATATCCACGAAATAGATATGGCTGTTCCACTTAGTCCTGATGAAGTTTTACTAAAAAGACATGCTATTTTGTATCACCAGTCCCAAAAAGACAGAGTAATGTTTCAAGGGAACGACTCTAGAGAATTTTGGGTACGAGCCGAAGATCGCAACAAAAACACCGCAAAACTATACGACGATTTAGGTTTAGCTGAATATGAAGCTATTGAAGCTTTTAAACGTTTTGATTATTAAACGATTCAAAAATGTTACAATAAGATAAAGTGTTCGATTTTATTCTGCTCTTTACAAATTAATTTTCAATTGAAATCAAAAGCCTGTAAATACTACTATTTACAGGCTTTTTTGTTTGTACTATTCTCAAAAAAATTTATAAAACCCGATAAATTTTCCCCAGAAAACAATAAGAGGACCAAAATATTCAACGACTCCAACTCTTAAATATATCCTAAATAATTCACATTAAATTGGTATATCGGGAAAAGTCGATATATTTGCACTATGGATCATATAGAAATATTTAAGGCATTATCAAACAAGTCGAGATTACAAATGCTCGAATGGTTAAAAGAACCTGAAATAAACTTCCCGGAACAATTGACTGTCGGTTTTGAACACGGTGTTTGCGTAGGACAAATACAGGCCAAAGCGGGACTCACTCAATCAACAGTTTCAGAATACTTATCAATTCTTCAACGCGCTGGATTTATAGAATCTACCCGTGTTGGACAATGGACGTATTACAAACGCAACGAAAAAGCATTTACAGCACTGAGCAAAATAATCGAATCTAATCTATAAAACAATATGAATACAAATAGTTTGTTTACGCCCTTCAAGTTGAAGACGCTAAATCTTAAAAATAGAATTGTAATGGCGCCTATGACGCGCTCATTTTCTCCAAATGGAGTACCAACAGATGCCGTAGCAGCTTATTATCAAAAAAGAGCTGAAGGCGAAGTAGGTTTAATACTATCTGAAGGAACTGTGATTAATAGACCTTCGTCATCCAATGATGCCAATGTACCTCACTTTTATGGTGATCAATCTTTGGCAGGATGGAAACAAGTGATTGATGGCGTGCATTCCGCTGGTGGCCAAATGGGACCACAGATATGGCACATGGGAATTATGGACAATCACCATTCCGGTTGGATTCCGCCTGTACCTTTTGAAGGACCGTCTGGATTGAACAGACCGGGTTTTAGCAATGGTACCACGATGACAACAAATGATATTGAAAATACTATTATAGCTTTTGGAAAAGCTGCAGCTGATGCCAAAAGATTAGGTTTTGACTGTATCGAAATTCACGGTGCTCACGATTATCTGATTGATCAATTTTTCTGGGATGCAACAAATCTACGTACTGATAATTACGGTGGTAAAACCTTAGCAGAACGTACTCGTTTTGCCGTAGAAGTGATTAAAGAAATCAGAAAACAAGTAGGTGAAGATTTTGCCATAATCATGAGACTTTCTCAGTTCAAGCCATCGGATTACAACTTCAAACTAGCAAAAACGCCTCAAGAAATGGAAGCTTGGCTTAGTCCTTTGATTGATGCCGGTGTCGATATTTTACATTGTTCACAACGTCGTTTTTGGGAACCAGAATTTGAAGAAAATGATCTTAATTTTGCAGGATGGGCTAAAAAAATCACTGGTAAACCAACAATTACAGTAGGTTCTGTTGGACTTTCTGGAGATTTCTTCGGAGCATTTACCGGTGAAAGTTCACAGCCTACCTCTTTGGATGAATTAACAAGACGTTTAGACAGAGGTGATTTTGACCTTGTAGCCGTGGGAAGACCTCTTTTATCAGACCCGAATTGGGTTAGCAAAATAAAGGCAGGTAACAACGATCAACTAAAAGGCTTTAGCAAAGAAGCTTTGGGTGAATTAGTATTGGAATAAATTAATTCAGCGAATTCTAAATGACTAGTTTCTATAAATAAGTATACCCTATTTTATCAATAGTCTTAATGACCACAACTAAAAAGAGAGAAATTTTAATCATTTCTCTCTTTTTTTATGATTTAAAAACTATTCAAAAAGTACTACAGCTTATTATCTTTTAAAATTTTGTAATTTTATATTTGAAATTCGTAATTTTATAAAATGAACAAAGTCGAAACAATTGAGGAGTTTTATAATAGAAAGTATGATTTCATGCCAGACAACCTGCGTAAAGAAATTGGACACTTTAATGTCTTCAAATTAGAGCCATTTACTGGTAATACAACCAAACCGGTGCCTTATAAAAAAAGAGATTACTTCAAAATTACTTTGTTAGTAGGCGAAAGTACTATTCAATTTGCCGATAAAGCGATTCAGATACAAAAGCAGGCAGTAGTATTTTCTAATCCGCAAATCCCATATAGTTGGGAACATACCGATAAAATTCATCACGGATATTTTTGCATTTTTGATCAGGCTTTCTTCCATCAGTACGGAAACCTCAACCAATATTCCCTTTTTCAGCCGGATGGCAACCACGTTTTTGAAATCACTGATGAGCAGTCAAAGCTTTTAAGTGCCATCTACAAGCGTATGTTTGAGGAAATTAATTCCGATTACATCCATAAATATGATGTTCTTAGAACCATTGTTTTTGAAATGGTTCATTTTGCTTTAAAAATGGCTCCTTCAGAAAATTTAACCAAACATCCGCTTAATGCAGCCCAACGCATTTCTACCTTATTCTTAGAATTGTTAGAACGCCAATTTCCTATTGATGATACACATCAAATATTAAGTCTTCGCTCCGCCTCTGATTATGCCGAAAAATTAAACATCCATGTCAATCATCTCAACAGAGCCATAAAAGAATCTACTGATAAAACCACTTCTCAAATTATTGCGGAACGTGTCGTACAGGAAGCCAAGATTCTGTTGAGACAAACGGCTTGGTCAATATCTGAAATTGCTTACGCTTTAGGTTTCACTGAAGTAACTCATTTTAATAATTTTTTCAAAAAACACGTTCAACTAAGCCCTATGAAGTTTAGAAATGTTTGATTTTCGTAAGCTATCGTTTCTTTTTCGTTATTCTATGCCCTAACCCCATTCTATCTTTGTATTCTAATTTATTAATTAAAATTGTAAGGATATGGAAATGCAAAAACGTAAACTTGGAAATAGCGGATTAGAAGTTTCCGCTCTGGGAATGGGCTGCATGAACTTGAGTTTTGGAACAGGAAAAGCAGTTGATACTAATGAAGGTATTCATGTCATCCGTACGGCATTTGAAAAAGGTATTACCTTTTTTGACACTGCTGAAGCATACGGTCCGCTTACCAATGAATTATTGGTTGGTGAAGCTCTGAAACCCATTCGCAAAGAAGTAATCATCGCTACCAAATTTGGGATGATTTCAGAAACAGGAATCAATAGTCGCCCCGAACATATTAGAAAAGTAGCTGAAGAATCTTTGAAAAGGCTGAAAACAGATTACATTGATTTATTTTACCAACACCGCGTTGATCCTAACGTACCTATTGAAGATGTAGCCGGAACACTGAAAGATTTAATACAAGAAGGCAAAATCAGACACTATGGACTTTCAGAAGTAGGTGCTGAGACTATTCGTCGTGCACATGCTGTACATCCAGTCGCTGCTGTTCAAAATCAATATTCCATTTGGACAAGAGAACCCGAATCCTTAGTACTACCAGTATGCGAAGAACTTGGAATTGGCTTCGTGCCTTGGGGACCTTTGGGAACAGGATTTCTTGCAGGCAATATAACTACTGAAACCAAATTTGACAGTGCCACCGACTTACGCGCCATTTTCCCTCGCTTTACACCTGAAGCCATAAAAGCCAATATGCCTGTTGTTAAAATGCTCCGAAACATGGCGAGCAAAAAGAATGCTACACCTGTTCAGATTGCTTTGGCTTGGTTGCTGGCACAAAAACCTTGGATTGTACCTATTCCAGGAATGGACAAAGTGGAATACATTCAGGACAACATAAAATCAACAAACGTAGCATTGACACAAGAAGACCTTCTTGAAATTGACCGTGAAATGTCGAAAATCAATGTTCAGGGTGCAAGGCTTAATGAAGGGCTACTTTCTATGTCAGAAGATTAGTTTTTAACATGCGCCTCATAAAATTATTTATTCTAATCTCAATTTTCACACAAATGAATGCATTGGCACAATCAAAAGCTGAAACTGAAATCCTCAATTTATCAAAGGAAAAATTTCGTTGGAAAACGGAAGGAAAGATTGATTTAGTCGAAGATTTGTTTGACGATGAAATAGTTTTCATCCACATCACAGGACATATCACCTCCAAAAAAGATTGGATTAGCCAAATGAAATCCGGAAGTTTTGTGTATGATAAAATTGAGCTTAAAGAACATTCCTCCAAAATATACGGAAACACAGCCGTTTTAGTAGGAAAAGCAAAGTTTACCGTAAATGGCGGGAGCGTATATAAACTTGTCTATACAGAAGTCTATACTAAGAAAAACGAGAAGTGGAAATTAGTTAATCTCCATACCACATTAGGAAATTTTTAATTTAAAATAAAAAAATCATGCAAAAACGTAAACTAGGAAACGGCGGATTAGAAGTTTCCGCACTTGGATTAGGTTGTATGGGACTCAGTTTTGGCTACGGTCCGGCTACAGATAAAGAAGACGCAATTAAATTAATTAGAGCTGCGTATGAGCAAGGGGTAACTTTTTTTGATACCGCTGAAGCGTATGGTGCAGCTAACGAAAAATTATTAGGAGAAGCTTTGGCGCCTTTTCGTAAAGAGGTAGTTATAGCTACTAAATTCGGATTTAAAGAAGGAGATTCCAGTAAAGGGCAAGACAGCCGACCAGAACGAATTAGAGCCGTAGCTGAAAAATCGTTACAATACTTAAAAACAGATGTAATTGACTTGTTTTACCAGCACCGTGTAGACCCGAATGTGCCTATAGAAGACGTGGCAGGAACCATACAAGATTTAATTAAAGAAGGAAAGGTAAAACATTTTGGTCTTTCTGAGGCTGGCGTGGAGACCATCCGTCGTGCTCATGCGGTTCAGCCTGTAACGGCATTGCAAAGTGAATACTCACTTTGGTGGAGAGAACCTGAACTGGAAATTATTCCGACTCTTGAAGAATTAGGTATTGGTTTCGTTCCGTTTAGTCCGCTGGGGAAAGGTTTTCTGACTGGAAAAATTGACGAAAACACCACTTTTGACAGCACCGATTTTAGAAATATCGTTCCTCGTTTTTCTCCAGATGCCCGCAAAGCCAACCAGATAATGGTTGATTTACTGAACACTATAGCTGCGCAAAAAAATGCAACACCTGCTCAAATAGCACTCGCTTGGTTATTGGCACAAAAACCTTGGATTGCACCGATTCCTGGCACTACAAAATTACACCGATTGACGGAAAACATTGGAGCGGTTAACGTAGTACTTACCACTTCGGATTTGCAAAAAATAGAAACAGCAGCCAGCCACATACAAATAGAAGGAGCACGCTATCCGGAACACTTGCAAAAAAGGGTTGGTAAGTAAAAAAATCAATATTAAAAAAAATAAAAAATGGAAAATAATAATCGCAGAGATTTTTTGAAAATGGGTGCCACACTAAGCGGTTCGCTTTTGCTTTCACCGGCATTAGGTCTTGCACAAACACAAACAGCAGTAACAGACAAAAATAAAAATAAAACTGCTATTAAACAGCGAACATTAGGCACAGGCAATCACAGTATTGAAGTATCCGCTCTTGGTTTAGGCTGTATGGGAATGTCTTGGAACCGTAGTTTTGTTCCTGACAGGAAATATATGATTGATGTTATCAGAAAGGCTTATGACTCGGGAGTAAACTTTTTTGATACTGCGGAAGTTTATGGACCTTACATTAATGAAGAATTAGTAGGCGAAGCAATCAAACCCTTTAGAAAAAACATTACGTTGTGCAGCAAATTCGGGTTTGCTATCGAAAACGGAAAATTTACACAGGGGCTGAATAGCAATCCGAAACACATCAGGGAAGTTGTAGAACAATCTTTAAAGCGATTGAACACGGACGTAATCGATTTGCTTTACCAACACAGGGTTGACCCTAATGTTCCAATGGAAGATGTGGCAGGAACAGTAAAAGATTTAATCAAAGAGGGAAAAGTAAAACATTTTGGATTGAGTGAAGCGGGTCCCGAAAATATCCGAAAAGCACACGCCATTCAGCCACTAACGGCAATTCAAACAGAATATTCATTACTATCGAGAGATCCGGAAAAAGATATATTTCCTGTTTGTGAAGAATTAGGAATTGGTTTTGTTCCATACAGTCCGCTTTGCAGAGCCTATTTGACGGGATATATCAATGAACGAACAAAATATACTGTCGGCAATGATAACCGTGGTTCGCTTCCTCGCTATGCACCGGAAGCGGTAATCGCCAATTGGCCAATGATTGATGTACTTGCAGAATTTGGAAACAAAAGAGGACTCACTGTGGCACAGGTAGCTTTGGCATGGTTGCTTGCACAAAAACCTTGGATTGTTCCAATACCGGGCACTACCAAACAAGCACACCTTCAGGAAAATTTATGGGCAGCAAATTATGAATTTACTGCTGAAGAGTTGAGACAATTAACACAGTCAGTTTCAAATATCAAGATTATTGGAAACCGGTATGCAACGCCTCAAACAAGGTAAATATTTGACATACGTTAAAGAGTATAGACCATGAAAAAGATAACAAATGCAGCAGCTATGATGATAATTATTTGCCTTTTATCATCTTGTTCCCAAGCTCAGAAAACTTCTGTCGATACGCAACATGCAACGGCCAATGAAAAAATATTAATTGTCTATTTATCTCGAACCAATAATACAAAAGCAATTGCAGAAATCATCCAAAATAACGTTGGTGGCGATTTGGTAGCGATAGAATTAAGAAACCCTTATCCTGCAGACTACAAAGAAAATGTAGAACAAGTCTCCAAAGAAAATGAAACTGGCTATTTACCACCATTAAAAACGAAGATTGACAGCATTGAAAAATACGATGTGATTTTTGTGGGTTTTCCAACTTGGGGAATGAAGATACCTCCACCAATGAAAACCTTTTTGAAGCAATATGATTTAAGTGGCAAAACAATTATTCCATTTAATACTAATGCTGGATATGGAGTTGGGAGCAGTTTCCAAACCATAAAAGAACTTTGTCCCAATAGTACAATACTTGAAGGATTTGTAATGGAAGGCGGAAAAGAAAAAGAGGGAAAACTTTTGGTGATTCAAGGAAAAAAGAGAAATGAGGCCGAAACTGAAGTAAAAAAATGGTTAGAAAAAATCAACATAGTTACCGCATCCAAAGAGAAAAATACTGCAATCAATAGTATTGGAATGGAGTTTATAAATATCCCTGCCGGAAGTTTTTTGATGGGAGCAAATGATGTAAAAGCCTATGCTTCCGAAAAACCACAACATAAGGTTACCATAAACAAGCCTTTTTATATAGCCAAACATGAAGTTACCCAAGCACAATGGGAAGCCGTAATAGGAAGTAATCCTTACATACTAGATCGATCAAATCCTTATTACAATCTACCTGGTATGAAAAAAAGAATTACCAAGCCAGAACATCCAGCAACCATTTCATGGAATGATGCACAAGCATTTATTAAAAAATTAAACGAAAAAGAAGGCCATAATCATTACCGTTTGCCCACAGAAGCCGAATGGGAATACGCTGCTCGTGCAGGTACAACTACCGCATATTCTTTTGGAGACAACAGCAATAAACTTGATAGTTACGCTTGGCATGGCGAGGATTTTGCAAGTGGCGGAACGCATCCTGTCGGGCAAAAATTACCCAATGCTTGGGGCTTATTTGATGTACATGGAAATGTTTGGGAATGGGTTCAAGATAAATACAGCGACACGTATTATGCGCAAAGCCCCGATTCCGATCCCAACGGTCCAGCCAATGGAAATCAGTATGTTGTTCGTGGTGGCAGTTGGCATGAAACCGCCACCAGCTGGCGAAGTTCGTTCCGTAAAGCATACGAAGCCGATTATCGCGGCATCAGCATTGGCTTTCGATTGGTTAAAACAGCGGATTAAATCCCTTGTCAACCTTTATCTGCGAGAAAAACTCATACTGTTTGATTTTCGTAAACATTTGTTTCTTCTTCGTTAGACGAAGAAAGCATTCTGTTCTTATTTTAGATCATTCCTGATAATTTAGAAAAAATGTTCTATGAAGTACAAATTTATAATAACAGTTTTGGCTTCTATAGTATTTATTGTTACTAACGGCCAAATACAAACAAAAAATAAGACAATGGAAAATTTCAATTCAATTTTGCCGAAAGGTAACATTGCACCTAAAGAAAATTTTACTGGAACAGTGTGGACAAACATAGCAGTGAATGCTGAAGATGGTGTCAACAGTATTGTTGGTAAAGTAACCTTTGAACCCAAAGCAAGAACAAATTGGCATAGCCATCCAAATGGACAGATTTTAATTGTTACCCAAGGTGTGGGTTATTATCAGGAAAAGGGAAATCCCATACAATTAATTCAAAAAGGCGATGTGGTAAAAATTCTTCCCAATAAGATTCACTGGCATGGAGCTTCACATCAATACGAAATGTCACATACCGCCATTGTACCAAATCCAAGTAAACAATCATCAATTTGGTTACAACCGGTAAGCGACGAAGAATATAATACTTTCAAAGTTCCTGTGTATAATGTAGAGAATAGTTTATCCCCTTTGGCAATAATGAATCACGAAGAATTGTGGCCTAATTATATTTCAAAAGCTAAAGAAACCGATCCGGATTTGATAGAAGTCTTTGACAATTTTGCGTTTGATGATGTGATTAAACATGGCGATATGGTTACCAAAACGCGTGTGCTGATGATTATGGCTTCTACTATTGGCAGTCAGGCATTAACCGAATATAAAATGTTTGTGGATGCTGCTTTAAACATAGGTATTACACCAATTGAGATAAAAGAAGTATTGTACCAATCTGTGCCTTATGTTGGGGTTTCTAAAGTGATTGATTTTATAAACGCTACCAACGAGATATTTACAGCGCGAAATATTACGTTGCCACTAGAAAGTCAATCGACCACCACACCTGAAACAAGGATGGAAAAAGGATTGGCAAAGCAAAAGGAAATTTTTGGTAATCGCATTGATGATATGTATAAAAACTCACCAAAAGATTTATTACACATTCAACAGTATTTATCGGCTAATTGTTTTGGTGATTATATTACCAGAGCAGGATTAGATGTGAAGACAAGAGAAATGGTAACACTTTCATTCCTCATCGCAATGGGCGGAACTGAGAGTCAAATAAAAGGACATATTCAAGGCAATGCAAATGTTGGAAATGACAGACAAACACTCATTAATTTAATGACACAGCTGATTCCGTATGTGGGCTATCCTCGTACATTAAATGCGATAAATTGCTTGAACGAAGTATTGCCAAACAAATAATAAAAACATGAAAAAGGTATTAATAATTGGCGCCAGCGGAGGCATTGCACAAATAGTTACTGATTTACTATTAAATGACAAAACTATAAACCTGACATTATTCGCTCGAAAAACCAATAGATTGAAAAGCAATCTTAATTCTAAATGCACTGTAATTGAAGGCGATGCAATGGATAAAGAAGCACTCAAAACTGCCATGCACGGGCAAGATATAGTGTATGTAAATCTTGCAGGAGATTTAGAAAGAATGACAAAAAATATTGTTGGAGCTATGCAAGAAATTGGAGTTACTAAAATCATAGCGATTAGTTCGATTGGTATTTATGATACGCCGTTAAAATCCGTTTTAGTTCCTTATCGAAAATTAGCGGATGTAATAGAAGCATCGGGACTGGATTACACCATTTTAAGACCAGAATGGTTTAGCAATGAAAATGAAGTTGATTATGAAACGACTCTAAAAGGTACGCCCGAAAAAGGCTCCGTGATTTCTCGAAAAAGCCTAGCCACATTGATTACAGAAATCATCAAGACCCCAGAACAGTTTAAACAACTAAATTTAGGAGTGAATAAACCGAATTCGTAAAACAAATGTGTTTGAATTTTACAATTTAAAAAAAATGAACAACGTAGAAACCATTGCCGATTTTTATAAACGAAAATACGACTGGATGCCCGAAAATATCCTTAACGAAATCGGGCATTTTAATGTCTTTAAGCTGGAGAATTATATAGGCAAACAGGCAAAACCTGTACCTTATAAACGCAGGGATTATTTTAAAATAACCTTGCTCATTGGCGAAAGCAAAATTGAATATGCCGATAAAGTAATCGAACTAAAAAAACAGGCTTTGGTGTTTTCCAATCCTCAGATTCCTTACAAATGGGAACACACTGACGGAATCCGAAGCGGCTTTTTTTGTGTGTTTGACCAAGCCTTTTTTCATCAATACGGAAACCTCAACCAGTATTCTGTTTTTCAACCGGATGGCAATCACTTTTTTGAACTAAACGATGAGCAGGTTAAACTATTGAATGAAGTATACCTGCGCATGTTTGATGAAATCGATTCTGATTATATTCATAAATATGATGTCCTTCGTACGGTAGTAAGCGAGATTATTCATTTTGCAATGAAAATGCAACCTACATCCCCAATGAATAAACAGCCTTTCAATGCTTCGCAAAGGATTTTGACTCTATTTTTAGAACTCTTGGAACGACAGTTTCCTATTGACGATGCGCATCAAAGTGTAAACCTGCGATCGGCTTCTGATTTTGCTGAAAAGTTGAATGTACACGTGAATCATCTTAACCGCGCCATAAAGGAAACTACAGATAAAACTACGTCACAAATTATTGCCGAACGTATATTCCAGGAAGCAAAAATACTTTTGAAACAAACCTCTTGGACGGTTTCTGAAGTTGCTTTTGCATTGGGTTTTAATGAATTAACCCACTTTAATAATTTCTTTAAAAAACACGCTCAAATAAGCCCCGTAAAATTCCGTAATGTTTGATTTTTTGAAAACAATATTTTTTTATTACGCTAGTAATCAAACTATTTACTAAATTTATTTAATTATAAATGATTCTGAAAAACAAAAAATTATAAATACTATTTTTTAATAAAACACTTTAAAAATGAACGCAACAACAAATGTAAAAGCTTACGGTACAGTAGCCGCTGATGCTCCTTTAGAACAAATGGATATACAACGCAGAAATGCTACTGCAAAAGACATTGAAATCGAAATTTTATATTGTGGTGTTTGCCACTCTGATTTACACACCGCAAGGAATGATTGGGGATTTACGACTTATCCTGCGGTTCCCGGCCATGAAATTGTGGGAAAAGTGACCAAAATAGGAAACGAAGTTACTAAACTAAAAGTAGGTGATTTTGCTGCTGTAGGTTGTTTAGTAGATTCGTGCAAAACCTGCGATAATTGCAAACAGGACTTGGAACAATACTGCTCTAACGGATGGATTGGCACTTATAATGGAGAAGACAAGCATTTAGGCGGAATGACTTTTGGAGGCTATTCGGAAAAAATTGTGGTAGACGAAGACTTCGTTTTAAAAGTGCCTTCAAATCTTGACTTGGCTGCTACAGCTCCATTATTATGTGCGGGAATAACCACTTGGTCACCGCTTCGCCACTGGAAAGTTGGAAAAGGAAGTAAAGTTGCCGTTGTAGGTTTAGGCGGATTGGGACATATGGCTATAAAATTAGCCAAAGGTTTAGGCGCCGAAGTTACTCTTTTCTCCAGAACACCAGATAAAGAAAAAGATGCTTTCGAGCTAGGTGCAGATGCTGTTGTTATTTCAACTGACGAGAATCACATGAAGGCTGTAAATGGAAAATTTGATTTAATCATTGACACCGTTCCTTATGTTCATGATGTCAATCCGTATGTAGGAACTTTAAACACTAATGGAACTTTGGTTTTGGTAGGTTATTTGGGCGGTTTGGAACCTATTTTGAATACTGTTCCAATGATTATGGGAAGAAAATCCGTAGCCGGTTCTTTAATTGGCGGAATTGCAGAAACTCAGGAAATGCTTGATTTCTGTGGGGAACATAATATTGTATCCGAAATTGAAATAATCAAAATTCAGGATATTAACGAAGCCTACGAAAGAATGCTAAAAAGCGACGTTCGCTATCGTTTTGTAATTGATATGGCTTCACTAAAAAGCTAAATTTTGCTATACTTTTAGCCATGCGCTATAGTAAGAATTGTAAAGATAACGATGATATTCAGTAGCATTATCGTTCTTTTTATTCTGTTTAAAACCAATGCTTTTTTCAAAATTTGAATTGTTTGATTTTAGTAATATATTATTTGAATTGTATAAATTTTAAATTATTAAATTCATTAACTTGCAGTAACAGATGTGTTGATTTTCATTTACTTAAAAAAATAATATTATATGGCAATAATTAATCTTAAAATCAATAGTAAGGATTATTCAATAGATGTAGATCCTCAGATGCCACTTCTTTGGGCAATCAGAGATTTTGTAGGTTTAAAAGGAACTAAATACGGCTGTGGTATTGCACAATGTGGTGCTTGCACAGTTCATTTAAACGGTCAGCCGGTTCGCTCCTGCTCCTTGCCTGTGGCTGCTGTTGCAAATAAAAACATAACGACCATAGAAGGATTATCAGAAGACAATTCGCATCCGGTTCAAAAAGCTTGGATAGAAGAACAAGTCCCTCAATGTGGGTATTGTCAATCAGGTCAAATCATGGCTGCAGCTGCATTATTATCCAAAAATGCTTCTCCAAATGATGCCGATATTGATGCCGCAATGCAAGGGCATATTTGTAGATGTGGAACGTATCCGCGTATAAAACGCGCTATCAAGAAAGCATCAGAAAACAAGTCTTGAAAAGAGTACTAAAATAACCTATTCTTATATTTTATATGGACATAGATACTATATCAAGAAGAAAATTCTTAAAACTATCTGGTTTAACAGGAGTTGCTCTTACATTAGGGTATTATTTACCTGCTGATGCTAAAGAACCTAAATTAATCACTGCTTTTGATGCTGAAAATCGCGGAATTGAGCTTAATTCATGGATATACATTGATGTTTCAGGCAAAGTAACACTCTTCAGTCACAGAGCCGAAATGGGACAAGGAGTCTATCAATCCATACCTCAAATAATCGCTGAAGAACTTCATGTTGATCTCAATAAAGTAAACATAGTTTTCGCTCCTGGCGATAATGTGAAATACGGAAATCAAATTACAGGAGGAAGCTCCAGTATTAGAGGATCCTACAAAAACCTTTTGAACCTTAGTGCTACTGCCCGTGTAATGTTAATAAAAGCAGCCAGTAATAAATGGAATGTTTCTGAATTGGAATGTTATGCTGACGATGGTAATGTAATTCACAAACCAAGTGGTAAAAAATTGCACTATGGTGAATTAGTCTTGGAAGCATCTAAACTTGATATTCCGAAAAATGTTGTTTTAAAGAACAAATCCGAATATAAATTAATTAGAAAACCACTTCAAAGACAAGATACGCCTTTGAAAACAAATGGTACAGCCGTTTTTGGCATCGATAAAATGATTCCGGGAATGCTGTATGCCATGGTGGAACGAAACCCCAGACTTCGTGGTAAGGTAAAGAGTTTTGACGCTACTGAAGCGCTTAAAATTCCGGGAGTAAAACAGGTTTTTGTAGTTCGGATGGGCGTTTTCAATACGTTCAGAGAAGGTGTAGCGGTTGTGGCTGATTCTGTTTGGGCTGCCATGAAAGGAAAAAAAGCCTTAAAAGTGGACTGGGACGATACCGGATTTGAGCATTTGAATACCGAGGATATTTATCGTCGGATGGAGGAAGCACTTCAAAAAGACGAGGGACTTTCTTTTGTTTCAAAAGGAGATTCAAACGCCATTATAAAATCTGCAGAAAAGAAAATTGATGTTGTATATACAACTCCGTATCAATCTCATAGTTGTATGGAACCATTGAATTGTATTGCTCATTATCAACAAGATAAAATAGAAATATGGGGACCAATACAAGCACCGGAATGGGTTCAAGATTACATCAGTAAAGAATTAGGAATTGCCAGAGAAAAAGTCATTGTGAATATGACTTTCCTTGGAGGCGGATTTGGGAGAAAAGCCTTTATGGATTACCCACATGAAGCCACGATGATTTCTAAAGAAATAAATGCGCCGGTTCAGGTTATCTGGTCCAGAGAAGACGATGCCACGCAAGGTCCCTACAGACCGGGCATTTCATACCGTTGTCAAGGTGTGGTTGCAAATAGTGAAATAAGTGCTTTTAAAGTTTCCATTGCGGGTCAGAACAATAATCACTGGAGAGGCGGAGCAAAAGATATTCCCAACAGAAGTGCTACGGAAGGATTTTTAAAACCATACGTAGACAACATTCAGAATTTAAGTATTGTTGATATTCCTTTTGAAACACCAATCCCAACTATGTGGTGGCGTTCCGTATATGCTTCTACCAATGGTTTTGCGTATGAAAGTTTTATGGATGAGCTGGCTGCTGAATCATCGAAAGACCCGATAACTTTTAGAAGAACCTATCTTAAAGACGACAGAAGTCGTGAATTACTGGATAAACTGGAAGAGGTTTCCGGATGGAAAAACAGAAGCAAAGGATATGGAGTCGCTATAACGGAATGTTTTGGTAGCACAGTTGGACAAATTGTGAAAGTTTCCAAAAACGCAGAAAATCAAATTCAAATCGATCAGGTTTGGGCGGTAATTGATTGTGGATGGTATGTAAATCCAGATATAATTAAAGCACAAGTAGAAGGAAGTATTGTTATGGCATTGGGCGCTGCTACGATTCATGAAATCACATTCAAAGATGGAAAAACGGTTCAAAATAATTTCAATACTTATAAAATGCCCCGCATATCAGATATTCCACCAATAGAAGTGCATATCATGGAAAATGATGCAGATGCCGGAGGTGTTGGAGAACCTGGATTACCTCCGTTTGCACCGGCTTTAACAAATGCAATATTTGATTTGACAGGAAAACGTATTAGAAAACTTCCTTTCGAATTAGCAAAAGTTTAATTTTAAAAATAATAAAAATGAAAATAATTTTTTCAATAGCAGTCCTTTTAGTATTAGCCTTAACGCTGCAATCATTTAATCAGAATTTTGATTTAAAAGCAAGTATTGTGCGCGGTAAATCGGTCTATAATACACAATGCGCATCGTGTCATATGGAAGACGGAAATGGTATAGAAGGCGTTTTTCCACCATTATCAAAATCAAATTATTTTAAGGATAAAAATCGATTAGTAAAAGTTGTCACTATCGGATTACGTGGACCAATCGTAGTTAATGGCGTAAATTATGATGGAGAAATGCCAGGTAATAAATTAACTGATCAACAAGTGGCTGATGTTTTAAACTATGTCAGAAATTCATGGGGAAATGAAGCTAAAGCGGTTTTACCAAGCGAAATACAACAAGCTAAAAAAGCGGCTTCAAAGGATTATCACGCCTATTAGTTTAATGTATTTTAATTCGTTACATAAGAGAATTTATAAATTATAACTATTTACTAAATGGTATCAAGACGTCAATTTATTAAAAATACAGGTAAAGTAAGTTTTGCATTATGGTTAGGAGCTACTTCTAATGGTTTTGCAAACGCAGCTTTTATTACAGATGCACCTAGTAATTTTACTCCTTTTATAAAGATCGAGAAAAGTGGAAAAATAACAATTTTCAATACTAAGCCTGAAATGGGCCAAGGTACTTTTCAATCTGTTCCAGCTCTTATAGCAGAAGAATTAGAAGTTTCACTTGATGCAATAACCATTGTTCAAACTAGTGGCGAGAAACAATTTGGCGGCGGTCAAGCTGCTGGAGGAAGTTCTTCTATCAGAGGAAATTATGATGCGTATAGAAAAATTGGCGCTGCCGCAAAAGAGATGCTGGTTAAAGCAGCCAGCGTTAAATGGGGAATTGGAATTGAGTCTTGTTATGCCGAAAATGGAAGTGTACATTCTAAGCTGTCCAAGGAACATCTTTCTTATGGCGAGTTAATCGAAGAAGCTTCAAAATTAGAAATCCCTAAAGAACCTAAACTTAAAAACAAAAGTGATTTTAAGATTATCGGGAAATCAATTCAAAGACCAGATATACCCTTGAAAGTTTCTGGAAAAGCAGAATATGGAATTGATGTAGAAGTTCCTAATATGGTATATGCTACTGTGTTTAGATCTCCGGTAATCGGTGGTACTTTAAAAAGTTTTGATGCTGATGCGGCCTTAAAAATCCCCGGAGTCATCAAAGTTGTGGAAGCTAAAAGAACTGTTGGAAAATATGAATATTCCGGAGTTGCAGTTATTGCTAAATCGTACTGGTCAGCCCTTCAAGGTAGGAAAGTATTGAAAGTGGAATGGGATACAAATGGATATGAAAATTTCAATTTATCCGAGTATGAGAATAAGTTGCGAAACCTTTCTGAAGAAGCTGGTGTACTGGATAAGAATATAGGAAATGTAGAAAGCGTTAAAACGGAACCTGAAAATTCAGTTGAATCCTTTTACGAAACTCCTATGGTGGCTCACCATACACTCGAACCGATGAATTGTATCGCACATGTAAATGGTGAAATGGTGGACATATGGACCTCTACTCAGGTTCCTAGTGCTATTACTGGTTCAGGACCAAATGACCTTCATAGTCAAATTGGTATAAAACCAGAGAATATCACTTTACATTCCAAATTTATTGGAGGCGGATTCGGCAGAAGATTATATACGGATTATGTTATTGAAGCCGTAAATATTGCAAAGCAAATAGAGCAACCGGTAAAAGTAATTTGGTCCAGAGAAGATACCACACAACATAGCGCATTACGTCCTATGACTTTCTCACAGTTGAAAGGTGGCTTCTCAAAAGAAGGAGAATTAATTAGCTTTCAACATAAAGTGATAAGCCCTTCTTATTTTGATTCGGTAGGTCCAAATTTCGATAAAACAAAAGTCGATGCGATTATGATAGAGGGAATTGGAGAACAGGCTTATCAAATTCCAAATATTAAAACGTCGTATGTGTATGCTGATTTTCATGTGCCTGTAGCGGCATGGAGATCGGTAACCAGTTCAACAGTCGCTTTTGCCCATGAATGTTTTATTGATGAATTAGCACATAAAGTCAAAAAAGATCCTTTGGATTTTAGATTACAAATGCTAAACAAAGATTCCGATACCAAAAGAGTTTTATTGAAATTAAAAGAAGTCTCCAATTGGGACAAACCATTACCAAAAGGAAAAGGCAGAGGTGTTGCGCAATGGGAATTTTTTGCGGGGTTGTGTGCCCATGTAGTCGAAGTATCCGTTACAAATGACAATACTATAAAAATTGATAAAGTTTATGCAGTAATTGACTTGGGAGAAGTCGTGAATCCAGATAATGTAAAAAATCAAATTGAAGGATCCATCGTGATGGCTTTGACAGCTGCTGTAAAAACAGGAATTACCATTGAGAACGGGAAAATAAAGCAAAGTAATTTTCACGATAATCCAATGATACGAATTCATGAAACACCAGAAATTGAAGTACATATTCTTGCAGATGGCGGAAAAATAAAAGGCGTGGGTGAACCCGGCTTACCTCCTTTTGCACCGGCATTAGCAAATGCCATATTTTCAATTACAGGGAAACGCATTAAAAAGATGCCTTTTGACCTTAAATTATCCTAAATATTTATTTATAATTCCATTAATTTTCAAATGAAAGAACTTCAAGAAATTATTAAAAAATATGACGTTGCAAGTCAGAAAAATATAAAATCAGCTCTAGTAACCGTAGTTCATTTAGATGGTTCCTCCTACAGAAGACCCGGAGCAAGAATGTTAGTGAATGATGACGGAAGAATTACCGGTGCCATAAGTGGTGGTTGTTTAGAAGGTGATGCCTTAAAAAAAGCCTTATTTGCCATTTCTGAGCAAAAAAACACTCTTTTTACCTATGACACTTCAAAAGAAGATGATTCAGAAATGGGAATTCATTTAGGATGTGAAGGTCTTATACAAGTATTATTCGAAAGCATCGATTCTGAAAAAGAAGACAACCCAATACAATTATTGAGTAAAGCATTAGCAGTTCGTCAAAAAGCAGTTCTGGTCACTTTATTTGATTTGAATAACAATCAAAATCTTCAGCATGGTACATGTTTGCTGTTGGAAGAAAATGGAACTCTTTCCGGTAAAATACCACTGCAACAATTTGAAGATGTTGTTTTAAAAGACATAACCGATGTCATGCAAAATGGTGAATCTGTTTTCAAACAATATAAATCAGGTGACGTATCTGTGACGGCTTTTTTCGAATTCTTGCATCCGCCAGTTTCCCTTGTGGTATTAGGAGCAGGAAATGATGCCATTCCGCTTATGAAGTTTGCAGATGTCTTGGGATGGGATTTTAGAATTGTAGACCGAAGAGATACACATGCCAACAAAGAAAGATATCCTACAGCCTCACAGATTTTAGTGGCTAATCCAGATGTTGCTTTACAGCATCTTACGTATGACAATCGTACTTTTTTTGTTTTAGTAACGCACAGTTACAAGTGTGATTATTATATGTTAAAATCATTATGTGCTGCTGCTGTCCCTTACATAGGCATTTTGGGACCTAAAAAGAAGTTACATCGCATGCTTGAAGAAATACAACATAATGAAGGCATCCATTTAAATGAAGATAAAGTGGCAACAATTTATGGTCCGACAGGTTTAGATATTGGAGCAGAAACACCCGAAGAAATTGCACTTAGTATTATAGCGGAAATTCAAGCGGTATTGACTGGAAAAATGGGTGGTATGCTAAAAACGAAAAATGAAGTCATTCATTCCAGAGACTCATTAGACATTCAAATAGAAGATATCAAAATTTATAATGCATCATAAAATAAAGCAATGTGGTATAATTATTTTGGCAGCAGGTTCTAGCAGTCGGATGGGCAGACCCAAACAATTACTTGAATTTGATGGTATGACACTCTTAACACGGGTCTCAAAAATGGCTTGTCAATCAAAATTATATCCCGTGATTGCCGTTTTGGGTGCCAATGCTGATTTGATTCAAGCTCATCTCGATATTGCAGGACTTGATATTGTACTTAATGAAAACTGGGAAGAAGGAATGGCTAGCTCTTTACGAAAAGGGCTTTTTTCCATGAATGAAATGTATCCTCAAGTTGATGGCGTCATAATACTTGTGGGCGATCAACCTTATATAAATAATCAGCATATAGAACAACTGATTGATGCTCAAAACGAATCCGGATTGCCAATTTCTGCCTGTTCATATGCCGGTATTATGGGAACTCCTGCCCTTTTTCACAAAACGATTTTTCCAGAACTGATGTTGCTTGAAAGTGATATTGGTGCGAAAAAAATCATCGAAAAAAGAAAACAGGATGTAGCTACAGTACATTTCGATAAAGGAGTTATTGATATTGACACAGTAGAAGATTATGAAAATTTACGCAACGAAAAAGAATAAATATGCTTGTCAATACATTCAATAGAATCCATGATTACTTGCGCATTTCGTTGACCGATAAATGTGACCTTCGTTGTTTTTATTGTATGCCGGACGAAGTAATCCTATTAAAAAAAATCTATCCTTGACAGAGAACCAACATTTCATAACGATCAAATTACTTACTACCTCAAACACTTAATCAAGAAAAAATAGTACCTTTAATACATGAAAAAGCATCATACTATTATTATTGCCGGAGCCGGTGGAATTGCGGAAGCTGTTGGTTTGTTACTGATGGAATGGAGCGAAGTAACTCCTACTCTTTTTATTGGTGACAGAACCCATTCAAAAGCAAAAAAAGTAGCCCATTGGATTCAAGAAGGAACAACGAAATCGGGATTTATTCAAGACTTTCATCTTACTGAAAAAGGCCTGACGGATGAAATGAGAGTAATTTTACGTCAAGGAGATATCATTCTAGACTGCCTACCGGGTAGCCAAGCACCAAGAATAGCACAGTTTGCCAAAGATTTTAATCTACATTACGCCAATCTAACGGAATATGTAGCAGAAACGGAAGAGATAATAGCTTTGGCAAAAGATGCCAAAACAGGTTTTGTACTTCAAACGGGTTTAGCTCCGGGTTATATAGATTTACTCGCCAATGGTCTTTTTCAACAGTTTTGTATAGACTTTGAAGTAGATAAAGTAGATAATCTGGAATTTAAAGTTGGAGCACTGACCAATCATGCAGTTGCACCACATTTTTACGGATTTACTTGGAGTCCGGTGGGTGTGGCTACCGAATATCTGGAAGATACCATTGTACTTAGAAACTTTATAAAAACAACCCTACCATCTTTATCAGAAAGAGCAACTATTATTATTGATGGGATAACTTACGAAGAAGATCTTACTTCAGGAGGTGCAGCAGATTTACCCGATGCATTATTAGGAAAAGTTTGCTCACTTGACTACAAAACTTTACGGCATCCCGGGCATTATGCTTGGATACAAGAGCAACTTATTAATTTAGGAAATACACCTGACGCAATTAAAGGCTTACAAGAAAAAATGGAAGCCGTAATCCCTCATATTGAAGACGACAAAATTATTTTGTATGCTGCCGTAGAAGGCAAAGATGCAACGGGAATTTTGCGCAGACGAGAGATTGCAAAATGCATATTTCCTCAAAAAGTGGGTAAACATCAATTGAGAGCTATCCAAACAACTACCGCAGCGCCACTAGCACAAGCAGCACAACTATTACTCGAAACAACGCATAGCGGAGTTGTGTTGCAAAGCCAAATTGATCCGATACAATTTTTAAATGGGAATTATATAACATCTGTTTACGGTAAATTATAAATGTTACAAACCAATGTGTACAGCTGCATTCAAAATTTAGAAATAGAATTAGCTAATCAAGCGGAATTGAGATTGATTTGGTTTCCTTTAAATTGTTTGCGAGAGCACAATTAAAATTATTGCTATCAAAGCCAAAAAAAGACCTATAAAATTCTTTTTGGTTAATTTTTCCTTAAAAATAAAAATACCAACAAGGCTTCCAATAATAATTACGCCCATATTCATCCCTGCAAAAACAGTTGAGGGATTTTGAGCAAATTCTTTATGTGCTTTCAGATAGAAAAGAATATTTCCAAAATTGAAAATCCCAACCAAACCGCCAAAAAAAATGTTTTTAATGTTTAATGATCCTTTACTGAT
The DNA here is from genome assembly GCF_048158545.1 of Flavobacterium melibiosi. Taxonomy (NCBI): domain Bacteria; kingdom Pseudomonadati; phylum Bacteroidota; class Flavobacteriia; order Flavobacteriales; family Flavobacteriaceae; genus Flavobacterium; species Flavobacterium melibiosi. Next base: position 359,774 of record NZ_JBLNKU010000003.1, on the reverse strand, counting down.
TGTCAGTTCATAAATAACAGCTACAACCATAATTACCAGCGCTATCCCAAAGACAACAAATAATGAGGTTGTATAGGGCAAACTTGTATAAAGGGCAATTTGTTTAAAAAGTATGTCTATTAGTCCAAAGCCAAGTAAAACTGTTAAAGGATAAACCCATTTATTTTCCCTGTTTTGGGAGGGCTTAGCGAGAATGAGCAATAATGCTGGAAATCCTACCAAAAGCGCGGTAATTTTTAACATATTAAAATCTTCTTTGAAGAGTAGCCAAGCTGCCAAAATAGGTATGAACAAAGAAAGTCGTTGAGCAGCATCGGTTTTTACAATACCCATGTGTTTTATGGATGCAGCCAGAAAAAGAAATATAGACGGTAACAAAAAACCTATCGTTATATAAATACCCCAAGGTGCCGAAGTTCCCACAGCATTAAGATCTGGACTGAAGAACAAATAACAAAGTACAAGAGCAAATATATAGTTTGAAGCTACAATTTGTGTATTGCTTACATTATAATTGCGTGAAAATTTAAAAAGCACACCAACAGTTACACTGCATATAATACTTAGGATAAGAAACAACATAGACAATATTTTGGCTGTAAAATTACTATTTTATGTTTTCTATATCGCTGTTTTATTAAAGAAAAGCTTTTTTAAGAAAATGATATCCTCTCCAAAAAACATTCTGGATTAAAGGAATGTAATACCTAAATTTTTATAATGTACAGAAGGTGACAATACCTATTTCTTTACTTTTGCATAAAGCATAAATCATTAAAATTATGGAAAAGGATTATTCTGTTGCGATATACCCTTCGGAAGCTATTATTTCATTGGTTAAATCGATGAAAGAACAATTGGCCAAGGAAGTAGGCTGGTTTCACAGTAAAAATTCAATTGGCCATATTACCATTTGTGAATTTAAGGCCACTGATAAACAAATTGAAATTATTAAAAATCAACTGGATCGATTTTGTGATATTTTACATCCAGTCAAAGTATGTTTAAATGAATTCAGTTGCTATCCAAATGGCGCCTTTTTTATTTCGCCCCATAAAGATTCCAAAAGTATTTTGAAACCCATAATGAAACGAATTCAGGAATCACTTCATATTCAAAATATGAAAAAAAGTAATGATCCACATCTTTCAATTGCACGAAGATTAACTCCGGAAAATCTTGAAAGAGCTAAAGCTTTATTTACAGCAATAGACATATCTTTTTTGTGTGATAGTATTGTTTTGCGAAAATTTGATGATAATATAAAACAGTTTATTGTAACCGACACCTTTAAATTCAATAACAATTCACAACCAGAGGGCATACAAGGAACTCTTTTTTAGAAATTAATCACTTTTCAACCATCCTGTAATACTCATTCTGGTATTTTGGGTAACCAAAACTTCATGAACTAATTCATCACTCTTGAAGAAAACAGTTTTACCCTGAGTAGGCGAAATTTTCTGATTATTATCCAATTGATGAATGAGCAATTCGCCACCGTCACTTTCTTGCCAATTGCTGTTTAAATAACTAATCATGGAGTATTTTCGGCTTGGATTATTCTTGAACTGATCCAAATGTTTCAAATAAAAGTCCCCCGATTCATACAAGGAATAATGAAATTCATAACCTGTTATTCCGGCATAACAACTTTGGTTCAGATAAAGAATAAATGCTTCTATTTGAGCAAAGAATTCATTTTCGAATGCATTGTTGTGTTTTTTGTCAAGCCAATAAATAGAATCACTTCGTATTGCACCATCATAAGAAAGTTTCTCAGAATTCCCAATTCCTGCAGCCATCAATAGGCTGTCCTGATTCAAAGTAAGCAAATTTTGTTTTAAATTATTAGCCAAGTCGGCACTCAAAAAATGTTCCGATATCCCAACTTTATTTTCAATATAAGAGGCAATTAAATCCTCAAAGCTATTTTCCATGTCTTTTTTATTGACTGCAAATACTGCCAACGTGACAAGGTAGACTAAATAAAACTGTTAGCGTCTCATTATGAAATAAATAAAAAATTATAACACAAAATCTTCCCCTTTAAAATTAAAAAGTCAAAAAGAAAACGTGATTTTAACCATATAAGGCATTTAAGAAACTTATAATTCCTTAAATGTCTTTTATGGTTTAATAAATAGTATGTTATTTATAATTTACTGATAAAGCTACCGTAAATATCCTTGAACTGATAGCCTTCAGAGAAGCGGTCTTTGCTTAGTTTTTTGTATTCTACCAATCCCCAAAGAATAAATTCTTTCATGAAAAATTTATCTTCTTTTTCCAGTTGTGGTTGGTATTTCTTGATTAAAACTTCCAGCGGAACAATACTTCCCAAGATTCTTTCATATTCTTCATCAGAACAATCGTCTAATAATTCAAAACCACTTTCAGCAAAAAACCATTCGATGATATCTGTATAAGGCGTTTTTTCGTCTTGTTTTTCTAATTTCTCAATTTTTGGAAAATAAGCCGGAAAGAAAGTATGGATGGCGTCTCCTAATAAATGTTGCGCTACAGCGGCAGCTCCCTCCTGCTCTCCTTCGTAAACCAATTCGACTTTTCCAGTAATGGCTGGAATAATTCCCATAAAATCAGATAACCGTAAGGTTGTTTTGTCTTCTCCGGACTTCAATGCTCTTCTTTCCGCTGTACTTAATAAATTTTCAAGAGCGGTAATACTCAATCTTGCACTTACTCCACTTTTATTATCAATGTATTCACTTTCTCTTGCTTCAAAACTGATTTGTTCCAATAAATCCCTCGCTAACGAAGGTACGTAAACCATATCGCTTTGTGCTGTATCCAATTTTGCTTCCTGTTCTGTAATGGTTCTGGCAATTTTAATAGTTTCCGGATAATGCGTCAAGATTTGAGAACCAATTCTGTCTTTTAATGGCGTTACAATACTACCACGATTGGTATAATCCTCCGGATTTGCAGTAAAAACAAATTGCATATCGAGTGGCATTCTCAACTTAAAACCACGAATTTGAATATCGCCTTCTTGTAAAATATTAAACAACGCTACTTGAATTCTGGCCTGTAAATCAGGTAATTCGTTGATAACGAAAATACAACGATTCGCTCTTGGAATCATCCCAAAATGTATCACGCGATCATCTGCATAGGACAGTTTTAAATTGGCTGCTTTTATTGGATCTACATCTCCTATTAAATCTGCAACAGTAACATCTGGCGTGGCCAGTTTTTCGAAGAAACGGTCGCTTCTGTGTAGCCATGAAATTGGAGTTTCATCACCCTTGATTTCAATTATATCTTTGGCAAAACGTGAAATCGGTTGCAACGGATCATCATTAATTTCCGAACCAGTCACAAACGGAATATATTCATCCAGCAATTCAATCATTTTACGTGCAAGTCTCGTTTTGGCTTGACCACGAAGACCTAATAAATTAATATTATGTCTAGATAAAATCGCTCGTTCCAATTCTGGAATTACGGTATTTTCAAAACCGTGAACGCCTTCAAAAGTTGGCTTTCCCGATTTAATTTTTTCTCTAAGATTAGAACGCAACTCATCTTTAATGCTTTTGCTTTCGTAACCTGATTTTTTTAATTCTCCTAGTGTTTTTATATTTTCTATTTTCATATGTGTAAATTGTCTTTCGTCTTGTTTTTTTCTCTAATCCTTTATTTTATTCTCTTCTTACGATTCGTTTCATAATCTTCAAAAATCATTTCGCCCAAACCTTTCAATCCGGTGTAAAATGCTTTTCCTTGATTGGCTTCGGTAAACCGATTTACAAATTTTTGTAAATACGGATCACTGGCAATCATAAAAGTAGTTATTGGAATGTGTAATTTTCGAGCTTGTTGCGCCTGGTTGTAGCATTTATCAACAATATATTCGTCGAGTCCATTACTGTTCATATAATAAGAACCGTCTTTCTCCCGAACACAACTCGGCTTTCCATCGGTAATCATGAAAATTTGTTTGTTGGTATTTCGTTTACGACGCAGGATATCCATAGCAAGTTGTAAACCGGCAACTGTATTGGTATGAAAAGGCCCCACTTTTAAATACGGTAAATCCCGAATTGCAATGGTCCAAGCATCATTCCCAAAAACCAGAATATCTAAAGTATCTTTTGGGTAACGTGTAGTAATCAATTCAGCAAGAGCCATGGCCACTTTTTTGGCAGGCGTGATTCGGTCTTCGCCGTATAAAATCATACTGTGACTGATGTCAATCATTAAAACCGTACTCATTTGGGATTTGTACTGCGTTTCTTCGACAACCAAATCATTTTCGGTCAACATAAAATCTGCTACTCCATTATTAATTTGGGCGTTACGTAAACTTTCGGTCAAAGAAATTCGTTCCAGTCCGTCACCAAAATGAAATTCCCGAAATTCACCCGTGTGTTCGTCTCCGTTTCCGGAATGTTTGGTTTTGTGATTGCCACTTCCAGAACGTTTTAAATTACCAAAAATATTGTCTAAAGCTTGTTGACGAATGGCACGTTCTGTCTTGGCGGTAATTCCAATTCCTGAAGTTCCATCGTCTTTGAGTTCATCGCGGATGTAGCCTTTTTTCTTTAAATCTTCAATAAAATCATCAATGGTATACTGTTCATCGGTGAGTTTATATTCTTTGTCTAATTCTCGCAACCAGTCAATTGCTTCATCAAAATCTCCTGAAGTATGTACGATTAATTCTTTGAAAATACCAAAGAGCTTATCAAACGGAGACTGAAATGGGGCTTCGTATTGCTTGAAATAAAATCCTTTTTTATTGTCATTTTTCATAGACTTTAAAATTACATCATTTTAAAATGTAGTCTAGACAAACGTTTATTAATTTTTAGTTAAAAACATTGAAACCATAAAAAGGAAGTGCTTAATCCCAAAAAGAAGCTAATTAAAAAATTTTCCATCAACGTAAAACCAACTTCCATTTTCGAGTTTGAAAGTAGAAAGTTCGTGATGAATTTGTTTTTGAAGTTTGCTATCTAAGAAATAGGCTTTAAATTCCACCTTATTCTCAGTGGTCTTTATAATTTCTAATTGAAGCCATTGATTACTGGTTGCCCAATTTAGAATTTCGGATTTTGAATTGTATTTTCTCTCAGAAACATGTGTTGTTGCCAATAAATAATCGGCTTCATGTGTCACATAAGCTGAGTATCTCGAACGCATTAAGGCTTCAGCTGTTGTGGCTTTTTTAAAACCTTTAATAAGGGGGGCACAACAGTCCTGAAAAATTTCTTGGGAACAGCAATAGCATTTTTTTTCAATCATTTTATAATAGCAAAAAATTTAAATTATATCGGTTACTTGTCCGTCAAGACCAATAATTTTTTGATGCAATTGATTCAATAATACTTGATACTTACTAATTTCTATTAAATCTTCATCTTCTTCGGCAAAGTCAAGCAATTCATCCAGTTCCTCACTAACTTCAACTAATTTATTGTTGGCTTCTCTGGCATTTTTTTCAGCAATAAAATCAATTATTTCCTGAACACCATTTTTTACTTCGCTAAATTTATTTTTTTCCATGGTGCTTCGTTTTAATTATTATCTAAAGGTTTGTTTTCATTAAACTTCTTTACAATTTGCTTCAATTTTTCCTTTCGCAGCATTTCAGCTTGTTTTACTTTATCCTGCGCTTTATGCAATTTATCGTTATGTTTTTTTATATTTCTTTCGTTATTTCTACCCATGTCATTTTTTTTAAATCATCAAATCAACTATCTCATTTGAGAACTCCTGCAAAGTTCGGGTTATTTATTCAAATTCAAATTGTTTTTAATTGGAGAGTTTAACATTTTAAAAATAGTCGATTTAATTCTCACTGGTATTTATCCTGATTATTTCTATTTTTTAAACAAGTTTTTATACTTTTTTTTACAAATTTTAGTTTTAATATAATTTTTGAGGTTACAATGAATATGATTAATCATATAAAACATTTTAACAGGCTAAAAATTAATAATTTAACTATAATTCTAAAATATTATGCTGTTATATTATTTTTATATACATTTATTTAATAAAAAATTGAGTTTTCTCAATCCTTCCAAACCGCACAAATGCATAACAAAAAACACCCTAAATTTATCAGTTGGTTCTTAAACAGACCAAAAACAACAGGGTTCTTTACGTTCCTATTACTAAGCTATATTGCCAGTTTTATTGTCTCCCAACAGTATCGTCTCATAAAAGAAGATGAGCAGCGAGAAATGAATAATATCCTTCATGTTGTTCATCAAAACATCGAACAATCACTTAAAAACTGTTACACAACTACCTTAACATTAGCGCTAACAATCAATGACAAAGGCGTTCCTGAAAATTTTGATTATGTAGGCAAAAAACTGATGGAATCAAATTCCAGTATTAGTGCTGTTCAATTAGTTCCAAATGGGGTGATAAAGTATATTTATCCAATGGAAGGCAATGAACCAGCGATGAATTTAGACCTTTTAACTTCGCCTCATCTCAAAAAAGAAGCTTTAAAATCCGTTGAAACGCAAAAGATGTATTTTGCGGGTCCGTTAAAATTAAAGCAAGGCGGAATGGGAATTGTAGGTAGATTTCCCGTTTTTAGGAATAATAAGTTTTGGGGATTTTCAGCTGTTGTTATTAAATTAGAAACCTTTTTAAAATCTTCAGGAATCAAAAACACAGAGGATTCAAAATATTACTTCCAGTTTTCAAAATATATCGCTGAAGAGCAAAAAGAAATTTTCTACTTGCCCAACAAAACTGATTTTTCAAAAAACTATAATATAGCTACAACAATACAAGATAGTGACTGGAAATTACACCTGATATCCAAGCACCAAAATTATCTTTATTCTCAAATTTTAATTCCAGCAATTATAGGATTCATTTTAGCGGCCCTTTTTGGCGTTTTGATATACACCTTATTAAAAATCCCTAAAGAACTACAGTCTTTGGTAAATACACAAGCAACAAAACTGTTGAATTCAGAGATAAAATTTGAAGCCATTTTTGATCAGGCAGCTGTAGGAATCGCTTATATAGATTCCTTTTCCGGTAACTTTATTGAGATTAATAAACAATATTGTGACCTATTAGGATATTCACATCACGAAATGAAAGAGAAAAATTTTCAATCCGTTACTCACCCAGATGATTTAGAAGAAGATTTAATGAATTTAGAAAAACTAAGAAAGGGAGAAATTAGATCCTATTCTTTAGAAAAAAGATATTTAACAAAATCCGGTACTATTATATGGATAAATCTTACAGTTTCTCCACTTTGGAAAATAAATGAAAAGGTAACCTCTCACATTGCAATTGTCGAAGACATTTCGTTAAAAAAAGAAGCTGAAGAACTAATTAAAAAAACAGAAACGCGATTTAAAAGTCTATTTGATGATTCACCGCTACCTTTAAGAGAAGAAGATTTTTCGGAAATTAAAAAATACCTTCAAGACTTAAATCTAATCGATGAAAACATAGAAATAGTTTCTAACTACTTTTACAGCAACCCAGATGTAGTTACTAAATGTAATTCACTAGTTAAATTAATTAATGTCAATAATGCCTGTCTTAAACTTTATAAAGTCAAAACCAAAGAAGAATTAATCAATACCAAATCTAATCTACTGGATTTCAGATCTACAGATGATTTTATTAAACATTTAATCGCAATTACTCAAGGTAAAAAACAATTTATTATAGATTCCAGGATAAAAAATGCTGAAGGAGAATATCGAGATGTTAATTTAAGATGGAATGTAATTCGAGGCTATAAAAAAACATTCGAACGTATTATTGTCTCTACAGAGGACATTACACAGCGCAGAGCCACCGAAAAAATTATATTCGATACAAAACAAAGGGTAGAATCGCTAATTAATACCATAGACGGAATCGTTTGGGAATGTGATGTAGAAAGCTTTAGTTTTTCTTTCATCAGTAAAAAAGTAGAATCCATATTAGGCTATACCCCAGAGGAATGGTTGGCAAATCATACTTTTTGGGCAGATCATATCTATGCTGATGACAAAGAATGGGTTCAAAATTATTGTAAGTTCCAAACTGACGCCAATTTAAATCATGATTTTGAATATCGAATGGTTGCTAAAAACGGAACAGTTGTTTGGCTAAGAGATATTGTGAATATTGTTTTTGAAAATGGTAAAGCAGTAAGTTTGCGTGGTATCATGATTGACATTACTAAAACTAAAGAAGCAGAAGAAGATTTGAACAATTCATTCAATTTAGTCACTGAACAAAATAAAAGACTCCTTAATTTCTCTTATATAGTTTCCCATAATTTAAGATCCCATACCAGTAATATTGCATCGATTATGTCTTTAATTGAATCTTCTGAATCAGAGGAAGAAAGAGATCAAATGATTCAATTATTAAAATCTGTCTCCAATTCACTCAATGAAACGATGCTGCATCTGAATGAAGTAATAAACATCAGAACTAATATAGGTTTAGTCTCTGAACCTTTAAATTTGCAACAATATATTGATACAGTCCAAAATGTACTTAATGAACAAATAATCTCCAAAGAGGTTTCGATTTCTACAATCATGCCAAAGGATGTAATCATAAATTACAATCCAGCTTATTTGGAGAGTATTCTTTACAATATTATTTCTAACTCTATTCGATACTGTCATCCGGAACGTAAACCCACTATAGTAATCAAATGGTCTATAGAAAATGATATGAAGGTACTTCAAATTTCTGATAACGGAGTTGGGATTGACCTTGTGAGAAATGCAGATAAGATTTTCGGAATGTACAAAACATTCACTAACAATGTAGATTCAAAAGGAATTGGGCTATTTATAACAAAAAATCAAATTGATGCCATGGGTGGAAATATAACGGTGGAAAGTGAACCTAATATAGGGACTACATTTAAAATTTATATTCAATGACAAAAAAAGTAATCTGGGTAGTAGACGATGATGCTATTTACCAAATCATCGTTAACAAAATCATTCAAAGATCTGAAATATTTTCAGCAATTTCCTCTTTCAAAAACGGAAAAGATGCTATTGACGCCATACATAATTCATTAAAAAACAATGAATTGCTTCCTGATATAATTTTATTAGACATTAACATGCCTATTATGGATGGCTGGGAATTCATGGAAGAAATGGGATTATTGAAATCTCAAATAAATAAACAAATTATGATTTATATCGTAAGTTCGTCTATTGCTGTTGAAGATAAAAATAAATCAAAAACATATCCTGATATATTAGGTTATTTATCAAAACCAATCACAACCGATGATTTAATATTGATTGCTTCAAACGATTAAACTATTTCTCTCTTTATTTCTTCTAAGGTTTTATTGGTAAAAATAAGTTCATTTATTATTTGTTGGCGCAAAACATCCAAATCGTCATAATCAAAATACTTAGCCCATGAAGTCAAGTTAAGTAAATTCCTGATTTGCTTGATTCGCTTTGTAGTTTCAAAACTCGTCCGTAGTATGGCTTTATTGTCATATTTCGGATTATTTTTATGTTGGTAATTGACTGTATTTTTTATATAATTTGCTTCTAAATAATACAATTCCTCAACTGCATTATCAGGGTAGAAATTAGTCCAAGGGGCAAAACCCAATTTTGTTTTAGACTCGATTTCGGGGTCCAATGGTTCCAAACGCCATTTACTATTGGCCAATCGCCCCCAATGATTCGACAAACGATACATTCCTGCTGTTGTATAATAATACTTACTTCCGGATTTACTGTCATACTGAAGTTCTAATCCATTTATGCTATCTAAAGACTCTTCCTGAAAGACGCAAAATGTATTTTTAAAGGAATTGGGGTTGGGACGAAATATTTTTTCCATTAAACAAAGGTAATCAGAAAGTCTAAAACATAGCAAGACAAGTAATATTTGATTAACTTTGCCAACTAGAATTATTATAAATAAATTGATTATGACCAAAGCTTCTGAAGAAAGAATGTTACAAAAAGGTGTTTACACCGGAATTATGGAAAAGGATGAAAATAACAACTTTTTTTGTGGTGAATACCTTTTAGACTATAAAATGGCCCAAAAACATACTGTTGGTGATTGGATTACAATAAAATCAATAATTGAAAATCCAAGCGATATCAGTTATAATAAATATCCAAAAAAGTCTAAAAATTTCGATAAAGCCAATAATAAACCACAACAATAGTATACTATCACATTTCTTTTTTAACAAAAAAATGAGAATTCAAACTCTTTTTTTTTTGAATATTTTTTTGTCGCAAACTAAAAATTTAAAAAAAAGTGTACCTTTGCAAAAAATTTGTCGATTTTGAAATCAAATTATATTGATTTTATTGTAAAAGACAAGTAGTTACCTTATTTATGAAAAAAATAGTTGAATACCGCAAACTACTCAATGTAGACAAAACTGCTGAGCTTAAAGAATTAAAAACGATTTATCGTAATGCGATGAAAGAAGCGCATCCTGACAAATTTCAAGGAGATGATGAAGGATTAAAAGCTGCAGAGGAAAACAGTAAAAAAATTATTGAAGCGTACCACTTTTTGGTAAGCATCAATCCTGAAACTCTTAAACAAAACTTACCTGAATATACTGAAACAATAGCAACTGCTACAATTTCAGATTACAAATTCGTTGAAGGTAGATTGATTATCAATTTTTCAAACGGAAGCGTTTACGAATACATAAGTGTTCCTAAAGCAACTTACGTAAAAATGGTAAATGCTGATTCTCCTGGAAGATTTGCAAAAAGACATATCCTTAATTCTTTTACATGGAGAAAAACAATCAATCAAGATTAATTTTTTTAAAAGAGAAATAAAACTTAAGCATCCTTTATAAGGGTGCTTTTTTATTTTAAATCAATTACTAGGTGTTTTTTTCTTACAAATCACAGCACAATAACTAAATTTTTATTGTGTTACAAACTTGTTTTTAGTATTTTAGCAATTGTTAAAAAAACTTCAAATTACCTATCATGACAGATCCTTGCGTTTTATACAAATCACAATATAGTAAGGCAAAAGAAACACTTGATATTCTGGAACAGCAAAAATCTAAAATAGATAATAATCTAAAATCTGACCCTATTTGTTCTATTTTACACAAAGAGTTAAGGAGAATAAATTTAGACATTAAAATAACCACAAATGAGCTGGAGCATGCTGAATCTGATATTGTTAAATGTGAACTGAAATACAATCCTTTAAAAAAAGAAACGAAATCTTAGTGAAATATTTAAAATTTTACTTTTAAAAAATTCCGGCTTTAATTCAATCATTACATACAGTTTTCATATTATATACTACAGCAACTAAAAAAAATTCATACATGAATTAAATCCTATTTACTTTCAAAAAATAATTCCTTCCTTTTTAAAAAACCACTTATTCAATAAATCAACATAACCTATTCAAACTATTCAATAAAATGGGTTTAAATTAAACATAGTACAACACCTAATTAAGAATGAAAAATTATAACAAAAATTTAGGTTGCAAAATTATTTATAATTTATAATTTTAAATACTTTTGCACACTTAACTTAATTAACTAATTAATAATGAAAAAAATAATTTTATTACTTTCGGCTACTGTTGTTTTAATTTCTTGTAGCAAAGTTGGCAAAGATGAATACATCATTTCAGGGACTGCAACAGGAATTGAAAATGGTAAAACAATAATCCTGGAAACACAGAATGAAAATGGAATGGGATTAATTGCTATCGATACTGTAAAAGTTGAAAATGGTAAATTTGAAATTAAAGGAAAAGTAACTGAACCTTCTTTCCATACTTTACAACTTGAAGGTGCACAAGCTAAGATACCTTTTATATTAGAAACAGGCGAAATTGCAATTGCAATCAATAAAGACAGTATTCCAAAATCTAAGGTTTCTGGAACTTACAATAATGACGAATACGTTACATTCAATGAGGAAATCACTAAGGTTCAAAAGAAATTAATCGATTTCCAGACTAAAAATATGCAAGCGATGAATACTGCTCAACAAACCAAAGATACTGTTGTTATCAATGGATTGATGAAAGAGTTTTCAAAAATTCAGGAAGAAGTTGGAACTGCTTCAAAAGCTAAATATGTAGCTTATGCTGAAACACACCCAAAATCATTTATTTCTGCTTTAATCATCCAAGGAATGCTTAATGACCCAACTGCTGATGTTGCAAAATCTGAAAAATTATACAATAGTTTAGAGGAATCATTAAAAAACACAAAACCAGGTAAAGCCATTAAAGCTAAACTTGCTGAAATGAAATCACCAACTGTAGGAGCTGCTCCAGCTCCAGCAGCTGAAGCAAAATGAAGAGCCGATTTTTCAGGTCCTAATCCTGAAGGGAAAGTAATTTCTTTGAAGGAATGTTTAGGAAAAGTTACAATAGTTGATTTTTGGGCTTCTTGGTGTGGTCCTTGTCGCAAGGAAAATCCAAATGTAGTAGCTATTTACAAAGAGTTACATGCTAAAGGACTTAACATTATTGGCGTATCTTTAGATAAAGATGCTAAGGCTTGGAAAGAAGCTATTGCAAAAGACAAATTAACATGGTATCATGTTTCAAATTTGAAATTTTGGGACGAACCTATAGCTGCGCAATATAAAGTAGAATCAATTCCTGCTACTTTTATTCTTGATGCTTCAGGAAATGTAGTCGCACAAGATTTAAGAGGTGATGAATTAAGAGCCAAAATTTTAGAGCTTTTAGCAAAATAAGTCGCTTGAATTGAATAAAACAAAAAATCTCCCTAGTGGAGATTTTTTTATTTTATTCAATACCAATACTTTAAAAATAATACTAAAATTAAGTTTAAATATAGTTTGGAAACTTCAAAACAGTTTATATATTTGCACCCGGTTAGCACGATAAGCATTGCTTATTGAGTCTTGGGGAGATACTCAAGCGGCCAACGAGGGCAGACTGTAAATCTGCTGTGTAAACTTCGCAGGTTCGAATCCTGCTCTCCCCACAAAACTCTTCAAGCAATTGAAGAGTTTTTTTATTTACCCTAATTGATACTTTCATCTTTTCGTATTTTAGTTTATTCAAAAAAAAATCCCATCTCATTTTTTTTTTGAGATGGGATTTTTAAATATAATTTTTAGCTTCTTTATTCTAAAATAAAACTCACTGTCACATTAGCCGTAATATTGATTTCTCCTACTGCTAACGTTTGTCTTGGAGCACTAGCATCACTCATTTCCATTGTTTTCATTGCTGCATACATTGGCTGCGGATAATACGTTTGTGAATTATCAGATATGGTCATGGCGCGCCCTACTTTTTGTCCTAAAACGGAAACATAATCTTCTGCTTTCAATTTTGCATCTTTCATCGCTAATTTTCTAGCCTCAGATTGATACTGCGCTAATTTTGAAGATTGGAATGTTACCGCATCAATTCTATTAATTCCTTGGTCCACTAACCCTTCCATCAATTCATCATACTTAGACAAATCTCTCAATAGAATTTCAATTGTTTGAGTAGCATTATAACTGTGTTTCTTTTTTTCATAATCATATTGAGGATTCAATGAAACACGTTGTGTTTTATAATCTGCCGGTTCCAAGTTCATTTTTTTAATAAACTTTAAAACAGCCTCTATCTTTTCATCATTTTGTTTTTTTACATCTTTAGCATTATTCCCTTTTGTTTCAACAGTTACCGCTATAGTTGCTTGATCCGGAATAACCTTTACTTTTCCTTCTCCGCTTACATTTATTTGAGGAACTTGCTTAACTTCTTGTCCATAAGACATCGAAATAAATAGAACAGACAGAATCAATAGTGCTTTTTTCATTTTTATATAATTTAATTGTTTGTACTAATTTCTTTTCAAAAGTTATGCCATTATAATTTTCCCATTTTTTCCATCACAAAAAGAATAACTATTGGAATTGCTAGTAATATAACCATTAAAGTGTGATCTACTAACAATTGAGGTTCTTTGATCAGTGTAATCAAATAACCGCCAACAGCACCTCCAAAATGGGCTGTGTGGCCAATATTATCATTCTTGGCTTTCATACCATAAATAGAATACAATAAATAAAGGATTCCAAAAATATAAGCTGGCATTGGGATGATAAAAAAGATTCCCAACATCATATTTGGCTGCAATAATATTGCCGAATACAAAACTCCTGTTACTGCTCCCGATGCGCCAACCGCTCTGTAATTATATTGATTCTTATGGAAAACCATAGTCAATAAGCTTCCAAAAACTAAACTTCCAAAATAAACCAATCCAAACGAAAAATCGCCTAAATAACTAATTACTACAGGTGCAAAAAAATAAAGAGTCAGCATATTGAAAATCAAATGGGTCATATCAGCATGAAGAAAACCCGAAGACACCATTCTTATATGTTCCCCTGCTCGAATACTTCCAACATGGAATTCATATTTTCTAAAAAAAGAAAGGTCATTAAACCCTTTGTAACTAATTAAAACATTTACTACAATTATTGCTATTAAAACGGTATTCATAAAGTCTATTTATTGTGAAATGTAAAGATAGTCATTCTCAAATACCGATACAGTAAGCGGTCAAAATTTATATCAGTCTACATTTTTGACTTATATTTGCAAGAAAAATAACGGCATGCAATTTCTTGTTTTTATCTTAACCTTTCCGTTTTTATGGATTATTTCCATTCTTCCATTCAGGGTTTTCTATTGGTTTTCTGATTTCATCTATTTAATTGTTTATTATATCATTGGCTATCGCAAAAAAACTGTAAAGGAAAATTTAGCTTTAGCATTACCTCATCTTAGTGCCGAAGAGCGTCTTGTAATCGAAAAGAAATCCTATCATCATCTCTGTGATATGTTTTTAGAAATGATAAAAACCATGACAATTTCAGCGGATGAGATGAATAAAAGATTTGTGGTTACCAATATTGAATTGGTAAAAGAATATGAAAAAAAAGGAAAAAGTGCTGTTTTATTAGCCTCTCATTACGCGAGTTGGGAGTGGTTATTGTCTATTAACGAAAAGACAAAATTTAAAGGAATTGGTGTTTATAAAAAAATTGCTAATAAATACTTTGATAAACTAATACGAGATATCCGATCCAAATATAATGCTGAATTAGTGGAAACTAAAAAGGCAATTCCGTTGATGGCAGAAAATCAAAAAAATGGGATTCTTAGTATGTACGGACTTGCCAGTGATCAATCTCCAAAATTAAATAGAGCCTTTCATTGGGATAAATTCATGGGCGTTGAAGTTCCCGTTCATACCGGTGCCGAAATGCTTGCCAAAAAACACGATTTGAATGTTCTTTTTGTAAAAGTAAAAAAAGTAAAAAGAGGTTTTTACGAAGCTACTTTTGTACCTATTACTGATAACCCTAAATCTATTCCTGATTTTGAAATCACCAACACATTTTTACGAGAAGTAGAAAAACAAATTCTTGAAGCTCCTGAATATTATTTCTGGACCCATAAAAGATGGAAACACAGAAGATAGTGATCCGTTAATAGTACTTAGTCACAGTGTTCAGTAAAAAAACAAAAATCACTTATCATAAACAATAGCGTTTATGATAAGTGATTTTTGTTTTAATTCTTTTAAAACCTCAACTTTTATAAAGAAAACCAGTTTTTTACCATTTCATCTTCTAAAGGTTGTACGTTCTTATTAACAAACTCATTCGTAGCCGAATTATAATTATAATCCAAAGCCCAAGTTTTATGATTTTCAGCCAATGCTTTAATTCCGTTACAAACAAATTCAATTTCAGCATTTGTAGTTGTAGGATGAATAGACATTCTAATCCAGCCTGGTTTTCTGATTAAATCCCCCAGCGTAATTTCGTCAATTAATTTATGGGATGTTTCCTGGTCTACGTGCAATAAAAAGTGTCCATAGGTTCCAGCACAACTGCAACCGCCACGAGTTTGAATTCCGAATTTATCATTCAATAATTTCACGCCCAAGTTAAAATGTAAATCTTCAACAAAAAAAGAAATCACCCCTAACCTATCCTGATGCTGTCCTGCAAGGATTTTTATATTGGAAACATTTCCTAATTCAAAGAAAATATAATCTACTATTTCGTGCTCTCTTTTTAAGATATTTTCAATTCCCATTTGCTCTTTCAACTGAATAGCCAATGCGGTTTTTATTACCTGAAGAAACCCCGGAGTACCACCATCTTCCCTATCTTCGATATTATCGATGTATTTGTGTTCTCCCCAAGGATTCGTCCAACTTACTGTTCCTCCACCCGGATTATCGGGAACCAAATTTTGATATAATTTTTTATTAAAAACCAAAACACCACAAGTTCCAGGTCCGCCAAGGAATTTATGTGGCGAAAAGAAAATGGCGTCCAAATAACTTTCAGCATCTTCAGGATGCATATCAATTTTCACGTAAGGTCCTGAACAAGCAAAATCCACGAAACAAAGTCCGTTGTTTTGATGCATTATTTTTGCCACTTCATGATATGGAGTTCTGATTCCTGTAACATTCGAACAAGATGTGATAGAAGCTATTTTAAAAGGTCGTTCTTTATATTTTTCCAATAACAATTCAAGATTTTCTATGCTGAACAATCCGTCTTCTGAAGAAGGAATAACTTCAACATCAGCAATAGTTTCTAACCAAGACGTTTGATTGGAATGGTGTTCCATGTGCGAAATAAAAACAATTGGTTTCTTTTCGGCTGGAATAGTGATGAAATTTTTTAAGTTTTCAGGTACTTTTAAGCCCAAAATTCGTTGAAATTTATTGACAACACCTGTCATTCCTGTTCCATCAGTAATCAAAACATCGTCAGCACTGGCATTTACATGATGCTTGATAATATGTCGTGCCTGATGATACGCTTTAGTCATTGCAGTTCCCGAAACCGTTGTTTCTGTATGCGTATTGGCCACAAAAGGACCAAATTGATTCATTAATTTTTCTTCAATAGGACGATACAAACGACCACTGGCTGTCCAATCCGTATAAATAATTTGTTTTTGTCCGTAAGGTGATTGAAACTCTTGGTTAATTCCTATTATGTTATCGCGAAACTGCTGAAAGTATTGCTCTAATTGTGTTGGCTTTTCGATTGTAGTCATTGCAATTTAATTTGAATCAAAGATATTATTATTTTATGAAATTGAGAATTTGCCAGTTTGTTATTTCTTAGAGCATTTATTTTTTTATGAATTTTTAATGATTTTCACCCCCATTGAGGTTTCCCGTAAAGTAATGCCAAACAAAGGAAATACTTTTGTAAATGATATAGAAATATTTATCTCATTTATAAATTAATACCACATTTTATCATGGATGACAGTATCATTCTAGAAGAAAAATTACATTCCTTCTCTGAAGAAGAATTAACGCAATATATTTATAAAAATGTTGATTCTTTGACAACAATATCCTTTAGTGCTTTAAAAAAGGAAATTGCTATCAGAAAAGATTTACCCAATGAAGTAAAAATGTTGATTGGAAACATTCAAGATTTAAGAAATCAAAATTTTATCAATGAGATATTCCCTTACCTCTATTCTAAAAACAAGAAAATAAAAACTGTTGAAGATTTGATTGCTGATTTGAAAAAAAATGAAATTTGTGAACCCGATATTTATTCATTATTAAGCCAATTACCTAAAATTATTGAAATTAATACTGCCCAATCGAATCCTGAAAATTCATTAAAGATATTTGGACTCTTATTTTGTATTGTTATCACTATAATATCCTTCAATCTTTTCGCAACATCAGGTGTGGTTATTTACATAATTTCTGCTCTTACCGTACTTTACATCATTTTTAATGGAAATGATTATTCTCGTATCAATAAATTAAAAATTAACATCGAATTCTATTTAGCGAGTATAAAACACATTCCCAAAATAGAGTCCGAAGCATAAAACAGTACTGAAAATCTGGGTAAACCATACATTATAAAAGTTTTCTAAAAAATACATTTCAAAAACAAAACCCTTTCAAAGTATTATGCTCTGAAAGGGTTATTAATGACGAGGGTTTAAAGTCTTTTTTTGTGCCGTTAGGCACTAAATATAGGTAGTAATTAGGTTTAAAATTCGTTAGCGTGCCGTAGGTAGGCAACAAAACGATAAATGTTGCGTACCTACGGCACGCTAAATTTGTTCCAATTCATGTTTTCTACCTATATTTAGTTCCTAACGGCACATTCCAACCCTTGATTCGCATTAGTAAGTAAAAAATAGGGGACTATATAACTTACGCTTTTTATTGTATTATCAAGTTTATAAATCAAACCCTAATGAGAATTGCCAAACTCTGTTTTTTGCTTTCCCGTCATCATATAAATCTCCTAAACCTAAATGATAACGCACACCTAAACTGATACCGGAATCCGTTTTAAATCCTCCTCCAAAATTCATTCCCCAATCAAAATTATTAGGATCATACTCTTGTGAACCACTAAAAAGTCCATCATATTCTTCTTTATGCGAAATAGCCAGTCCAATTTGTGGACCCGCTTCCAAAAAGAAATTTTTAGAAGGATAGGCTTTAAGCATTAATGGCAAGTTTATATAATCTAATTTTTGGGTAAAAGTCCCACTGCTATTTGTTATTTTGTATCCTTGCTGTGAATACATTAATTCAGGTTGAATAGAAAAGCTTTCGCTAATAAAAGATTCGCCATAAACTCCTATATGAAAACCGTGTCGTTGTTCAGTTTCTCCATCACCGTCAAAACTTACGGCTGCTAAATTATAACCTCCTTTTATCCCTACATTCGATTTAGGAATAGTATTGTCTTGTGCATTCATTGTTGTTATTACACCAAGGAATAAAGCTATTGTTATCTGTTTTATTTTCATCTTTTTTGTTTTTGATTATTCAAATTATACTTTTATTTTCCTCCATTTGCCCGAAGGTCTGTAATACATTGGTCATCTAATTGTGGAGCTGAACCTCCGGAAACCATATTTGCAATTCCCTTTCCACTTTCAGATGACCAATACATTAGGCAACTTTCTACATTGCAATGTTTGGGATGGGTGCTATCTTCGTGATTGCTTTGTAATGCTGTACCAAGGTTCGTCAATCCTAATATATGTCCAAATTCATGGGTAATTACTGTTGTTTCTAATAAACTTCTGTTGGGTTCAAATGGACTGTCGCTTAAACCTTGAATAGTTTGTTCGAAAATAACAAAAGAAGTATTTCTGTAAGCCGTTCCAAGAATAACTGATGTATCAGTGTCTTTTGAAGATTTCCCATCTGCAAAAAATGCCCAAACAGCTATCTCATCAGAAGTGTTGTATTTTGTTCTGTTAGCATCTTCAATACTTACAATCTCCTCATTGGTATAAGGCGAAATTCCTGGTGATGGTATAGAACGTTTTATAACATTTATGCCATTTGGTTTGTATGTTCTTGCTGTAAGAAAGTTTACAAAATTATTGATAGCAGTACTGCTTGGTTCAAAACCGGCTACATACACTACTTCAATCACCATGCTCTTGAACTTTTTATCAGATAATAAATCGTTAGAAGAACTTCCTGTTTGCTGTTTATTCGTATTAGGATTTACTGCAACTGAGTTATCTATGGGATCATCTTCTTTTGAACAGGATACAAATAGGACAAACCCAACTGTTAGCATTGTAATTATTTTTTTCAAATTTTTATTGTTTATTATTAATTCATTCTTCAGTTTAAAACTCAAATAATTTCATCGGCTAACGCTATCACTTTTTTGACAACACAATGCAACTAAACACCCGTAATTGATTTACGAAAAAAGGCGCTTATTGGATTTAAATCCCAAAAAGTATTTAGAAAATTATTAATTTTCATTACTAGTCAAACTTCAATTTAAAGGAATTAGTATGCTTATGAAGGAATTTTTAAACAAATAATCTCTAATCTACTGACTAAAAATCATTTAGAAATAAGCACGAAACAACTATTCTTTTATTGAATGAATCCTGTTAATTCATTTTCAATAAGTAATCAAGTTTGATAAAACAAAACCCTTTCAAATTCTATTTTGAAAGGGTTCTTTAATATAAAAAATCGTGGTCTTAAATTCCAGCCACCGCTTTTATTTCATCAATGATTCGTAATGCCAAAGCATCTGCTTTTTCTTGAGAAGCCGCTTCGGTATAAATACGAATGATTGGCTCTGTATTTGATTTTCTCAGGTGAACCCAATTTTCAGCAAAGTCAATTTTTACACCGTCAATGGTTGTAATATCTTCATTTTTGTATTTCTCCGTCATGGCAACAAGAATCGCATCCACATCAATTTGTGGCGTCAATTCAATTTTGTTTTTGCTCATGTAATATTCCGGATACGAAGCGCGCAAAGCAGAAACTGTCATTTTTTTGTTGGCCAAATGCGTTAAAAATAGCGCCACTCCCACCAAACTATCACGTCCGTAATGCAGTTCCGGATAAATGATTCCTCCGTTTCCTTCGCCACCAATTACGGCATTATTCTTCTTCATCAATTCCACTACATTCACCTCACCTACCGCACTGGCTTCATAGCTTCCGTTATGCATATTAGTTACATCACGCAACGCACGGGAAGATGACATATTCGAAACAGTGTTTCCTGGTGTTTTACTCAAAACATAATCGGCGCAAGCCACCAAAGTGTATTCTTCACCAAACATTTCTCCGTCTTCGCAAATGAAAGCCAAACGATCCACATCAGGATCAACAACAATCCCTAAATCAGCTTTTTCTTTTACTACCAATTCTGAAATATCAGTCAAATGTTCTTTTAAAGGTTCTGGATTATGAGGAAAATGTCCGTTTGGTTCACAATATAATTCTACTACTTCAACGCCCATTAATTCCAGTAACCTTGGGATAATAATTCCACCCGAAGAATTTACACCATCAACAACCACTTTAAATTTAGCTGCTTTTACAGCATCAACATCTACCAAAGGCAAATTCAATACTTCATCAATATGAATATCCATGTACGCATCGTTAATCATAATGGCGCCTAAATCATCCACATCCGAGAAATCGAAAGCTTCTGCTTCCGCAATTTCAAGAATTTTTAACCCTTCTGCACCATTCAGGAATTCTCCTTTTTCATTCAATAATTTCAAGGCATTCCATTGTTTTGGATTGTGAGAAGCGGTAAGGATAATTCCACCTTCGGCTTTTTCTAACGGAACAGCAACTTCAACAGTTGGCGTTGTCGAAAGACCCAAATCAATCACGTCAATTCCTAAACCAATTAAAGTATTTACCACCAAATTGTGAATCATTGGTCCCGAAATACGGGCGTCACGACCTACAACAACAGTGATTTTTTCTTTTCCAATATATTTTTTCAACCAAGTTCCATACGCTGAAGCAAATTTTACCGCATCAACCGGTGTAAGATTATCACCAACTTTACCTCCTATTGTTCCACGAATTCCTGATATTGATTTTATTAGAGTCATTATGAATTATGATTTTTGATTAACGATTTTTGATTGCAGATTTCCATTTGCAATTTATATCTTGATTTTTTTTATGATGACAAATATAAAAAAGTTTCTGTCTTTATTAAAAAGTAAATTGCAAAAAGGAATTGGATTTTGAGTTGCTAATTGTTTCAATAAAAGGTTTGGTGTTTTTTTATATCTTTATCAAACGAAGACAGACACAAACATCTTCAGACTTGATTTCAAATCAAAAATCAAAAATCGTTAATCTTCAATCTAAAATCCCAATGAATTTCCTAGCCCACATCTATCTTTCCGGTGACAATGATTTAATCAAAATTGGCAATTTCATGGCCGATGGAATTCGTGGAAAACATTTTGAAAGTTATCCTTTAGAAATTCAAAAAGGTATCATTCTGCATCGTGCCATTGACACTTTTACCGATGCACATCCCATTTTTAGACAAAGCACCAAAAAACTGCATGAAAAATACCATCACTACGCGGGTGTAATTGTTGATGTTTTTTATGATCATTTTTTAGCTAAAAACTGGAATAAATATTCTGATGAAAAACTTAACCTTTTTGTAGCACGCTTTTACCAATCTTTACAGGATAACCATATCATTCTTTCGGAAAGAACCAAAGGAATGATGCCCTACATGATTGAACACAATTGGCTGGTTAGTTATCAAACAGTCGAAGGAATTAATCGAATTTTGACGCAAATGGATCAACGTACCAAAAACGAATCTAAAATGCGATTTGCTACTAATGAACTTTCCGAATTTTATCCAGAATTTGAAGATGAATTCACCGATTTCTTTCAAGAATTAATCCTATTTTCGAATACTAAAATAATTACTTTATGAAAAAAATACTTTTTCTACTTGCCTTTGCAGTTTTAGGTTGCAAATCGAATGAAAAAACTGTTGAACCAACTGGTTTAGTAACTTCAAAAGCTATGGTAGTTTCAGCTCGTGAAGAAGCTTCGCAAATAGGAGTTGAAATCATGAAAAAAGGCGGAAATGCTTTTGATGCCATGGTTGCCACGGAACTGGCTTTGGCAGTTTCACATCCACAGGCTGGAAATATTGGTGGTGGTGGTTTCATGGTTTTCAGAAAAGCCAATGGCGAAACGGGAGCTATCGATTACAGAGAAAAAGCACCTTTGGCAGCATCTAAAGATATGTTTCTAGACGCAAAAGGAAATGTAATAGAAGGAAAAAGTAGGGAAACCGCTTTGGCTTCCGGAATTCCGGGTACCATTGCAGGAATATTTGAAGTACACAAAAAATATGGTTCTTTCCCCATAAGTGAAATTCTGAAACCAGTAATTGCCTTAGCCGAAAGAGGCGTTATTGTCACTAAATTTCAAGCCGAAAGTTTGGCTTATTACAGAGCTTCCTTTATAAAAAGTAATGGTAAGAATAGTTTGTTTTCTAAAGCATATAAAGAAAATGACACGATCAAATATACTGCTTTGGCATCAACATTAAAACGAATTGCCTTAAACGGTCGTGATGAGTTTTACAAAGGAGAAACGGCTCAAAAGTTAGTTACTTTTCTTGCTAAAAAAGGCGGAAATGCAACATTAGAAGATTTGAACAGTTATAATGCCAAATGGAGAACTCCAATTACTTTTCAGTATAAAAATTTAAAAATTACTTCGATGTCTCCACCAAGCAGTGGTGGAATTTGTTTGAATCAAATCATGAAAATGATTGAGCCTTTCAACCTTTCACAAATGGGACACAACAGCGTAAAAACAATTCAAGTAATTACAGAAGCAGAACGAAGAGCCTATGCCGACAGGAATTACTTTTTAGGTGATCCAGATTTTGTAAAACTCCCTATAAAAGAATTACTAAATCCATCCTATTTAGAAAAAAGAATGAGTAATTTTTCATTCGATAAAGCTTCTAAATCCTCTGATATTGCTCATGGAGCAATCAAAGGATATGAAAGTAACCAAACTACGCATTATTCTATTGTAGATTCAAAAGGAAATGCAGTTTCGGCAACGACCACTTTAAATGACAATTATGGTTCTAAAATATATTGTGATGAATTAGGTTTCTTTTTGAATAATCAAATGGATGATTTCAGTGCCAAACCGGGAGTTCCAAATTTATACGGATTGACTGGAAGTGAAGCTAACAGCATTGCTCCCGGAAAAAGAATGTTGAGTTCCATGACACCAACGATTGTAGAGAAAGACAATAAACTTTTCATGGTTGTAGGTACGCCGGGAGGTTCCACCATTATCACATCAGTTTTACAAACGATTTTAAATGTGTATGAATTTGATATGAGCATGCAAGAAGCGGTAAATGCTCCTCGTTTTCATCATCAATGGTTACCCGATGAAATTACTTTTGAACCTAATTCATTCGATAAAGAATTATTAACCAATTTGAAGAAAAAAGGATACATCATCAATGAAAAAAACAAAGAAATAATTGGTGAAGTTGATGCTGTTTTGATTTTACCCAATGGAAAATTGGAAGGTGGCGCAGACAAAAGAGGTGATAATAAAGCCGTTGGTTTTTAAATTTTAATATTCGAATGAAAAAAATTATTATTCTATTGAGTGTTCTTTCTATTGGTTGTAAAACCCAAAATGTAATGGTTCAACCCACTGGACTTGTTGCTAATGAAGCAATGGTAGTTTCGGCACGTGAAGAAGCTTCCAAAATTGGAGTTGAAATCATGAAAAAAGGCGGAAATGCTTTTGATGCGATGGTGGCAACCGAATTGGCTCTTGCAGTGGCTTACCCGTTTGCAGGAAATCTTGGCGGTGGCGGTTTTATGGTGTATCGAAAAGCAAATGGCGAAATAGGTTCTTTGGATTACCGAGAAAAAGCACCATTGGCAGCCACAAAAGATATGTTTCTGGACGAAAAAGGAAATGTTATAAAAGGAAAAAGTACCGAATCTCCTCTTGCTATTGGAGTTCCCGGAACGATTGCCGGTGTATTTGCAGTTCATGAAAAATTGGGTTCATTACCTATAGAAGAAATTCTGAAACCTGTAATTGCATTAGCTGAAAGAGGTGTCATTGTTACCAAAAAACAAGAAGACCGATTGGCTGCTTATCGAGCGAAAATCATAAAAGTAAATGGTGACAAAACGTTATTTGCAACTGCTTTCAAAGAAAATGATGTTATAAAATATCCTGCTCTGGCAGCTACATTGAAAAGGATTTCAAAAAATGGCAAAGATGAATTTTACAAAGGAAAAACTGCTGAAATATTAGTTAAATATCTTCAAGAAAAAGGAGCAATAATCACCTTGGAAGATTTGGCTAAATACGAAGCCAAATGGAGAACGCCACTCACTTTTGATTACAAAGATTTAAAAGTGATTTCTATGCCTCCACCTAGTAGTGGCGGAATTTGTCTCGCTGAAATTTTCAAAATGATAGCGCCTTTCGACTTGGCTAAAATGGGACATAACTCAACGGAAGCCATTCAAGTTATCGTAGAAGCCGAAAGAAGAGCCTATGCAGACAGAAGTTATTATCTGGGCGATCCTGATTTTGTAAAAATCCCTTTGAAAGCCTTAATGGCAGATGATTATTTAAAACAAAGAATGTCGAATTTTAGTTTTGAAAAAGCCACTTTATCATCGGAAATAAAAGAAGGACAAGTAAATTATAATGAAAGTACAGAGACTACCCATTATTCAATTGTGGATCAGTTTGGGAATGCGGTTTCGTCAACTACAACATTAAACGATGGTTATGGTTCTAAATATTATTGTGATGAATTGGGCTTTTTTCTAAACAATGAAATGGATGATTTCAGTGCCAAACCAGGAGAACCGAATATGTTTGGGTTAGTAGGGAATGAAGCCAACAGTATTGCGCCACAAAAACGAATGCTGAGTTCGATGACTCCAACTATTGTAGAGAAAAACGGAAAATTATTTATGGTCGTGGGTTCTCCGGGAGGTTCTACAATAATCACATCGGTATTGCAAACGATATTAAATGTTTACGAGTATCGTTTGAGTATGCAAGAAGCGGTAAATGCACCTCGTTTTCACCACCAATGGTTACCGGATTTAATCACATTTGAGCCTAATACTTTCGATACAAAAACCTTTGAAAACTTGAAATCAAAAGGATATATCATTAATGAAAAAACGACACCTGTAATAGGAAAAGTAGATGCTATTTTGGTTTTACCAAATAAGAAACTCGAAGGTGGCGCTGATTTTAGAGGAGATGATAAAGCGGTTGGATTTTAGGTTATGGGTTATCGACTATGTTAAGCATTTTAAATTGACATTGTTATTGAATTTTGCCATTGAAATTTACTATTTATGAACTTTATACTTGCCTTAGAAAACGCTTTTGCAGCAAATAAAAATCCTGAAAATGCTTTTGCGATGGCAAAATACATGAAGAATAACTTTCCTTTTTTTGGAATAAAAACTGAGGAACGAAGACGTATTTTCAAGGAAATTTGGAAAGAAAACAAGCCAGAAGTTTCAATAAACGCAAGAGCAATTGCATTGGATTTATATTCAAAGCAAGAACGGGAATTTCATTATTGTGCGATTGAAATTTTGATAAAAGAACTCAAGGGGAATTATAAAAAGGAAGATATTCAACTGATTGAAAAACTGATACTAAATAACTCTTGGTGGGACAGCATTGATACGATTGCGAAGTACATTTTGGGTGAATATCTATTGGAATTTCCATTAGAAACCAAAAATGTAATAGAACGATTTTCAAATTCTGAGAATATGTGGTTGAACCGAAGTGCTATTTTATTTCAATTGGGTTACAAACAAAAAACGAATGCTGATTTTTTATTTTCAGAATGTCTTAAACAAGCTCATTCTAAGGAATTTTTTATTCAAAAAGCAATTGGCTGGGCGTTACGGGAATATGCAAAGTCAAATCCCGAAATTGTGAGACAGTTTGTAGAAAACAGTAATTTAAAACCATTAAGCACAAAAGAAGCGTTGAAAAATATTTGTTGAAATTAAAATAATAGTAGTTTTGCACCCCTTTTAAAAATTATCATGTTCAAAAAATATATTTCGAAATTAGAAACCATAATCGCTTTTGCACAATCCATGTTGACGCCAAAGCAGTTTATATTTTTATCAGCGGTTTTGGTTGGTATTTCTGCCGCTTTTGCTGTTATCGTTTTAAAAACTTTTGCGCACTGGGTATTTTCTTTTGCTACATATGTCAGTGGAATTTTAAAATTGGGATTCATCAATAGTATTTTGCCTATAATTGGTATTTTGCTTACTGTTTTTGTTGTCAAAAGAGTTTTAGGAGGAACAATCCAAAAAGGGACTTCACAAATTTTATATGCAGTAGCTAAAAAAGCAAGTATTATTCCAAAAAAACAAATGTATGCTCAAATAGTCACAAGTTCCCTGACAGTTGGTTTAGGAGGTTCTGCAGGTTTAGAAAGTCCTATTGTAATTACCGGTGCCGCTTTTGGATCTAATTATGCCCAGAAATATAAATTAAGCTATAAAGACCGAACTTTATTGATTGGTTGTGGTGTTGCCGCCGGTATTGCTGCAGCTTTTAATGCTCCTATTGCCGGAGTTTTGTTTGCCATTGAAGTCTTGTTGGTAGATGTAAGTATTTCAGCATTCACTCCCATCATGATTGCAGCAGCGACTGGTGCTTTAGTCTCTGTTATAGCCTTAGACGAGACCATTTTATTGTCTTTTAAACAACAACAAACTTTTAATTACCATAACATTCCATTTTATGTGCTTTTAGGTTTGTTTACCGGATTTATTTCTGTTTATTACTCCAGAAATTTTGAGAGAGTAGAACATTTTTTTCACCGACTTAAATTTTCTCCTTATAAAAAAGCATTCTTTGGGGCTTCTGTTTTGGCGATTCTAATTTTTATTTTTCCGACGCTTTTTGGAGAAGGGTATGAAAGTATTAAAACATTATCAGAGAATGATCCTGGACAATTATTGGAAAATACGCTATTTGAGGGATTTAGAAATAACAGCTGGGCACTTTTGGCTTTTGTTGGTATAACGATGATGGTGAAAGTTTTTGCCACGGGAATTACGCTGGGCTGTGGTGGCAATGGTGGTAACTTCGCTCCTTCCCTATTTTTAGGCTCCTATGTTGGTTTTTTCTTTTCTAAATTTCTAAATCTTACCGGATTGACAAAATTACCAATTAGTAATTTTACTATGGTAGGAATGGCTGGAATATTAAGTGGATTATTTCATGCGCCACTAACGGCAATTTTCTTAATTGCGGAGATTACAGGAGGATATAATTTAATGATTCCTTTAATGATCGTTGCTTCTATCAGTTTTGCCATTTCAAAACGATTTGAAAAACATTCCATGGACGTGAAAAATTTAGCCAAAAAAGGACATGCTTTCACCAGCAATAAAGACACTAATGTACTCTCTACATTAGTCACTAACGCGATCATTCAAACGGATTATTTAACCGTTTCTCCTGATGAAAATCTAGAAAAATTAGTTGATTTAATTTCACATTCCAATCAAGTTATTTTTGCTGTCGTTGATAAAGAACTAAAAATGGTAGGAATCGTTCATTTTAATACCATCAGAGAAATTATATTCAACCCATATCGGGTAAAATATACTTTGATAAAAGAAGTTATGATTCCACCAATAGAAACAATAGCTCCCGAGGATAGTATGGAAACTGTAATGAATAAATTTGAAAAAGCAAAAGTTGTTTTTCTACCGGTAATCAAAGAGGGCAAATATTATGGCTTTATTTCCAAATCTATCGCTCTTGAGGCCTATAGAGCCAAACTAAAATCGATGACGATAGAATAAATTAATATCGGATAGATATAAAATTTTTTATTATCCGATATTAAGCAGTACATTTGTGGTTATGTGGAAGATAGACCTAAACTACCGAGAAGAATTTCAAACAAGTTTTGAAAGATTGTATGAAAAAAAGCAAGTTCTGCAAACCAGCAGACCATTGCCAAATATTGCTTTACATAAAATCAAAGAAAGTCTCTCCATTGAGTGGACTTATAACTCTAATAGTATTGAAGGAAATACAATGAGCCTTCGAGAGACACAAATGGTTATTCAAGAAGGTATTACCATAAAAGGTAAATCGCTTCGGGAACATTTTGAAACTCACAATCACGATAAAGCAATTGACTATTTATATTCTATTGTAGATGAAGATTATAATTTACAGAGTATAGATATTTTGTCTTTACACGGATTGGTTTTACGTTCTATAGAAGATGACTTTGCTGGACGTATTCGTAATGGAGGTGTTCGCATTACTGGCGCTAATTTTACCCCGCCAAATGCAAATAAAGTTCCGGATTTATTGGATGAACTAATTGATTTTATAAATACAAATCCATTAGAACTTAATGATATTGAGCTAGCAACCGTTTTTCATCATAAATTAGTATGGATACATCCTTTCTTTGATGGAAATGGTCGTACGGTTCGGTTGGCAATGAATTTATTACTGATGCGTTCCGGTTTTCCGCCTGCCATAATCTTAAAAAATGACAGAAAGAAATACTACGAAGCACTGAATCAAGCAAATGGTGGTAATTATCAAAAATTGACCTTGTTGATGTGTCAATCATTAGAACGTACTTTGAATATTTACATTAATGCATTGCCTGGAAATGACAAAGAATATGTAGCAATTTCAAATTTAGTTCAAGAACCTAATATGCCATATGGCCAAGAATACATCAGTTTATTGGCTAGAACAGGAAAGATTGATGCCTACAAGGAAGGTCGGAACTGGCTAACTACCAGAGAAGCCGTAGAAGATTATATGGCAACCAGAAAAAGAAAACGCTAACTTAGGTTGGCGTTTTTTTATATCCCATTTTAACATAAACTTCTAAACTGTTCTATCGAAAGAATAAATCAAAATGGTAACTTTGCTTTTTTGCAAGAATTATGTTAGACAAAGACAATACCATTGAAGTTCAAGGCGCTTGCGTTCACAATCTTAAAAATATAGGCGTTTCTATTCCGAGAGAAAAACTGGTAGTCATTACTGGTCTTAAAACTAAAACGAAATCTCAATCCATGTAGTTAGATTTTTTTATTTTACAAATGAACTCGCTGGCCACTTTTCTAATACTCTGGAATCCCATTCCTTTAAATATTTTGTGAAATCATCAATAATTTCAAGTAGTGAAATTGAAAAGTTTAAATATTCTTTTTTTTGTGGTTCATTATTTAAAATTATTAATCCTTTTGGAGTAGAAATTTCAAATATTTTGATAAATCCTTTATTTGAATGTGCTATTTTATTTCTCAACTCCCATAGAGAATCTAAACTTTTGAATAATTCAGTTTGTATAGAAGATATGTCAATAGACAAAAAAGATGTTGCCTTTTTAAATTTCATACTAAATAATTCACCTTTTGATTGTTCTGCGGATATTATCTTAAAAATTCTTTTTTTTATATCATTTAATGATAAATCCTCTTCCAGTTCCAATGCTGATATTTTGCAATTACTAAAAGCTTTTTTTCTTAGACTTGAGTTTCTTTTTAAACTAAGTTCAATCATATCTTTAATATAATGCTCAGTAGTTGAGGTAAAATTAATAACAGCTGAAGAAATTGAACTCAAACGTAATTCATTCAACATAAAAAACGGTGCTTCTTTTAAGCGGCCTAATATTTCATCATTTACAATTTCGAAGTTTGTTTCGGCCAAATCTATTCTTAACGATTTTTCCCAATCAAGACATTCTTGGTCTGTAAATTGGGTTGAAATCATAAGTTGTAATCTTAAGACAGAGACCGTTGTCAGATAACTAGCATATGGTCCGGAAAAAGGCATTTTTTTATCTTGCATAATTTACGTTTATTACAATATTCAATCAAAATATTTGAAAATTATTTTCTGGTGCTATTCCATAGTTTTATTTATCACCCTCAAAAACGCCATCTTTGAAATACCCAAATTGTGTCTTACCTTTTGGTGTAGTTAACGTTCCATAACCGTTATATTTTCCATCTTTAAAACCTCCTATATACTTATCACCATTTGATAAAGTTAATGCTCCATTTCCATTAAATGAGTTATCTTTTAAATCTCCAACGTACTTATTACCATTTTTAAAAGTATATGTTCCGATACCATTTATTTCACCATTTTTAAAATTCCCAACATACTCGCTCCAATCTTGAAAAGTTAATGTTCCTTCACCATTATATTTGTCATCTTTGAAATCGCCAATATATTTAGCACCAGTAAAATAAGTATATACTCCTTTTCCGCTACATTTACTATCTAAAAAGTTTCCAATGTAAATATCACCATTTGGATATGTTAGTGTTCCAATTCCGTTAAATTCACCATCTTTAAAATCTCCTAAATATTCTTTGCCATTTTGGAATGTGTAAGTTCCTTTACCGTATTTAAAACCATCTTTAAAACTACCAATATACTTATCACCATTTAGAAGAGTTAATGTACCGTTTCCATTAAATGTGCCATCAATAAATTCTCCAATATACTTATCACCATTTTGAAAGTTATATGTACCTTTTCCATTTATATTACCATCTTTAAACTCTCCAACATACTCATCTCTATTTAAAAAAGTAAATGTTCCATTTCCATTTTTTTTATCATCTTTAAAATCTCCAACGTACTTATTACCATTTGAAAAAAATAATGTTCCTTTTCCATTTTTTTTATCATCTTGAAAAATTCCAATATACTTATCTCCATTTGGAAAGGTAAATGTACCATTTCCGCTAAATTTGTCATCTTGAAAATCTCCAATGTACTTAGCACCATCTGAAAAAGTATATGTTCCTTTTCCATTCTTACTACCATCTTTAAAATCTCCAACGTACTTAGCACCACTTGAAAAAGTATATGTTCCTCTTCCGTTAAATTTTCCATCTACAAAATTTCCAATGTATTTTTGACCTCCTTTAATAGTTTTTGTTCCAAAACCATTAAAACAGTCACCATTTATACAGCCATAATAAAAACTATCCACATTGCCATCAAAAATAACAAGTGTGTTTTTTGAATAATCAAAGTAAAATTTTCCCAATTTCTCCAATGCTGATTGTCCGAGTAAAAGAGGAGCATTTGAATTGTGAATGATACTAGCTTGAATATTATGTAATTGATATCCTCCAATTTTAATATTTCTAATTAATATTTTGGTTCCTTTTTGAATATCACCATTAGCAATTTGATAATACTCTGTTCCAATCAAGTCATTTTTAGATAAATATCCGTTTTTTAACATAAATAGAGCTTCTGTCGATGAAATTGTAACATCACTTGCTCCTGTATCAAAAATGAATTTCATATTCAATCCATTCACTTTACAAGGCACAAAATAAACACCATTCTTTTTCTCTAAAACAATTGATGTCTGAGATATTGCCGTAAAGCAAAATCCAAAAAAGAGTATAAATAATTGTACTTTTTTCATAATTATTCTTTCTTAATGCACTAAAAATTACTGTGATTTGAGAAGTTTATATCTTAAAAAACTTCTTATTCTCCCGCTAATGTATAACTATTTTATTACAAATCATCAGCTCAACTTTTTTATCATTTCAATATTTCTGCAATGGTAGCTTTGCAAAAAAAAGTTAATACCTATCCTAATTTAACATAAACTTCTAAAGTGTTGTATCGAAAGAATAAATCAAAATGGTAACTTTGCTTCCGACCATTCGGAATTTACAAAAATTATGTTAGACAAAGACAATACTATTGAAGTTCAAGGCGCTCGCGTTCACAACTTAAAAAACATAGATATTTCCATTCCTCGTGAAAAACTGGTCGTAATTACTGGTCTTTCCGGTTCTGGGAAATCCTCTTTAGCTTTTGATACCATTTATGCCGAAGGGCAACGCCGTTATGTAGAAACTTTTTCTGCTTATGCGCGTCAGTTTTTGGGTGGTTTGGAGCGTCCCGATGTTGATAAAATCGACGGACTTTCTCCAGTAATTGCCATTGAACAAAAAACGACCAGTAAAAGTCCGCGTTCCACTGTGGGAACTATCACTGAAATTTATGATTTTCTGCGTTTATTGTACGCGCGTGGTGCTGATGCATACAGCTACAATACCGGCGAAAAAATGGTTTCCTATTCTGATGAACAAATCAAAGATTTGATAATTCAGGACTTTACAGGTAAACGAATCAATATTTTGGCACCAGTTATTCGCGCTCGAAAAGGGCATTATGCGGAACTTTTCCAACAAATTGCCAAGCAAGGATTCCTTAAAGTTCGTGTCAATGGCGATGTGCTGGACATTACTCTGGGAATGAAATTAGACCGTTACAAAACACACGACATCGAAATTGTTGTGGACCGAATGGTGATTGAAGATACGCCAGATAACGAAAAACGCTTGACAGAAAGCATTAACACCGCCATGCATCATGGGGAAAATGTATTGATGGTTTTGGACCAAGATTCTAATGAAGTACGTTTTTTTAGCAGGAATTTGATGTGTCCAAGTACTGGAATTTCCTATCAAAATCCGGAACCGAATTTGTTCTCTTTCAACTCACCAAAAGGCGCTTGCGACCATTGTAACGGATTAGGAACGGTAAACGAAATCAATACTAAAAAGATTATTCCAAATCCGAAATTATCTATAAAAGCAGGTGGTTTTGCTCCAATAGGCGAATACAAATCATCCTGGATTTTTAAGCAATTAGAAATCATAGGCGAAAAATATGGATTCAAATTGACTGATGCCGTGGAAACTATTCCGCAGGAAGCGATGGAAATGATTTTGAATGGCGGAAAAGAAAAATTCACCATCAACTCCAAAGATTTAGGCGTTGCTCGAGAATACAAAATTGATTTTGAAGGGATTTCCCATTTCATAAAAAATCAGCATGACGAAAGCGGTTCCACAACTATAAAACGTTGGGCAAAGGAATTTATGGACGAAATAAAATGTCCTGTTTGTGAAGGTTCCCGTTTGAAAAAAGAAGCGATGTTCTTTAAAATTAATGAAAAAAATAGTACCGAATTGTGCGATATGGACATTTCGGATTTAACCGCTTGGTTTCTTGATTTAGAAAACCATTTATCTGATAAACAAAAGATTATTGCTACTGAGGTAATCAAAGAGATTAAGGACCGATTGAACTTTTTGATGAATGTAGGTTTGGATTATTTGGCTTTAAGCCGAAGCTCAAAATCACTTTCGGGTGGTGAAGCACAACGAATCCGTTTAGCAACACAAATTGGTTCGCAGTTGGTTGGTGTTTTGTATATTTTGGATGAGCCGAGTATTGGTTTACACCAAAGAGACAATGACAAATTGATTCATTCTCTGGAACAATTACGCGATATTGGAAACTCCGTAATTGTGGTGGAACACGATAAAGATATGATTGAACGTGCGGATTATGTGATTGATATTGGACCAAAAGCAGGAAAATATGGAGGCGAAATTATCAGTAAAGGGACGCCTGCCGAAATCCTGAAACATCATACTATTACAGCGATGTACATGAATGGCGAGATGAAAATTGAAGTTCCAAAAAAACGTAGAGAAGGAAATGGAAAATTCCTAAAACTGACCGGAGCAACAGGAAACAACCTGAAAAATGTTTCTATAGAATTGCCTTTGGGTAAAATGATTTGCGTAACGGGAGTTTCGGGAAGTGGAAAATCAACTTTGATTAATGAAACGCTCTATCCTATTTTGAACGCTTATTATTTCAATGGTGTCAAAAAGCCGCAACCGTATAAAAAAATTGAAGGATTGGAACATATCGATAAAGTGATTGATATTGACCAAAGCCCGATTGGGAGAACACCGCGTTCGAATCCGGCAACATACACCGAAGTTTTCAC
Organism: Flavobacterium melibiosi; assembly: GCF_048158545.1. NCBI lineage: Bacteria > Pseudomonadati > Bacteroidota > Flavobacteriia > Flavobacteriales > Flavobacteriaceae > Flavobacterium > Flavobacterium melibiosi. The sequence continues at coordinate 325,503 of NZ_JBLNKU010000003.1, read as the reverse complement.
CGAAATCAGAAATCTGTTTACGATGACTTCCGAAAGTATGATTCGGGGATATAAAGCGGGACGATTTAGTTTTAATGTAAAAGGCGGACGTTGCGAAACCTGCGAAGGTTCTGGTGTACGAACGATTGAAATGAACTTTTTACCGGATGTGTATGTAGAATGTGAAACGTGTCAAGGGAAACGTTTTAACCGAGAAACATTGGAAATTCGATACAAAGGAAAATCAATTTCGGATGTGTTGAATATGACGGTTGACGAAGCGGTTCCGTTTTTTGAAATGATTCCGAAGATTTACAGAAAAGTAAAGACCATTCAGGATGTTGGTTTGGGCTATATCACGCTTGGCCAACAAAGCACAACGCTTTCCGGCGGTGAAGCGCAACGCATCAAACTGGCTGGAGAATTATCCAAAAAAGATACTGGAAATACGTTTTATATTCTGGATGAACCCACAACCGGATTGCATTTTGAAGACATCAGAGTATTGATGGAAGTGATTAATAAACTGGTAGACAAAGGGAATACGATATTGATTATCGAACATAATATGGACGTGATTAAACTGGCCGATTATATTATAGACATTGGTCCTGAAGGTGGAAAAGGCGGCGGACAGCTTATTGCCAAAGGAACTCCGGAAGAAATTATAAAAATTAAGAAGAGTTATACGGCGCAGTTTTTGAAAAAAGAATTGACTTAAATTCCCCTCCTCTGGAGGGGTGCCTGAAGGGCGGGGTGGTTTTTATTTACTTTCATTTTCGCTACAATTGATATTTTTTTGTAAATTCAATCCTAAAAATCACCCCGTCATAAATGACAATACATCCAAAGGAGAGGAATAAAAAGCAAATCGTATGGAAAACAATGGCGAAATAACTGCTTATATAAACACGCAACCTATTTATAGAAATTACATTGAAAACTTACCTTACAACATAAAACTAAAAGCAAGATCACGAGCATTACGCAAAGCAGGTGTGCTATCAGAAGTCATTTTTTGGTTGCAAGTACACAAAGGAATGTTCTGGAAAATAGATTTTGACAGACAAAGAATCATTGGTAATTTTATCGTAGATTTTTATGTAAAAACTTTAGGATTAGTAGTCGAAATTGAAGGTTCAAGCCATGATAACAAAGAAGCGTACGACCAAAAAAGAGAAGATTATCTCGTTTCTTTAGGGTTAAAGGTTTATAGTATCTCTGATTTAAGAGTAAAACATGATTTGAATAATGTGATGATGGAATTAGAGAAATATATTATTGTAGAATTTGGAAATAAAGCGACTACTATCTGAAAATTTCGACAATAAAACCACCCCGCCCTCTGGGCACCCCTCCAAAAGAGGGGAAAAGCAGGCAGAATAATTGTAACTAAAGAAACTCCGGAAGAAATTATAAAAATTAAAAAGAGCTCTACGGCGCAGTTTTTGAAAAAAGAGTTACTTTAGTATTTTGGGAGCCCTAGCCCTGATGGAAGCGGCATCCTTTCTAGTCCTGAACTTGTTTCAGGATTCTGAAACAAGTTCAGGACTAGAAAGATAAAGCGGACAGCAGGAAATAGCTTCAAAAAATAAGATTTAAAATAGAAAATATGAGATTAGAAGATTTTGATAATGACGAGGATAAAGTAATCCAAGACAGACTGAAAAGAAAAACCTGGAACGAAATAAGAACTAATGACAGTTGGGCGATTTTTAAAATCATGGCCGAATTTGTGAATGGTTATGAAAGCATGGGACGCATAGGTCCGTGTGTGACTATTTTTGGCTCGGCTAGAACGAAACCAGAAGATAAATATTATTTACTTGCCGAAAAAATTGCTTACAAAATCAGTAAAGCCGGTTATGGCGTGATTACTGGTGGTGGTCCGGGAATTATGGAAGCTGGAAATAAAGGCGCACATCTGGGTGGAGGAACATCGGTGGGATTGAATATTGAGCTGCCTTTTGAGCAACATTTCAACCCGTATATTGACAGCGATAAAAACTTAAATTTTGATTATTTCTTTGTTCGAAAAGTAATGTTTGTCAAATATTCCCAAGGATTTGTGGTGATGCCGGGAGGTTTTGGAACGATGGATGAATTGTTTGAAGCGATGACTTTGATTCAGACAAAAAAAATTGCGAGATTCCCAATAATATTGGTGGGGACTAGCTTTTGGGCCGGATTGATCGAATGGATAAAAACGGTTTTAATAGAAAAAGAAGGTACTGTAAGCGCAGAAGACATGAATTTATTTAAAATAGTTGATACCGAAGATGAAGTCGTTGATGTATTAGATAAATTCTATAAAAAATATGATTTAACTCCGAATTTTTAATAAAAAAGCTGTCTAATCAACAGCTTTTTTTTATGTTAATTAGGCAGTTTTTATAGTGTTTTATTCTAAAAAAAAGTATATTTATTTTTTTAATAAAATCAATACCGGAATTTGAACTCATTCTTTAAAATTACGTTTTATACTCTTGTTTTATTACTTTCAATAAAACAATATGGACAACATCATTCTGATATAACAGCTGAGTTAAATACGGAGAATAAAACTTTGAATATTCAACAACAAATTACTTTTTTTAATCAGTCAAACGATACGTTGTCAACAATTGTTTTGAATGACTGGAACAACGCCTATTCTGATAAAAATACGCCATTGGCCAAACGTTTTTCGGATGAATTTTATAGAGGCTTTCATTTGGCTAAAGAAGAAGAACGAGGAAGTACGAAAAATTTAACTATTATTGATCCCAATCAATTATTCCTTTCATGGCAAAGAACGGAGAAAAACCCTGATTACATTGAAGTTAAATTAAAAGAAAAATTACTTCCAAACCAGAAAATCACTTTACATCTAACCTATATTGCTAAAATTCCCAGTGATAAATTCACTAAATATGGCTATAATAATAACGGAGAAATGAATCTTAAAAACTGGTTTCTTACTCCTACACGTTATGAAAATCATAATTTTATTACCTACAGCAACAATAATTTGGATGATATTGCCAATGCGGTTTCTAATTTTTACATTGACCTGAAAATCCCAGAAAATTTGGAAATCACTTCTGATTTGAATAGCAGTTTACCAAATAAGACTGGGGATTTATCAAGCTATAAATTGTCTGGAAATAACCGAACTGATTTTAGTCTTTTTGTAGAACCAAAATCCAGTTTTATTAGTTTTAAAAATAATGCAAACGAAGTACTGACTAATCTCAAAGAAAATAAAATAAGTGCCATTCAAAAAGCAGTTATTGTGGATCGGGTGATGAATTATGTAGATACTCTTATCGGTAAATATCCTCATGAAAAAATAATTGTTTCCCAAACAGATTATGAAAGAAATCCTTTTTATGGCCTGAATCAATTGCCATCTTTCTTAAGTCCATTTACAGATGAATTTATTTTTGAGATTAAGTTTTTGAAAACCTACCTGAGTTCCTATTTAAAAAATAGCTTGCGTTTAAATCCCCGAAAAGACAACTGGATTTATGATGGAATTCAAGTTTACGCGATGATGAAATATATTGATGAAAACCATCCAAACACGAAGATGTTTGGCAGCGTTTCCAAACTTCGATTATTAAAAAGCTATAACTTAACTAATTTAAATTTTAATGAGCAATACAGCTATTTTTATATGCTGATGGCTCGGAAAAATTTAGATCAGCCACTTGGTGATCCGAAAAATAGTTTAATAAAATTCAATGAACAAATTGCCAGTAAATACCGCGCCGGATTGAGTTTTAGATTTCTGGACGATTATCTGGAGCACAATGAAGTAAACAATAGCATTCGTCAATTTTACACTGAAAATAAGGAAAAACAAGTTTCGAGAACTGATTTTGAAACCATACTAAAATCAAATACCTATAAAGACATTGACTGGTTTTTTAAAACAATAGTTGGTTCACGCGAAATCATTGATTACAAATTTACTAATGTTACAAAAACGAAAGACAGCATTACTTTTTCAGTAAAAAACAAAACTAATGTTTTGGTGCCAATTCCTGTTTATGGAGTAAAAAAAGGTGAAGTAGTTTTTAAGAAATGGCTTGATGCCAATGAAATGGACAGTGCTTTTACAATTGAAAGAAAAAATGCCGACAAAATTATTTTAAATTACAAAAACGAAGTTCCTGAATATAATTTAAGAAATAACTGGAAAAAATTAGAAGGTTTTTTTCCAAATAATCGTCCGGTAAAATTTGTCTTTATGAAGGATTTGGAAGATCCATATTACAATCAAGTTCTATACGTGCCTACGCTGACTTATAATTATTATGATGGACTTAGTCCAGGATTAAGGCTTCATAATAAAACTATTTTAGATAAGCCGTTTACATTTGATATCAATCCATCCTATTCAACTAAATCAGATAATTTATCTGGATTTGCTTCTTTTGTAGTTAATAAAAATTACAGAAATAGTACTTTATACAATGTAAAATATTCTGCCACTGGTTCCTTTTTCCATTATGCACCAGATGCGACTTATCTAAAAATAAACCCTACAATTCTAATGCGGATTCGCCAGGAAAGCTTTAGAGACAATAGAAAACAGGCTATTCTATTACGTCAAGTATTGGTAAACAGAGAAATGAGCAATTTTATTACTGATAATTCTACCGAAAATTATTCGGTTTTTAACGCCAAATATTTCAACACCAGAACAGAAGTTACCAATCATTTTAATTTCATTTCTGATGTCCAAATATCAAGTAAATTTGGAAAAATTGCGACCGAATTAGAATATAGAAAACTCTTTGAAAATAATTTTCAAATAAATTTACGATTGTATGCCGGAAGTTTTTTGTACAATAGATCCGAATCCGATTTTTTCAGTTTTGCATTAGACCGCCCAACGGATTATCTATTTGATTATAACTATTATGGAAGATCTGAAAGCAAAGGTTTTTATAGCCAACAATTTATATTAGCTGAGGGTGGTTTTAAATCAAAACTAAATACCCCTTTTGCCAATCAATGGATTACCACTTTAAACGGAAGTTTTAATATTTGGAACTGGATGGAAATATATGGTGACATAGGTCTTATTAAAAATAGAACCCAAAATGCGAGATTCGTATATGATAGCGGAATTCGTCTGAATCTAGTAACGGACTATTTCGAATTGTATTTTCCAATTTATTCCAACAATGGATGGGAAATTGCACAAAATAACTACAACGAAAAAATTCGATTTGTGGTTACATTCTCACCAAAAACATTAATCAATCTTTTTAATCGAAAATGGTTCTAATCCAACATAAAAACTGACATTAATTACATTATTCTCTAAAATAGAGTTATTAAAATATGTATATCAAAATAATACATCTGCTAAATACAAATTAATTACTAATAATTAAATTATATTTCTTTTAATGAATTATGAAAATAGCTAGTTTTTAATTAAATTTGCAGCACAAAGTTATACTTTCAATTATGATAAAAGAAAAAATCAATACTACCCTGACATTTGAAGATTTCAAAACTGAAGTATTAAGTGACTATAAAATAGCCACAATTAGCAGGGAATGTAGCCTGTTAGGACGCAAAGAAGTATTGACTGGAAAGGCTAAATTTGGAATATTTGGCGATGGAAAAGAAGTGCCTCAGTTAGCTATGGCAAAAGCGTTCAAGAATGGAGATTTCCGTTCCGGTTACTACCGTGATCAAACTTTTATGATGGCCATTGGTGAATTAACCATGCAGGAATTTTTTGCAGGCTTATATGGACATACTGATATTGTACAAGAACCAATGTCTGCAGGAAGACAAATGGGCGGCCATTTTGCAACGCATAGTTTGAATGAAGACGGATCTTGGAAAGATTTAACCAAACAAAAAAATTCAAGTGCTGACATTTCTCCTACTGCAGCACAAATGCCGCGATTACTGGGATTAGCACAGGCATCAAAAATATACCGCCAAGTTTCAGGAATTGCCAATGCAGCAAATTTTTCTGTAGATGGTAATGAAATAGCTTGGGGAACAATAGGAAATGCAAGTACCTCTGAAGGATTATTCTTTGAAACTATAAATGCTGCCGGTGTTTTACAAGTGCCTATAGTGATGAGTGTTTGGGATGATGAGTATGGAATTTCTGTTCATGCAAGACATCAAACAACTAAAGAAAGTATCTCAGAAATTTTAAAAGGATATCAAAGAGAAAGTAATACTAATGGTTTTGAAATACTAAAAGTAAAAGGTTGGGATTATGCCGACTTAGTTGCTACTTATGAAAAAGCAGCTACTATTGCTCGTGAAAAACATATTCCGGTTTTAATTCATGTAAACGAATTGACACAACCGCAAGGACATTCCAGTTCAGGATCTCATGAGAGATACAAAGACTCAAATCGATTAGCATGGGAAAAAGATTTTGATTGTCTCCGTCAAATGAAACTATGGATGATTGCCATCAATATTGCATCTCCGGAAGAAATTGAAGCGATTGATCTACAAGCTAAGAAAGACGTTTTTGAAGCTAAAAAAGCCGCATGGAATGCTTTTATTGAACCTATAGTTGAAGAACAAAAAGAGCTTGTTTCTTTACTACAAAAAACAGCCGAAACAAGCAAAAACAAAGAAAGAATACTAAAACTGATTACCGATTTAAACAGTATAAAATCGCCTTTGAAAAAAGAGATTCTTGTAACTGCTCGAAAAGTATTACGTTTAGTAATGAATGAAACCGGTAAAGAAGAACTATCACTTTGGATCACTTCGTACACCAATAAAACGCAACAGACATTCAGCAGTAACTTATTCTCAGAAACTGATTTAAATGTGTTTTCAGTAGAAAAAGTTTTACCTGAATATTCTGAAAATGCAAAAGAAGATACGGATGGTCGCATGATTTTACGTGACAACTTTGATGCTATTTTTACAAAATATCCTGAAACACTAATTTTTGGTGAAGATGCAGGAAACATTGGCGATGTAAATCAGGGTTTAGAAGGAATGCAGGAAAAATACGGAGAACTTCGTGTTGCCGATGTAGGAATTCGTGAAGCAACGATCATTGGTCAGGGTATTGGAATGGCTTTAAGAGGCTTACGCCCTATTGCCGAAATTCAATATTTGGATTATTTGCTGTACGCTATCCAGATCATGAGTGATGATTTAGCGACATTGAGATACCGTACAGTAGGCAAGCAAAAAGCACCTTTAATTATAAGAACACGTGGTCATCGTTTAGAAGGAATCTGGCATTCAGGATCTCCTATGGGAATGATAATAAATGCCATAAGAGGAATTCACGTTTTGGTTCCAAGAAATATGACACAAGCAGCTGGTTTTTATAACAGTTTATTGGAATGTGATGAGCCTGCTTTAGTAATCGAATGTTTGAATGGATACCGTTTGAAAGAAAAAATGCCATTGAATTATGGCGAATTCAAAACACCAATTGGAGTTATCGAAACTTTGAAAGAAGGTACTGATATTACATTAGTTTCTTATGGTTCCACTTTAAGATTAGTGCAACAAGCAGCCAAAGAATTACTTGAAGTTGGCATTGATTGCGAGATTATCGATTTACAATCATTGTTGCCTTTTGATGTTAACCAAGATGTGGTAAAAAGTATTGCCAAAACGAATCGTCTATTAGTAATTGACGAAGATGTTCCGGGTGGTGCTTCGGCTTATATCTTACAACAAATTATAGAACAACAAGACGCCTACAACTATTTAGACAGTAAACCACAAACCTTGGCTGCAAAAGCGCATAGACCAGCTTATGGCACAGATGGTGACTATTTTTCAAAACCATCTACTGAAGATATTTTTGAAAAAGTATATGGGATGATGAATGAAGTAAATCCAGTTAAATATCCAAGTTTGTATTAGAAAAATCTTAAATCATTAAAAAGCCAGACAAAAAAATAATTTTGTCTGGCTTTTTTGTTGTGGTTTTTACATAATAAAAAGCCACCCCGAACTTAATCGAGATGGCTTTGATTTAAAATCGTTATTACAAAAACATCATTCCTGTTTTATCAGTTTGACCGTCTGTTGGTTAACACCCTGTTTTACTATGGCAGTATAATAACCTCGCGGCAGTTTTTCACCAAACTGAATGGGTTGTCCATTACTTTTTTCAATGTGATTCACCATTCTACCAAATATATCATACACCGTGACGTCTATTTTTTCAGTACTGCCACCTTCAATTACCAAAGTAAATTCATGATTGGTTGGATTAGGGTAGGTTTTCACATTGAATAGAGATGACTCCTCAGGTTTACTAACTTCAGCTGTTTTCGCAGTAATTCCAGCAGAGGTCGATGAATTACGAACTTGGATTTTACCTCCATTTAAAGTCTGCCATACCGTTTTACCGCCAGACCAATTACTGGAGAACAACAATCCAACACTTCCAGCACCCGATAATTGTACTCCTACTCTATCCAATACACCCGTATTTACGGTAGTAGATTCCCAGGCTGTCATGACTAAACTGAGATTACCTCCTAATGAAATGGGACTTAATGGATTTGTAATGTCATTCAAATTGGCTTTAGTACTAATAGTGGCTCTTCTAAAAGTTATGGCTGAACCTGAAGCTGTGCCTCCTGAATTATTAACATTCTCAACCACTAAGGATCCAATTGATGTGCCTTTGATTTGGTAAATCCTTTGCACACCATTTACCATTCTTCTATAAATAACATTTACTTTACCCTGCAAATTCTTACCACTTGGATTCCATTTCATTACAAAGCCAAAGTTCATTCGTTTGCCGGCTGTCCCAGCATAAGTACCCGCAGAATTATTCCCGAATACTATATAACCACCACCGGTAACAAAATCCTGTCCTGGCAAAGCCAGTGTTACAGGAGTAGGGCCGTCTGTACCGCAATAATAATTATTCAAACCAGAATAAACATCATAAATTCTGCCGCCACCACTTGCTTCGGCACTGCTTAATACAGTATTTAAACTTGTTGTTACAAAACCTTCCTGTTTATTTAGCGGATTCACTAAACCAACAGGAGTACTGGCTGTACCTAAAAGAGTACCATTGATTGCACCATTCCAGAATGTAGCGGTAGCATTCCTGATATCTCCTCTTGCTCCACTAGGGGTATCATCTCTATCAAGAACATAATCAGACAATACTAAAGTACCCGATAAGTTATTAGGATTAACGGTGAAATATGTCTGGCCATTATAGGTGACATCTGCATTCTCACAAGTTACCGTAAGCGGAGTTGTTGGATTACTTACCATATAATCCGAATCAGTTCCAGTATAGTAGGCTGTGACTGTTTTAGATCCTGGTTTCAAGGGTCCGTCTGTCGGATTAAGCGGATCATTCAGATTGGAGTCATAAAGCATATCTTCCAATAATGGAATGTTTGAAAGAGTAGCTATCCCATTAGCATAGATATTCGCTTCACCCATCACTAAATCTCCAATTTTGAAAGTTACTTTTCCTCCAATAGTTCCCGCACCAGTACAATTGTAAGGCGTAACTGTGGCAACAAAGCTAACTTTATCACTGTATTGTTGTGAAATTGGAGTTACAGTAACTGTTGTCGTCGTTGATACTTTATTTACATTTACTGTGATAGAACAAGTAGATTCATTACCTGCTGTGTCCGTTGCAGTCCATGTTATTGTATTTAAACCAAAATTCAAATCGACACCAGCCATTGAACCATTGCCACTATTTGTTGTAGCACCTGTTGTAGTCCATGAAAGAGATACTGTTGTACAATTATCGGTTGCCGTTGCATCGAACTCAGTACTATCAACCTTATAAGTACACAGACCCGCATCTGTATTATGGTTTGTATATACAGCAATAGGACAAATGATTACTGGTGGCTGGTTATCTAAAACCGTAACCGTAAAGCTGCAGACCACCGCTGTGGTCACACCATCAGTCGCTGTCCAAGTTACTGTTGTAATTCCTTTATTGAACACTACACCAGCTAACGTTGAACCTGTTCCTGTTGTTACTCCGGTTAATGCATAGGTCAGCGATGTTACTGCGCAGTTGTCCGTCGCTGTGGCATTGAACTCTGTCAGCACTGCTGTATATCTACAAACTCCTGCATCTGCATTGCGATTTGCATTCACGGTTACCGGACATGTGATTACCGGCTGCTGGTTATCTAAAACCGTAACCGTAAAGCTACAGACGACCGCTGTGGTTACACCATCAGCCGCTGTCCAGGTTACTGTTGTAATTCCTTTATTGAACACTACACCAGCTAACGTTGAACCTGTTCCTGTTGTTACTCCGGTTAATGCATAGGTCAGCGATGTTACTGCGCAGTTGTCCGTTGCTGTGGCGTTGAACTCTGTCAGCACTGCTGTATATCTACAAACTCCTGCATCTGCATTGCGATTTGCATTCACGGTTACCGGACATGTGATAACCGGCTGCTGGTTATCTAAAACCGTAACCGTAAAGCTGCAGACCACCGCTGTGGTTACACCATCAGTCGCTGTCCAGGTTACTGTTGTAATTCCTTTATTGAACACCACACCAGCTAACGTTGAACCTGTTCCTGTTGTTACTCCGGTTAATGCATAGGTCAGCGATGTTACTGCGCAGTTGTCCGTCGCTGTGGCATTGAACTCTGTCAGCACTGCTGTATATCTACAAACTCCTGCATCTGCATTGCGATTTGCATTCACGGTTACCGGACATGTGATCACTGGCTGCTGGTTATCTAAAACCGTAACCGTAAAGCTGCAGACCACCGCTATGGTCACACCATCAGTCGCTGTCCAGGTTACTGTTGTAATTCCTTTATTGAACACTACACCAGCTAACGTTGAACCTGTTCCTGTTGTTACTCCGGTTAATGCATAGGTCAGCGATGTTACTGCGCAGTTGTCCGTTGCTGTGGCATTGAACTCTGTCAGCACTGCTGTATATGTACAAACTCCTGCATCTGCATTGCGATTTGTATTCACGGTTACCGGACATGTGATTACCGGCTGCTGGTTATCATTTACTGTCACCGTAAAACTACATGTACTTGAATTACCCGCAGCGTCAGTTGCTTGTATAGTATTTGTAGTTATACCTACCGGAAAACAACTTCCGCTTGGCAATCCTGCAATCTGAGTGACTGTGATTGGGCCTATACAATTATCGCTTATTAAATACCCGTTTACTCCATTTATCTCAAATTCTAAAATCATTGTTTGTGATGGGGCATTACAATTTGCACCAGCAAGCCCTCCCCAATTTGGATCTCCCCAGTTTGGTCTCATAATCATACTTGAAGTGCATGCACAATATGATGGATTATCTATACTAACCTCAACACTGGGTACACCCGGTACGCAACCACCACATTGTCCACTACTAGTAACATACCAGGTATGACCCAAATCACTAACAGAGCCATTTGTTCCGGTTCTAATCAATTGAGCTAATTGAGCAATCGCTGTTGGATTAGTCATACTTACACCTGTAGTATTTAAGGAGCCTTTCATAGTAACCTTAGTATAAGGGTTTGGAACAAGTTGGCTTCGAAAAGTATTCCAAGTTGTACATGCAGTTGAGGAAGCCGTTTGACCTTGTACAAAACTTTGATTATAAATGATAGTATTCATTTGCTGAAAGTTTACAACAGTGCAACATTGACCTAAACTAGCATTAACATTGATATTTGCTGGACAAGTAATTGTTGGAAGCTGATCATCATTTACCGTTACCGTAAAACTGCATGTTGTTGCCGTATTTGTTCCATCGGTTCCACTTAATGTTACCGTTGTAACGCCTTTGTTGAAAGATACCGTTCCGCTGCCTGTTCCATCGGCAATACCTGATACTGTACCTGTAGTTGCACCGCTTAATGCATAACCCCAGATTGCAGCTGTACAATTATCTGCTATAGGATCAGCAATAGTGTAGTTTGCTGCGCAGGTATTTGTTATAGTATTTAACGTTTGATTACCAGGACACGTAATTATGGGTTTCTCATTATCATTAACCGTTACATTAAATGTACAGGAATCAGTACCGCAATCATTAGTTGCTGTCGCTGTCACTAAAGTCGTACCCACAGCAAAGAAACTTCCCGAATCCAGAGAATACGTTATTGTCGGCGAAGTTCCTGTTGCAGTGGCTTCATTGGTGCCCGTGAATGAAACATTTGCTCCGCATTGTCCTGTATCGTTATCTACCGTAAAATCCGAGGGGCAGGTTATGATTGGCGCTAAACACTGATTTGAAGAAGCAACAATAAAAGGGAATCCGTTTGCGGCAAGAGCAATGGCATTTAAAGATCCAGGATATCCACCAAATTGGCAATGAGATGTGCATCCTGACCCGACACCAGAATTTGTTATTCCACTCATTATTGGATGGCTTGGCTCAACTATAGCATATGGGGAGGGACAGTTACTTCCAACCGAATTCACGGAAATTACATTCGAAAGAAAATTGATAGGTACATTGTAATTGTTATAAAAAGTACAACTTGCAGAAAAGAATAATCCAGTACCAGAACCATCGGCAATAAAGTTGATAGTGTTTGTGATAATCTCTTGATACTGCCCATCCCTATGTAAAAGGTAATCAGCACCTATCAAACAAATTCTTCCCGTAACTGCCGGAGACCAAATACTTTTATTAGCATTTAAAATCATTAAATTACTATCACTATTACCACCACTACCTCTACACGCATTATCAGGAATAATTATTACATCATATGACGCAAATTGTGCAGTTGTCATTGTATTCCATTGTGCTGCTGTAACAACTGTTACTGTATGCCCAGCTGCCACAGCTAAAGTTTGCTCGTTTGGGGATGGTGATAACATTGGTCCATATATTAAAACATTTCCTGCCATACAATTAAAAATGCAGAATAATAGTAATGTAATTGAACTCATTATTTTAAAGTATACTGTTTTCATTTTAAAAATTTTAAATTAATAAATACTTTCATTTTTCAAATTTTGGAAATGATAAATTAAGACGTACCGAGTATTTATTTCAATTAACTTCATTCCAAAAAAACTGGAATTATATACCGTCAAAAACATATTATACCGTTTGTTATTTCAAATTAGTCCAATAAAAATTGAACTAAATGAGATATGCAACAGTATTATACCTGAACGATAAACTAAAATATAATTAGCATTGGTATTATTTTATATTTCTAATTGGTATTAGGTTTCGATAAAAGACAAGAATAGCCACAAGAGAAATTAAATTCGTTTCTCTATATACTTTCTATAAAAAAAATGAGGGATAGTTTTTTCCTTTGCTAAAAAAGTTGTTGTTTTCCATAGACGCCTTGTTTTAAATTACAATTTTAAAATCGGCATAAAATACAGCCGGTTACCGTCGGTTCGAAACTAATTCGAATGACCATAAATCAATTAAAAATATAGTAGGTGGGGCGTTTAATTATGGTAAATAACCAGTATTCAAATGAATCGTTCCTTTGTAATCCAAATATAACAGGAATAATTTTAAAAAAGAATACCTACAATTGGGTATTTTTAAGTTTTTATTTTCAATCGGTTGAAAACAAAAACAGTACGGATTTATCATCCTCTTTCATAGACGCCCTGTTTTAAAATTACTGTTTTAAAATCGACATAAAATATAGCCGGCTACCGTCGGTTCGAAACTAATCCGAACAACCTTAAATTAATTAAAAATGCAGTAAATGGAGCGTTTTATTATGGTAAAATTGTTGGATTTAAAACTATATCAAAATTACAAAACAATAGTACCGTTAATTTATTTTTAACTGTAATTAACTTAAAATCATGTATTTACATTTATTATTTTTGATGTTTATAAAAAAATACTGACTTGCATATTGAGCAGCAAGCGACTATTTCTCTAAACCCTCTTCAGAAGACATTTTCGAAAAAGTATACGGAATGATGAATGAGGTAAATCCAGTTAAATTTCCAAGTTTGTATTAAAACTTAATTATTTATAAATTGAAATTCCAATCTTATAGGTTGGGATTTTTTTTAAATTCTATAGAATAGTCCGTTATAAAAATTAAATCAGTAAATTGTAAATCAATTAATTAGCTAACAACTATAATAAAAAAAAGTAAAATGAGAAAAACAACCCTGTTTTTAGGAATATTGTCAATGATTACAATTGCTTCCTGTAAAGAAAAAGAAGAAACTACTACTGTGCAAACTGAAACTTCAAGCGAAACAACAACTACTGAAGCTGCAGCAGTTTCTGGAGAAGCGAAAGATAGTACGTCTATAAAAGTAGGTACAGATGGTGTAAATGTTACCACTAAAGATGGCACTACTAAAACCAGTGTCGATGTTTCCGGTGGTGAAGCAAAAATTGAGATTAAAAAATAACATTCATTTATTCTCTTAATTAAAAGTTATAATGCCAATGTAAATTTTTTATGTTGGCATTTTTTATTTTAATTTAAACTTTATTAAAAATAATCGAAAATGAACACTTTAGAAACCATTTTAAAAAGCATACAAAATGTCAAAGTGATAGATGATTCTATAGATTATAAAAACTATATTCATTTAGATTTATCAACTCTCAATATTGAATTATCAAAATTGGATGTTAGCAATGCAATTGATTTCGATATATATATTGAAAATTATTTAACGGCAAGTAAAAAAAAAGTAGTTTTTGGAGGATATAATGAAGAACGCAATTTGTACAAACGAAGTGCTGTTTTTAATGATCCTAAAACAGAAGAACGTAATATTCATATTGGATTAGATTTATGGATAAAAGCTGGAACTCTTGTATTAGCTGCGCTTGACGGAACGATTCACAGTTTTAATTACAATGCTGGCTTAGGAGATTATGGTCCAACCTTAATTTTAGAACACAAAATAGAAAGTCAGATTTTTTATACTTTATACGGTCATCTTTCGTTAGAAAGTATTACTGAAATTGAAATTGGAGATATTGTTAAAAAAGGACAACAAATAGCAACTTTAGGGAATTCAGCAATTAATGGAGATTATTCCCCACATTTACATTTTCAAATTATAAAAAACATTGGAGCTAATTTTGGAGATTATCCTGGAGTTTGCAGCAAAAGTGATTTGGATTATTATCTAGAAAACTGCCCAGATCCGAACTTATTATTAAAAATTACATAAATTATGAAAAAAATAATTCTTATTCTAGGCATCATTTTGCTTATTGGTTGTAAATCTAAAACTGTTGTTACCGCTCCTATACTTGAAGAAGCCAAAATAGTTAAACTAGCATTTTCTGAAGTCAGCGTATCTCAAAAAGACAAAGCCTACGAATTAGGAAAAAGGGTTTTAATGACGTGTAACACTTCTAAGTTTAAACCTTTTAACGAAAGTGAAGCAACAGCTTCGGTAATTAAAAATACAACTGAGGAAAGATTAACAAAAACTTGTACCAGATTCCGTCAATATTACGGCACGTTCAAAGACCTGCAATTAGTTGAAATCTATAAAAACAATAGCGATCAAACTACTATTTTTCGTTACAAAGCATTGTACTCAAAGAAAGTTGCCAATAAAGAGCTTCGGGTTTCAATGAATCAAGAAAATAAGGTTTCATCTATTAAATCATTGGATTGGATAGATACTTTTCAAAACAAATAACCTCCAGTAATAGAACTGAATTAATGAATCAAAAAGTCCGGCTTTTTTTATTATTTATCGCAACCATTTCTGCAACAAGTCAAGAAACATTGAGTTTTAAAGGCTCTAAACCCTATCGAGCTACGAACTCTTGGAATTTTATTTGTGAAAACTACGCATTGACTGGAGCTGCAGCTATTCAAATTGCAAAAACAGAAAAAGGCGGAATCCTGAAATTAAGCGTTGAAACTACAAACCCGGCATTCAATATTGCAGGAATCGTTTATGTTTATTTGACTGATTATAGTATTATTACATGTTCGGATAAAGGAATTAGGGGAAATAATGGAAATCAGATTGTATCGTATTACTCCTTTTCACCTTTAGAAATGAATAAAATAAAAACTACTGATATTCAATCCATTCGTTTTAACATTAAAGGAAACGCTAATAAATTTAGTAGCCAAATAGGTAATTTTACAGCTTTTAATCGAAAACCATACTTTTCTACAGCAGCAGATAAAACCAAAAAAAGCTACCCTACGGCTGCAGAAATAACAACTTTATATCAATAGCAATTTAGACCCAAAACTAATTGTCTAAATAATTTCTCAGACCTTTTCTGCCTAAATAATTCTGATGAATCTGGGCGTCAATCTCTTTTGGATTATTTCAAGAAAGGTACTATTTCACAACAGGGTATTACTTTTATTAAATACTCAAATACTACCTTTCTCGGAGTTTATTCGTAAATTTATACTATTAAAAAATAGTAACTGCGTGTATCTGTCATAAAAACAAGCTGCATTTAATTACTTTTTTTCTCAGAACTCACATTATTAAAGGTACATTGAAATTAATAATGTGTGAATTATATAACTTTATTCGTAAGTTATATAAGTCCTTTTAAATGTATTTATTCGATTTTTACATAATCTGTTAAAAAAAATAATTTGAAACTATATATCAAATACATGGTCAGTAATCGCTGTAAAATGGCGGTAAAAGAAGAATTAAAAAAACTAGGACTACACTTCATTGTTGTAGATTTAGGCGAAGTCGAAATTATGGAAAATATTTCTATGGATCAAAGAGGAAAACTTAAATTGGCACTATTAGATTCAGGGCTTGAATTAATGGATGATAAGAAAGCCATGCTTATTGAGAAAATAAAAAATGTGATTATTGAAATGGTCCATCATTCCACTGAAAATATAAAAGTAAATTTTTCTGATTATTTGAGTGAAAAATTAAATCACGATTACACCTACTTGTCCAACTTATTTTCGGAAGTACAAGGAACAACTATCGAGCAATTTATCATCTCCCATAAAACGGAACGAATAAAAGAATTAATTATCTATGGCGAATTAAACATTACCGAAATCGCTTGGAAAATGAATTATAGCAGTGTTGCTCATCTCTCTAGTCAGTTTAAAAAAGTTACGGGGCTCTCCCCTTCTCATTTTAAACAATTGAAAGATAAAAGACGAAATCCAATTGAAGAAATTGGAAATATAACTGAATAAATTGTAAGGTACCAGTATGCACAAATCTCAATATACCAGAAATTTAATTGAAGCCAATTTTGGTCCTTTCGTTACTATTAGTTCCGAAGGGAAAATTACTGATGTTAATGAGGCATCAATAAAATTTACTGGAGTTTCACGAGAAGCATTAATAGGTACTGACTTTTCTGATTATTTTACTGAGGAAAAGAAAGCAAAAAAAGGCTGTCAGCAAGTTTTTGAAAAAGGATTTATTGCAGATTATCCGCTGACAATGAAACATAAAAACGGAAAATTAACCGATGTGTTATATAATGCTTCCGTTTATAAAGATGACGAAGGAAATGTTCTTGGAATTTTTGCAGCAGCAAGGGATATTACAGCTGAAAAATTAGCTTCACAATATCCACTAAGTCTGATTGAAGCAAGTCTTGATCCATTGGTTACCATAAATACCGAAGGCAAGATTACTGATATGAATGAGGCATTAGTAAACATTACAGGTATCTCACGAAAAGAACTTACGGGTTCTGATTTCTTTGCTTATTTTACCGAAAAACAAAAAGCACGTGAAGTCTATCTGGAAGTATTTGAAAAAGGATCTGTAGCTGATTCTCCGCTTACTCTTAGACATAAAAATGGAAAATTGACCGATGTATTATTCAATGGTTCCGTTTACAAAGACAATCAGGGAAATGTATTGGGAGTCGTTATTGTTGCAAGAGATATTGCCGGACAAAAATGGGCATTAGATTTACAAATTGCGAACAAAGAGCTTGCTTTTCAAAATAAAGAAAAAGAAAAACGCGCTGCTGAACTAATCATTGCTAATCATGAGTTATTATTTCAAAACAATGAGAAAGAAAAGCGCGCTGCAGAATTAGCAATAGCGAATAAAGAACTTGCTTTTCAAAACGATGAAAAAGAAAAACGAGCTAACGAATTAATCATTGCCAACAAAGAGCTTTTATTTCAAAATGATGAAAAAGAAAAACGAGCAGCTGAATTAGCTATTGCTAACAAAGAACTTGCTTTTCAAAACGATGAAAAGGAGAAACGAGCTAACGAATTAATCATCGCCAATAAAGAGCTTTTATTTCAAAATAATGAAAAAGAAAAACGGGCTGCTGAATTAGTTATCGCTAATAAAGAACTTGCTTTTCAAAACGATGAGAAAGAAAAACGAGCTGATGAATTAATCATTGCCAACAAAGAACTACTCTTTCAAAATAAAGAAAAAATTAAGCGGGAAATTGCAAATAAAGAACTGGAAGAACTGAGCTATACTGCAAAATTAGCCTCACAATATTCTCTTAGTTTGATTGAAGCAAGCCTCGATCCTTTAGTAACCATAAATACCAAAGGGAAGATTACCGACATGAATGAGGCTTTGGTAAATATTACAGGCATCAATCGTAAAGTATTGATTGGTTCTGACTTTTTTGATTATTTTACTGAACCACAAAAAGCACGTGAAGTTTATCAAGAAGTATTTGCTGAAGGTTCCGTTGCTGATTCTCCGCTTACACTTCGTCATAAAGATGGTAAATTAACGGATGTATTGTTCAACGGTTCCGTTTATAAAGATGATCGAGGAAACGTACTTGGTGTAGTGATCGTTGCCAGAGATGTAACGGATCAAAAAAGAATTGCCACAGAATTGGTCGAGGCGAGAGTATTTGCTGAATTAGCCACTGAAATTGCTGAAGAAGCAAAAATAAATGCTGAAAGTGCCACTATTATAGCTGAGAATGCAGTAAAGGCAAAACAGCAATTTTTGTCCAATATGAGTCATGAAATTCGTACCCCGATGAATGCGATTATTGGATTTACAAAAGTGGTATTAAAAACAGATTTGTCAAGCAAACAAAAAGAATATTTAAACGCAATAAAAATGAGTGGTGATGCATTAATCGTGCTCATCAACGACATACTTGATTTGGCAAAAGTAGATGCAGGTAAGATGACATTTGAGAAAATACCTTTCAAAATGAAGTCTTCCATTTCTGCCATGCTTCATTTATTTGAAACAAAAATTCAAGAGAAAAATTTAAGTTTGGTTAAGGAATATGATAGTGAAATTCCCGATGTTCTAATAGGTGACCCGGTTCGTTTACACCAAATTATTTTAAATCTGGTAAGTAATGCTGTAAAATTCACTACAGAGGGAAAAATTACGGTAGGTGTTCATTTACTGCATGAAGATGAAGATAAAGTAGTTATCGAGTTTGCCATAACCGATACAGGAATTGGTATTCCCGAGGAAAAAATAGAAAAAATATTTGATAATTTTCAACAGGCCTCCAGCGGAACTTCAAGATTATATGGAGGAACAGGATTAGGTCTGGCCATTGTAAAACAGTTAGTAGAACCACAAGGAGGCAGTATTCGTGTAAAAAGCAAGGTCAATGAGGGTTCCACATTTAGTTTTACTTTAAGTTTCCAAAAAACAAATGCCGATGCTGAATTAGAAAATGAGCTGATGGAATTAGACACTGAAATAAAAAACATAAAAGTATTAGTAGTTGAAGATATTGCGCTCAATCAATTATTGATGAAAACACTATTGGATGAATTTGGTTTTGATCGTGATATTGCCGAAAACGGAAAAATAGCCATAGAAAAACTAAAAGAAAAAGACTACGATATCATTCTGATGGATTTACAAATGCCAGAAATGAATGGATTTGAAGCCACAGAATACATTCGTAAAACAATGAATTCTAAAATCCCAATTATTGCTTTAACTGCTGATGTCACTACTGTTGATTTAGCAAAATGTAAGGCAGTGGGAATGGATGATTACCTTGCAAAACCAATTGACGAAAAACTATTGTATAGTAAGATAGTTGGTATCTTAAAGAAACCAAAACTTGCAAAACTTAGTGCAAAACTTAATGAAAAATTAGAAGAGAAATTGGAAGAAAAAGATAATACTAAGAAAAAAATAAAATGTATTGATCTGGTGTATTTAAATCAAAGAACAAAATCTAATCCAGCTTTAATGATGGAAATGATTTCACTATATTTAGCACAAACCCCCCCTTTAATTGACACAATTAAACAAAGTTTAGCAGATCAAAATTGGTCTTTATTAGGTGCCGCAGCACATAAAATGATTCCGTCTTTTTCAATAATGGGAATCAGTCCTAACTTTGAAAACATGGCAAAAAAAATACAGGAATTTGCAAGCGCACAAGAAAAATCAGAAGGAATACACGACTTAGTTCTCCAACTTGAAGAAGTTTGTTTACAAGCCTGCACTGAATTAGAAGAAGAACTTAATATAATTAAAAACACATAATGATAAAAAACGAAACAAAAATAAAAATTTTCCTGGTAGATGATGATGCCTTATTTTTAAAATCTTTAGAAATTGAATTCATGGAAAATGGGGATTTTGTAATCGAAACCTATCCAACTGGGGAACTCTGTATTGCAAATTTATCTCATAATCCAGATGTAGTAATATTAGACTATCAACTTGATGGTATTGTAGAAAATGCCATGAATGGTCTTGAAACTTTGGATAAAATAAAAGAATTCAATCCACAAATTCCAGTTGTAATGTTGTCTTCGCAAGATAAAATTGAAGTGGCCATAAACTGTATGCATCACAAAGCATTTGATTATGTAGTGAAAAGTGAAACTGCATTTGTTCGCCTGCAAAAAATAATCACTACCATTTTTAAATACCAAAAAATGGAAAAAGAATTAAGTTGGTATATGGATCGTATGTAATCCATTTTAGACAATTATGTTGTTTAAATTTCATCAATAGATACTATTAATCACTCCTGATTTGGTCAAAATCACCAAATTTATTATAAAAAAATGCGGTATAAAGACACATCAGATCTGGAAATTTCATTGCTATTGGAAGCTGTCTATCGGAAATATGGGTATGATTTCAGACAGTATTCTCAAGCTCATATCCGACGCAGGATTATGAACAGAATGGCAATTTCGGGATTCGAAGATGTTTCTCAAATACAATCTAAGGTTCTAAATGATGAACCATTTGCTTCCGAACTTTTACAGGATTTATCTATAACAGTAACCGAAATGTTTCGTGATCCTGCTTTTTATAGATCATTACGTGAAAAAGTTATCCCTATTTTAAAAACGTATCCCTTTATAAAAATATGGCATGCCGGCTGTGCTACAGGAGAAGAAGCCTATTCGATGGCTATCCTTTTGCAGGAAGAAGGCTTGTATGACAGGACTACCATTTATGCTACTGATTTTAACCAACTGGCTTTAAACCGTGCAAAAGAGGGTATTTTTTCGAACAAAATGATAAAAGAATACACTACAAATTATCAATTGTCGGGAGGAAAAGAATCTTTTTCGAGTTATTATACTTCCAATTATGATAACGTGATTATGAATCAATCATTGAAAAAAAATATTGTTTGGGCCAATCATAATTTGGTAACCGATAGTGTATTTGCTGAAGTACACTTAATATTATGCCGAAATGTGCTGATTTATTTTGATAAAAATTTACAAAACAAAGTCCAATCTCTTTTTTATAATAGCCTCATTAATGGTGGTGTTTTATGTTTGGGATCCAAAGAAAGCTTACGGTTTACCGATTTTTATGAAGAATATATTGAGTTGGATACAAAGCAACGAATATTTAAAAAGAAATATTGAAAATGCAATATGAAGCAATTGTAATAGGGGTTTCTTCCGGCGGTATGAATGCTTTGAAAATTATATCCTCCGCCTTACCGGTAAATTTCAGTACCCCGATTATAATAGTGCAGCATTTAAGTGCTCATTCCGATAGCCATTGGATAAAGTTATTAAATGAAAAAAGTCTTCTTGATGTAAAAGAAGCAGATGAAAAAGAGAAAATAGTAAAGGGTACAATTTATATTGCTCCTCCTAATTATCATTTGCTAATCGAAAAGGATAAAACCTTTTCCCTTACCATAGACGAACGCGTAAGTTTTGCAAGACCATCAATTGATGTATTGTTTGAATCGGCTGCCGAAGCCTATAAAAATAAACTAATTGGAATTGTACTCACAGGATCTAATCATGACGGGACAAAAGGTATAAAACGAATAAAGGAATGTGGGGGTCTGGCCATTATTCAGGACCCAAAAACAGCAGAATCCGCCTATATGCCAAAATCAGCAATTGATGCTATTGAACCTGATTATATTTTATCATTGGAGAATATAGTCGAGTTACTGATAAAAATTGATCAACAAAAAGAATAATTTCAATAAACTTTACAAATATTATAGAATGGAAATGACCCTTGGTAGAAAAATAGTATTAGGATTTCTTGCTTGTGCCTTGGTACTTTTAGGAGTTGCGATTTTCTCTTTTAAAAACAGTGAAAAATTTGTTGCTTCAAATGCCTTGGTAAATCATTCCAATCAGGTATTATATGAATTAGAACAAATACTGATGTCTACAATTGACGCAGAAACGGGCGTACGAGGCTATGTCATTACGGGTGATGAAGTTTTTTTGAAACCTTTTAGATCTGCTAATACAAAAGCAATCGAACAACTTGATAAAGTAAAAGAATTAACAAAAGACAATCCCAATCAGCAGAAGAACATCAAGGAACTTGCAAAAATGCTCAAAATGCGGTTTGATAATTTAAACAAATGCATTACTCTTCGCAAAAAAGATTTTGAAAAAGCAAGAGAATTTGTTGCTTCAGGGGAAGGAAAACAATTACAGGATGAAATAAGAAAAATAATTGCTAAAGCACAGGAATCAGAACAAATTTTACTTACTGAAAGAATACAAACCAGTGAAGATGATGCAAGCATGTTTAATATAGTTTTTGCTGTTTTATTGTTCATCATTGTTTTGATTCTTGTCGTTGTATATACTATAGTGGCAGAAAATTTAAAAGCTCTTAATAGGTCCGAATCAGAAACTGCCAGCAAAAACTGGTTGCTTACAGGCAACTCCGAACTTAATGAAAAATTAATAGGAGACCAAAGTATAGTAGAGTTGGCAAACAGCACGATTAGTTTTTTATGTACCTACCTGAACGCTAATATAGGAGCTGTTTACCTATTTAATGACAAAGAAAATACCCTAACACTCAGTGGTAAATTTGCCTTTTCGTCTGCTAAAGACACTAAAGAAAATTTTAAATTAAATGAAGGATTAATTGGTCAAGCCGCTTGGGAACAGAAACAAATTTCTTTAAGCGATATATCCGAAGATCAAATACGCATTACTTCATCTGTACTGAATGCAAAACCAAAAAACTTGCTCATTACTCCTTTTCTTCTTGAAGGTAAAACGATTGGTGTAATAGAAATAGGTAAGCTTACTGATTTCAATGAAACGGAGAAGGAATTCATCAGTGTTTCTATGAATAGTATAGCGATTAGTGTTAACACTGTTCAACAAGCTGAAGAAAAAGAAAAAAGAGCTGCTGAATTAGCCATTGCTAATAAAGAACTCGCCTATCAAAATGATGAGAAAGAAAAAAGAGCAGCAGAGCTAGGAATTGCGAACAAAGAACTCGCCTATCAAAATGATGAGAAAGAAAAAAGGGCAGCAGAGCTAGGAATTGCTAACAAAGAATTGGCGTATCAAAACGACGAGAAAGAAAAAAGGGCTGCAGAGCTGGGAATTGCTAACAAAGAACTTGCCTATCAAAATGATGAGAAAGAAAAAAGAGCAGCAGAGCTAGGAATTGCTAACAAAGAACTAGCCTATCAAAATGAAGAGAAAGAAAAAAGAGCTGTAGAGTTAAGTTTTGCGAATAAAGAGCTTTCGAATCAAGCAGAAGAACTGCAAATACAACAGGAAGAACTGAGACAACTGAATGAAGAATTAGAACAACAGGCGCAAAATCTAAAACAACAGCAAGAGGAATTGCAAATGACCAATGAAGAATTGGAAGAGCAAACCCAATCATTAGAAGAAAAAAACAAAGAAGTTGAGGCTTCAAAAAATGATATTGAACAAAAAACAAAACAACTTGAGATTAGCAGCAAGTATAAATCGGAATTCCTTGCGAACATGTCCCATGAGTTGCGAACACCACTGAATAGCTTGCTCATTCTGTCCAAAGATTTATCAGAAAACAGAAAAAAAAATCTAGACGATGTTCAAGTCGAAAGCGCAGAGATAATCTATAAAAGTGGTCATGACCTTCTTATATTAATTAATGAAGTGTTAGACCTCTCCAAGATTGAAGCAGGGAAAATGTCTATAAATGTTGAAAAAATAGCATTAAAAAATTTCACAGATAATCTACTTCGCGATTTTAGACATCAGGCGCAACAAAAAGGATTAAAGCTTGTTTGCCAATTGGCGGCAGCTTTACCTGAATTTATCTATACTGATTCGCAACGTTTGAATCAGATATTGAAAAACCTCCTTTCCAATGCTATAAAATTCACCGAAAAAGGAAGTGTAACGATACGCATTGACCCAAATACAGAAACTACATTGAACATTTCTGTTACCGATACAGGTATTGGAATATCAGAAGACAAACAAACAGCCATATTTGAAGCTTTTCAGCAAGCCGAAGGCGGTACTTCCAGAAAGTATGGCGGTACAGGCTTAGGACTTTCTATTTCTCGTGAACTTGCAAAATTATTAGAAGCAGAAATTAAGGTAAGCAGTGAATTAAATCAAGGATCTACTTTTTCTCTTATTATTCCGCTTGAAATACATCGGGAACAAGAATCTGTCAGTACAGTTAAGGTAGAACCAGTTTTGTATACTCCACGTTCCGAAAATGACTCAACCTTTCTGAATTACTCCACCATAGAGGATGATAGAACTTCAATAAACAGCAATGATAAAGTAGTTCTTATCATTGAAGATGATAGGAATTTTGCCGCTATTCTTTTAAATCAAGCCAACAAAAAAGGATTCAAATGCTTGTCGGCAGCAACCGGAGAAGATGGTTTATTGCTTGCTTCAAAATACAAACCCCAAGCAATCATTCTTGATATGGGTCTGCCGGGGATCAAAGGGCAGCAAGTATTGCATGAGTTAAAAGCAAATCCATCTGTAAGACATATACCGGTTCATATTATTTCGGCTAATGATCGTTCGTTGGAACCAATTAGAGAGGGAGCGGTAGAATATCTGATGAAACCGATATCTAAAGATGGTCTGGAAGAAGCTTTTAACAGAATTGAAAATTTTGTCAATAGAAAAATAAAAAACCTGTTGATTATAGAAGACAATGAAAATTCCAGAAAAGCAATAAAAATACTCATTGGTACTGGTGATGTAAAATGTTTTGAAGCCGCAACCGGTAAAGAAGCTTTGGAATTGTATGAACATAATAACATCGATTGTATTATATTGGATATTGGTTTACCAGACATTAGCGGATTTGACCTAATCCATAAATTGGAAGATGTAAAAGGACATAACATGCCACCTATTATAATTTATACTGGAAAAGAACTTACAAAAGAAGAAAATGATTTGCTTCATAAATATGCGGAGAGCATTATCATCAAAGGTATAAAATCCGAAGAACGATTATTGGATGAAACGGCTCTTTTCCTTCACCGAACCATCAGCAATTTACCTAAATCGAAACAAATGATTATAAATAATTTGTACGATAAAGAAGCTATATTTCATTCCAAAAAAATAGTATTGGTAGACGATGATATGCGGAATGTTTTTGCTTTATCCAAAATATTACAAGAGCGAGGAATGGAAGTCATAAAATCAGAAAACGGAAAAAATGCATTGGAGATGTTAGATAAACATACTGGAATTGATCTGGTATTAATGGATATTATGATGCCGGAAATGGATGGTTACGAAGCAATGAAACGAATACGATCTCAAGTAAAATTCAGAAACTTACCTATAATTGCCCTTACGGCAAAAGCTATGAAAGACGATAAACAAAAATGTATTGATGCTGGCGCCAATGATTACATCACTAAGCCTATTGATGTTGAACGGCTGTTGTCACTGATGCGCGTATGGTTAAGCAAATAACAGAACGTCATATCCCCTTCATTAAGTTAAACTTTTATTTTACAATTGAAAATGAAAATAAATAGCCCTGTTAAAGTTTTATTAGTCGATGATTTACCCGAAAATTTGTTTGCCTTAGAAGTAATTCTTTCTAATGAAAACTATTTATGTGTAAAAGCAAATTCCGGCAATGAAGCTTTGAAAATTCTGCTCCATCAACAAGATTTTGCCATCATATTAATTGATGTGCAAATGCCAATGATGGATGGATTTGAAACTGTAGAACTAATTCGTCAAATCGAAAAACTAAAACATGTTCCGATTATTTTTTTAACGGCCAGCATGGATAATTCCCAACAAATTTTCAAAGGCTATCAGGCTGGTGCTGTTGACTATATGATTAAACCGCTTTCGCCTGAAATATTGAAAGCAAAAGTGGCTGTTTTTGTGGATTTACATAAGAAAAATCAAGAATTGTTAGTTCAGGCAGAACAACTGAAAAAACTTAACACTGATCTTACAGCCCAAAAATTACTTTCTGAATATTCACTTAGTCTTATTGAAGCAAGTCATGACCCATTGTTTGCAATTAGCCCTGAAGGAAAAATAACCGATATGAATAATGCATCGGTAAAAGTAATCGGTTTAGCACGCAAAAAATTAATTGGAACCGATTTTTTTGATTATTTCACTGAACCACAAAAGGCTCGTGAAGTGTATCAAAAAGTATTTGAGAAAGGATCTGTTGCCGATTCTCCACTAATACTTCGCCATAAAAAAGGCAAGTTGATTGATGTATTATTCAATGGTTCAGTATATAAAGACGATAAAGAAAATGTGCTGGGAGTAGTAATTGTTGCAAGAGATGTTACAGAGCAAAAAAGAATTGCCACTGAATTAATTGAGGCTAAAATTTTTGCTGAATTAGCTACAGAAACGGCAGAAGAAGCAAAAATAAATGCAGAAAATGCCGTAAAAACAAAACAGCAATTCTTATCAAATATGAGCCATGAAATTCGTACACCAATGAATGCAATCATCGGATTTACAAAAGTGGTCATGAGAACGGATTTGACCAATAAACAAAAAGAATATTTAAACGCAATAAAAACAAGTGGTGATGCATTAATTGTGCTCATTAATGATATTCTAGATTTGGCAAAAGTAGATTCCGGTAAAATGACATTTGAGAAAACTCCTTTCAAAATGAAGTCTTCCATCTCAGCCATGCTACATTTATTTGAAACAAAAATTCAGGAAAAAAATTTAAAATTAGTTAAGGAATACGATAGTAAAATCCCTAATGTACTTTTAGGTGACCCAGTTCGTTTACACCAAATTATTTTAAATCTGGTAAGCAATGCCGTGAAATTCACATCAAAAGGAAAAATTACAGTGAACGTTGATTTATTGCATGAAGATGATGATAAAGTAATTCTCAAATTTGCTGTAACAGATACCGGAATTGGTATCTCCAATGAAAAAATTGGAAGCATCTTTGAAAATTTTCAACAGGCAACCAGCGAAACTTCAAGATTATATGGTGGAACTGGACTAGGTCTTGCTATCGCAAAACAATTAATAGAACCACAAGGAGGTAATATTCAGGTAAAAAGCACTATCAACGAGGGTTCCACATTTAGTTTCACATTACCTTTTCAAAAAACAAATGCCGATACAGAATTGGAAAAAGAATTAATAGAATTAGAAACCGAAATAAAGAACATTAAGATATTAGTGGTTGAAGATATTGCTCTCAATCAATTATTGATGAAAACACTTTTGGATGATTTTGGATTTGCCCGTGACATTGCCGAAAATGGTAAAATAGCTATCGAAAAACTTAAAGAAAATGACTATGATGTCATTCTCATGGATTTGCAAATGCCGGAAATGAATGGATTTGAAGCTACAGAATATATTAGAAAAACCATGAATTCCACAATTCCTATTATTGCATTAACCGCTGACGTAACTACTGTTGATTTAGCAAAATGCAAAGCAGTGGGAATGAATGATTACCTTGCTAAACCAATTGACGAAAAACTATTATACAGTAAAATAGTTGGTGTCCTAAACAAACCTAAACTTACAAAAATCAATCAAATTTTGGAAGAAGAGGCGCATACAAAGAAGAAAATAAGATGCATTGATCTGGCGTATTTAAATCAAAGGACAAAATCAAATCCAACTTTAATGATGGAAATGATTTCGCTTTATTTAGCACAAACCCCTCCTTTAATAGATACAATTAAACAAAGTTTTGCGGAACAAAATTGGTCTTTATTAGGAGCCGCAGCACATAAAATGATTCCGTCTTTTTCAATAATGGGTATCAGTCCTGGTTTTGAAAATATAGCAAAAAAAATTCAGGAATTTGCGACAGCACAAGAAAAAAATGAAGAAATACATGACTTAGTACAACAACTTGAAGAAGTTTGTTTGCAGGTATGTACCGAATTAGAGGAAGAACTTCAAATAATTAAAAATTCATAAAACATATTTTCTTACTTTTAATCAAATATTTGTAATACATTCTAATTATAAGGTTTCATGAAGTCATGGATGTAACAAAAAAATTATAGTCAATCCTTTAACTATAAATTAAAAATACCCGTTTAATATATTATGAAATCAGCTAAAAAATCAACTCCGAACAAATTGACTCCAGAAAAAGAAGGCAAAAAAAACGCTTTTACTGTGGTAGCAATCGGCGCATCAGCCGGAGGACTCGAAGCTTTTAGCCTTTTATTAAAAAAATTACCATCCGATACTGGTATGGCGTACATTTATGTCCAACACCTAAGCCCCGACCATAAAAGTTTACTGACTTCCATTCTTTCTAAGATTACTAAAATGAAAGTCCAGGAAATTGATAATATGGAAAAAATGGAACCCAATAATGTTTATGTAATTCCACCAAATAAAGTAATTGAGGTAATTGACGGACACATTCGATTGCTTCCCCGCATTAAAAATAACATTCCTAATCTAACCATAGATCTTCTTTTTTCCTCACTTGCCGAAACCCATAAAGAAAATGTTATTGGTGTAGTACTTTCCGGTTATGCCAGCGATGGTATGATTGGGCTCAAAGCTATTAAAGATGCTGGTGGAATAACCTTTGCACAAGATGATACAGCTCAAGCGAGTAGTATGCCAAATTCAGCTATTTCTTCAGGTGTAGTGGACTTTATTTTATCCCCAGAGGAGATTGCCGCCGAATTAGTTCGCCTCAGTAAAAATGGTGTTCCTTTAAATAATGGTAAAGAAGATGCTAAAGAAAAGGAGCATACAAAAGAAATTACTGTTACCAATAATAACTATGACATAAATACCATTTTTGAACTATTACTCAAAGAAACTGGTGTGGATTTTAGCCATTATAAAATCCCAACCATAAAAAGAAGAATAAATCATAAAATGCAGCAACATGGAATAAAAACATTACAGGAATATGTAAAGCTTTTACTCGAAAAAAATAATGAAATTGAAATTCTCTATACCGACTTATTAATTAATGTGACTAGTTTTTTTAGAGAAACAGAAACTTTTAAATTTCTGAAGATCAATCTCCTAACAAAGCTTATAAAAAATAAATCCCCTGAAGAAACCCTAAGAATATGGGTTCCAGCTTGTTCAACAGGACAAGAAGCTTATTCTATTGCAATGATTATTGCCGAATTGCAAGATAATAAAACGGATAAAATACCGGTGCAGATTTTTGCAACTGACCTAAGTGAAGAAGCAATAAGAGAAGCTCGTAATGGAGAATATTCTCAAAGTGATGTAGAATCAATTCCAAAAAAGTATTTATCTCGTTTTTTTACAAAAATAGGGGAGAATTATCGTATCGCGAAAGAACTTCGTGAAATGTGCATATTTGCACCTCACAATATTTTACGTGACCCTCCTTTTTCGCGGATGGATTTTGTCAGTTGCTGCAATCTCCTTATTTATTTTGATTCAGCCGCCCAGAAGAAAGTCTTTGCATCGTTACATTTTG
Source organism: Flavobacterium melibiosi (assembly GCF_048158545.1). NCBI lineage: Bacteria > Pseudomonadati > Bacteroidota > Flavobacteriia > Flavobacteriales > Flavobacteriaceae > Flavobacterium > Flavobacterium melibiosi. The sequence continues at coordinate 295,467 of NZ_JBLNKU010000003.1, read as the reverse complement.
CGTTGAATGATACGGGATATTTAATGCTTGGCAAAGCAGAAAGTATTGGGACATCATCACAGCTTTTCACGCTAATAAATAATAAATTTAAAATCTATTCCCGAAAAAATAATTTGGGAGTGAGAAAGATACTTGAATTAACACCTCGCTTTACACGTACAACTATGTCCAGTAAAAAAATAAATGCGCCTTCTAAAAGCATAAGTGTAAATCAGGAAAGTCTAGAAAACGCTATTGATTCCACACTTCTTTCCAGTTATATGCCGGCATGTGCGGTAGTCAACAAAGACATGGAAATTCTCCAGTTTAGAGGTCCGGTTTCCTCCTACCTTGAGCATGCATCAGGTAAAGCCAGCCTTAATATTTTAAAAATGGCACGACCGGAATTTGCTTTTGAACTCCGTAATGCAATTAATAAAGCACTAGAAACAAAGCAATCCGTGCACAAATCGGGTATTGAAATAAAAATTGAATCCGTTTTACGATTAATGTCTTTTGAAGTTTGTCCACTTAAAATTGAATGGGATGAACCTCTTATGCTTATCGTTTTTAAACCACAGGAACAGGTAGATAAATTTATTGAATCTGATTCCAATAAAAATAATACAACCCTCAAAGATTTAAAAATAAAAAAACTGACTGAGGAACTGAATACTACACGCGCCGAGATGATTACTATTATTGAAACGCAAGAAAATATTTATGAGGAACTACAGGCAGCAAATGAGGAAATTGTTTCCTCAAATGAAGAATTCCAGACCTTGAATGAAGAACTGGAGACGTCAAAAGAAGAAATAGAAGCCACTAATGAAGAGCTTATTTCTACCAACCAAGAATTACAAATGCGCCATGATTTATTAATAGAATCACATGAATATTCAGAAGCTATTATTGCTACGGTTCATGAACCAATGCTTATTCTGAATAAAAATTTTCATGTAATATCAGCCAATAAATCTTTTTATAAAAAATTCCTGGTTGATAAAGAAGAAACAGAAGGGAAATTATTATTTGATTTAGGAAATAAACAATGGAATATTACAAAACTCCGTGAAGTTCTAAATGATATCCTTTCCAAAAATACCAGTTTTGAAAATTTTGAAGTTACACACACTTTTTCTGGAATTGGAGAGAAAATAATGTTGCTTAACGCGCATTTGATTATTCAAAAAACAAATAGTGAACCGCTAATTCTTCTTGCGATTGAAGACATAACAGATCGTTCTCGTTATTATCTCAAAGAAAAATATTCCCTTAGCCTTATAGAAGCGAGCCTAGATCCTCTAACAACGATAAATAATGAAGGCAAGATTACGGATATGAATCGGGCAACTGTGAATATCACCGGGCTATCGCGCGAAAAATTAAAAGGATCCGATTTCTTTGGATATTTTACGGAACCCGATAAAGCCCGTGCTATTTATAAGGAAGTATTTGCCAAAGGTTTTATCACCAATTCTCCACTTAAACTGCGTCATAAAAGCGGTAAACTAACTGATGTGTTATTAAACGGATCTGTTTACAAAGATGATAGAGGAAATGTTTTGGGTGTAGTTATTGTTGCCCGAGATGTAACTGATCAGAAAAGAATTGAATCAGAATTAATAGAAGCAAAAGTATTAGCAGAGTTGGCCACTTTAATAGCGGAAGAAGCAAAAAATAAAGCGGAAGAAGCCACAAAAACTGCGGAAGATGCGATGAAAGCAAAACAACAATTTTTGTCAAATATGAGTCATGAAATCCGAACTCCTATGAATGCAATTATTGGATTTACCAGAGTGATATTAAAAACAGATTTATCAGATAAACAAAAAGAATATTTAAACGCAATTAAATTGAGTGGTGATACCTTAATTGCATTAATCAATGACATACTTGATTTAGCAAAAGTGGATGCCGGTAAAATGATTTTTGAAAAAAAACCATTCAAAATGGCTGTTTCCATAACTTCAATGCTTCAATTATTTGAAACAAAAATTCAAGAAAAAAATTTAAAATTAGTCACAAATTATGACAAAAAAATACCTGATGTTCTTTTAGGAGACTCCATTAGATTACACCAAATTATTTTGAATTTAGTAAGTAACGCAGTAAAATTTACTTCGGAAGGACAAATTGCGGTTAATATCAATTTATTGTTTGAAGATGAAGATAAAGTAATTATCGAATTTGAAGTTACTGACAGCGGAATTGGCATTCCAGAGGATAATATCGATTTAATATTTGAAAACTTTCAACAGGCTACTAATGGGGCTTCCAGTCTTTATGGAGGAACAGGTTTAGGACTGGCTATTGTTAAGCAGCTAGTAACATCACAAGGAGGAAGTATTCGTGTTAAAAGTAAAATTAATGAAGGATCTACTTTTAGTTTTACTTTGCCTTTTCAGAAAACAAAAAACGCTGCTGAATTAGATACTAATCCAAACGAATTACATATATCCCCAAAAAATATAAAAGTATTAGTTGTAGAAGACATGGCGCTTAATCAGCTATTAATGAAAACAATATTAGATGATTTTGGGTTTGAACGTGACATTGCTGAAAATGGAAAAATTGCCATCGAAATGCTACAAACCAAATCCTATGATATCATTTTAATGGATCTGCAAATGCCTGTAATGAATGGATTTGAAGCTACAAAATACATTCGTGACACTTTGAATTTAAATATCCCAATTATTGCTTTGACTGCTGATGTTACAACAGTTGATTTGGAAAAATGTAAAGCTGTGGAAATGAATGATTATATTGCTAAACCCATTGATGAAAAATTATTATTCCATAAAATTGTTGAGTTAACTAAAAAAGTATAACTAAAACCGTGTCTAACGCATATAATAGACGTAAATTTATAAAAACCCCTGCCCTATTAATCTTCATATCAACAGCCTGTAAATACTACTTTCGATTATAAATAATCCATTTCTTTTTTTAACAAAAGGTTAATGCTATAACATATGTCAGTAATCTTATAACATATTTAAAGATCAAGAGTTCATCTTTGTTTAGTGATAAATAAGTCACTAATTAAACAAACAAAGTTATGAAATTTAAAAGTGCATTACCTACTCTAGCCTTACTACTTGTAGTTTTTATGTCTAGTTGCAATAACGATACGGATGAGGATTTAACCTCTGATATGTCTGCAGTTGGAAAATCAGATAGTTCCCCTTCTGATATATATGCAGTTAATGAAACTTATAATATAGAGCCAAAAATTGGTTCACTGACTGGAGTAAATCTTGGTATTGCAGGAGATTTTGCGATTCTATCAAAAACAGGAATTACAGATGTGTACAAATCAACTATTACAGGTGATATTGGTTCAAGCCCAATAACTGGTGCTGCCATATTAGTTAGATGTACAGAAGTAGTAGGAACAATATACACAGTTGATGCTGCAGGTCCTCTTCCTTGCAGTGTAACCAATGCTACAAGATTAACAACAGCGATTGGTGATATGCAAACCGCATATACTGATGCAGCCGGAAGAACTAATCCTGATTTTCTAAATTTAGGTGCTGGAAATATTGGTGGAAAAACACTTACACCTGGTTTATATAAATGGACAAGTGCCCTTAATATTCCAACTGATATAACTATTTCCGGTAGTCCAACTGATGTTTTTATTTTTCAAGTAGCCGGAACTCTTAAATTGAGTTCTACTGCTAGAATGACGTTAACAGGAGGAGTACAAGCCAAAAATATTTTCTGGGTAGTTTCAGATGCGGTTACCTGTGGAACCACTAGTCATTTTGAAGGAAACATATTAGGAATGACCGGTATTAATTTACAGACGGAAGCAACAATAAACGGAAGGTTGTTAGCACAAACAGCAGTAACGCTGCAAATGAATGCCGTTACACAACCACAATAAATTAAAAAAAATTAATTTTCAAAGAGGCTCTCCATCAGGACAGCCTCTTTTTTTATTGAAAAAAAACAGTATAAAAATGACTAGGTGTGAATAATATAAGTCTTTTACAAAATCATATAACTTCTATACTACACAATCATCTTACTTTTGATTAGGTTTTAAATCACTTAATATGTGCATTTTAATTTTTTTTGAGTCCAATTCTAAAAAAACACTTGTTTAAATTATCAACGTGTCTTTAAGCTAGATGCCCCTCAAAAAAATTAACCAAGCAAAAAAAAACATACATTAAACTTAATAAATTTCTAAAACTAAAAATTATGAATCTTAAAAGAATCTTTGGAGCGTTACTTACTGCTCTTGGAATAGGTGGACTTATTTACACGGCGGTATTATTTTCCGGTACATCGGGCGAAATGAGAGATGTTAAATCACTAATCATTTACGGTGTGCTTGGTATCATTTTCTTCGTTTCTGGTATCAGCCTTGTTCGTACAACAAAAGACGAATCATAAATTTCAACCTATCTTGTTGTTCTATTAATGCAAAACGTATTTGAGCAGACCAGCATAAAAAATTTCCTATTATAATCTTAGAAAGAACTCCTTCTATAGACTAATGAAAGCTAGTTTGTCTCGGTTATATAGGCTTTATAATACTAAATAAATCTCTCTGAACCTTTTTAAAATTCAGAGAGAATTTATTTATAGTTTGATTCTTTATCAAATTTGATTACTGAAACTTCATTTTTCTATACCTTTTTTATTTTTGAAACTTAACTTAAATAAAAAAACGCATCAATCAAAAAAACGTGAATATTGTAACTCTTTTTAACTATTACATAATACATTTTATGTAAAAATTTCCCACCTTAGTATCCTCAAAACTAAGCTAATGAAAAAAACTATCAACATTCCAAAAATAAACATCATTAAGGTTAAGAAGAGAGAAAAAAATAATTTTAAGGGTTATCCTATTTACACTCCAACTGAAGATATTTACAATAAAATCCAAAATAAATTAATATTGATCCAGAGGATGTTTCAAAATAAAAAAAACAATTTAAAGAGATGAAATTTGTACATCTAATGTAGAATTTACAATTTACAGGCCCCAGAATTAGACAAAAAAAGAGAATAAATATATAATTATAACCATGAAAATAGCAGTATTCAGTACAAAACCCTATGACCGCGAATATCTGGATAAGTTTAATCGAGACAATAAACACGAACTGATTTATTTTGAAGCTCCTTTAAATATTGACACTACAAATTTGGCTATAGGATTTGAAGGTGTTTGTATATTTGTAAATGACAAAATTGATAAAAAAACTATAGATAAATTATCCGAAATTGGAATTAAACTCATCGATTTGCGTTGTGCTGGATTCAATAATGTAGACATTGGAGCCGCAGCAAAACAAAAGATTAAAGTCATGAGAGTTCCTGCGTATTCTCCACAAGCCGTTGCGGAACATGCTGTAGCCTTAATTTTGACTTTGAATAGGAAAACGCATAAAGCCTATAATAGAGTTCGAGAAAGTAATTTTTCTTTAGAAAATCTTACCGGTTTCAATCTTTACGGAAAAACGGTAGGCGTAATTGGAACAGGAAAAATAGGTACCGCTTTTTGCCAAATAATGTTAGGCTTTGGATGTAAAGTAATTGCTTACGATGTTAAAGAATCGGAAAAATTAATTGCAAAAGGGGTTGAATATCAAACATTGGATGAAATATTTAAAAACTCCGATGTTCTCTCTCTCCACTGCCCTCTTAACGTAAATACAAAACATCTTTTTGACCGCACAGCATTTTCTAAAATAAAAAAAGGAGCTATGCTTATTAATACCAGCAGAGGTGCATTAATTAAAACATCACATGCAATTGAAGCATTGAAAAATGAACAATTAGGCTATTTAGGAATTGACGTTTATGAACAAGAAGAAAATCTGTTTTTTAAAGATTTGTCTGAAAGTATTATTCAAGATGACTTAATAGAAAGATTAATGGCTTTTCATAATGTTTTGATTACACCACATCAGGGCTTTTTTACCAATGAAGCATTAGACCAAATTGCTTTAACAACTTTGAAAAATTTTACCGATTTTGAAAATGAATTACCATTAGTAAATGAGGTGAAACTATAGTTTACGATTAATTATTAAAATCTCAGTACGATTATTATTGAGAAAATAGAATACCTTTTAATTTAAAAGAGGTTGTTTAAAAAAGGAATTTGATCCCGAAATAATAATGTAATGGAATAGTTTATTACTGTTTTTTTTAAATAAAAATCAGCAAAATGTAAACTTTACGAATGACAGCGATTTATTTAGGATTAAAAATCAAATTCTTTTTTTAGAACCTTTTTTTATGCAAACATGTGAAAGTTGTAAGTCATACTATAAATTGTGTAAGAGATTAAAAAGTATTAAACCGCAACTTTACATTATTAAATTTATTCAACAATTAAATAGATACTGATGAAAAGTACAGCCACCAAAACCAATAAAAAAGTAAAGTTGCAAGAAGGTAAAGGAAATTCAGAAAATACTATATCAGAAACAAAACAAGGTTGTCGCAATATTTTTGTAGAGGAACTAAAAGAAATTTACTTTTCTGAAAAAGCACTAATGATCTCCATTCCCATAATGATTAAAAATGCAGCTACAGATGAATTAGTGGATGCCCTCAAAGTACATCTGCAATTTACACAAGAACATATAGAACGCTTAGAATTTTTCTTTACTTCGATTGGCGAAGCTGATATTATGCTAAAATACGAAGCAATGTATGGGTCAATAACGCCAGGGAAATAAAACAAATCGAATATATTTATAAACAGCAAAAAAAATGCCTGTAAAACCCAATGATATATAACTGGGAATGGTTTCGAATCAACAACCTTAAAATTTTGTTAGGTAACATTTTTCTGATTTGCCAGATTGGCGTAACGGCATCAAGAACATAGGGGTTTTCCAATCTTCCGCCTATGATCAACGAATTGGTACACGAGCTTGATAACCGTTAATCAGGACATTAAAAAAATAATGTTATCTAACTTAATTTTTTGAGGCAATATTTATTATTGAATGCTTAAGGGATCTCGCTTAAAAATAATTTTACTAACCAGAGGTATGCTGAGGCAAGGCTTCATCGTTAGTAATTACCAAGCGAGTTTCCTGAAAGTATTAAAAAATACTCATACAAATAGGTAATAGAATACGCCACATTAAAATTCATAGAAACGATTGAGCCTATTTTGACTGATTCATAAAAGCATTACCAAGATTATTTTCAAAAGAAAAACATTTAAAAATCATTTTTCAAAGAAGACTTTTTCAAACTGTAATATCCTTATTTAATGGACAATATATCATTTTAGAAAGTTTTCTCAATACGTAAGTCATTAAATATAATTATCTTTATAATAGCAATTTAAGAACAAAAAACATGAAAACACATGAATTATTCACACCAAAAAAAGTGGGTTCCATAGCATTAAAAAATAGAATTGTTATGGCACCTATGACAAGATGCAGAGCAATTGAAAATATTCCTAATGATTTGATGGCTGAATACTATAGTCAACGTTCCAGCGCTGGATTAATCATAACCGAAGGTACATCACCATCCCCTAATGGTCTTGGATATGCCCGGATTCCTGGTATTTTTAATGTAATACAAGTCGAAGGCTGGAAAAAAACAACAACGGCTGTTCATAAAAATGGAGGGAAAATATTTGTCCAATTAATGCACTCCGGAAGAATCAGTCATCCCCTTAATATGCATAAAAATGCTCACATCCTAGCTCCCTCACAAGTAAAAGCTGCCGGGCAAATGTGGACGGACTCCGAGGGTTTACAAGACTTTATTGTTCCAAATGAAATGACTTCCCAAGATATTTTGCATGCCCGGACAGAATATATTTCCGCGGCAGAAAATGCTTTATTCGCAGGATTTGACGGTGTAGAATTACATGCGGCTAATGGGTATTTATTAGAAGAATTTCTTTCTCCTGTAAGTAACATCAGGACAGATAATTATGGAGGAAGTATTGAAAATCGATGCCGTTTTGTAATTGAAGTTGCGAGTGCTGTTGCACAAGCCATTGGTAAAGAAAAAACAGGTATTCGTTTATCACCTTATGGAGTGGCAAGTGATATGCCGCATTATCCTGAAATCGATGCCACCTATAATTACTTGTCTAAAGAGCTCAATAAACTAGATATTGCCTATATTCATCTTGTGGATCATTCGGCAATGGGAGCGCCAGCAGTTCCTTTGGAAATTAAAAAATTGATACGTCATAACTTCAAAAACACCTTGATTCTCTGTGGTGGTTTTGACAAAGAAAGTGCCGAAGCAGCAATTAAGAGTGGACTTACGGATCTGGTAGCTTTTGGACGTCCCTTTATAAACAATCCTGATTTAGTGGAAAAATTTGAAAATAATTCACCCTTAGCAGAGGATCTTAATATGGATTTATTTTATACTGCTGATGAAAAAGGATACACTGATTATCCTATTGATAAAGGTTAATTAAAGAATAGGCTTGTTTGTTTTTAGAAACGCATTCAAATCAAAGTTAAAATGAAAGATATATCCCAATTGTTAGCTTTATTAGGTGATGAAAAAGACGCTTTGTTAAATCATGTCTGTCAAACAATTTCGAAAGATCAAATTCACCTACCCCATCCGTCCCATATCGATACTACTTTTTTACAGAGTAATCGAAATGAGCAAACGATTCGGAGTTTGACACAGTTATACCATCATGGCCGACTTTCTGATACCGGCTATATTTCTATTCTACCGGTAGATCAGGGAATTGAGCATACTGCAGGAAGTTCGTTTTCTCCAAACCCTATTTATTTTGATCCTGAAAACATTGTAAAATTAGCCATTGAAGCGGGTTGCAATGCAGTCGCCTCTACCATGGGCGGACTGGCGATGCTATCAAGAAAATACGCGCATAAAATTCCTTTTGTGGTAAAAATTAATCATAACGAGCTCATGACGTATCCTAATAAACACGATCAAATTATGTTTGGAAGCGTTAGAGATGCCTGGAACATGGGTGCAGTCGCTGTGGGAGCAACTGTTTATTTTGGTTCTGCCGAATCAAACAGGCAAATCATAGAAGTCGCACAGGCTTTTGAAGAAGCGCATAATCTGGGTATGGCTACAATTCTTTGGTGCTATTCCAGAAATGATGCGTTCACAAAAGAGGGTATCGATTACAATACTGCAGCTGACATTACCGGCCAAGCCAATTATTTAGGAGTTTCTATTCAGGCAGATATTATTAAACAAAAGCTGCCAACTGGTAACGGAGGTTTTACTGCAATAAAATTTGCCAAAACAAATCCTGATATGTACACCAAATTATCCAGCGATCATCCTATAGACTTATGCCGATATCAGGTAATCAACTGTTATTCAGGACGTATTTCGATGATAAATTCAGGCGGAGAATCTAAAGGCGAAGCTGATTTGGCGGAAGCCATAAAAACAGCCGTAATAAACAAACGGGCAGGTGGATCTGGGATGATTATGGGTAGAAAAGCCTTCCAGCGCCCCTTTAGCGAAGGTGTAAAACTCATACATATGGTGCAGGAAATTTATCTGGCTAAGGACATCACTATAGCTTAATACTTCAATAATAAACACATCACAATCGTGAACTTTAGATTTTTATCTAAATTATAAAATCTTGGCAAACATCTGATATAATTGTATTCGAACATCCGTCTTTGAGACCTAATTTATAGCCAATTAAAAATCATTAAAATCAATTAAAATACTGATTTAATGAATTTTACACATACTAAAAGCGTGAATGATGTAACATATTTTTGTAATTTTATAATACTTTTCGAGGGGAATAAAATGACCTTTGTAAAGTAAATTCTTTTTTAATTGTCCTGCATTCCTTTGATAATTCAAAACCAAGAATTTTGACAAAATCATTTTAAAAAACATTCCTATAACTAAATAAAAAAAATATGGAAACTATGAAACCACACATTGGAATTACAGAAGCACATCTAAAAAATAGTATTTCAATTCTTTCTTCAATTTTAGCGAATGAAATGACGCTGTATATCAAATTAAGAAAATTTCATTGGAATGTATCAGGAGAAAGTTTTATGGAACTCCATAAATTATTTGAAGGTCAATACAGGCAATTGGAAGAATCAATCGATGAAATTGCGGAACGAGTGGGCAAATTAGGTGGAAAAACGATTGGAACCATGAAAGAGTTTTCGGACTTATCAATACTTAGAGAAGCTCCAAATCAGTATCCTGATCAAAAAGATATGCTCAAGGAATTATTACAAGATCACGAAACTGTTATTATTCATTTGCGAAAAGATATTGACATAAGTATTGAAGAAAACATGGATGCGGGAACAGGCGATTTTCTAACCGGTTTAATGGAATCACATGAAACAATGGCCTGGACTTTAAGAAGATACATTGACTAATTTAAACAAAAAAAATTAAAGCATTAAAAATTAATAAAATGGAAAATTCAGAAAACAAAGTTTACTTGGCCTCAAATAGTTATTGCAAAGTTGGCAAAATAACTTCCAAAAGATATAGTGAAGAAGATCAATCAATAACAGCAAATGATCTTGAAAAAGAAAATTTTATACAATATGACGAAGTTTTAAGTAATGCAATAATGTAATTATTACTCTATTCAAGTTCTCTGTTTTTTTAAATATAAAATAGAATTATTAAAAATTTTTTTTCAGACCTTCCTCCCAGAGTGGTTAATTGAAAACTAGTTTTTTAATGGTTCTTTTTTTTTTTTGAAATATATAATACGAATATCTAAATCTATTTTGGCTTGAAAAAGCAATGGAAAATGTGGGAATGATGCAACTTATTACGGAAGTTCTATAACATTTATCGTTTCCATGTTGCCCATCTTTGCCTTAAATAATAAAAACAAATGAAAATGAAAAAAGTCCTACTGCTTTGTACCTGTTTAGCAATTACACTAGTATCAAAAGCACAAACTGAAGACAAGAAATGGAATATTGGTCTTCATGGTGGTGTGACACAATATCAAGGAGATCTTGGGAATAATTTTTACAAAACTGATAAAGCATTTTACGGTTTTGGAGGTTTATCTGTATCTAGGTATTTAGGCAGACATTTCGATTTAAATTTTTTAGCTTCAAAAGGAACTATTGGTTACAATAGTACGTTAGGAAGCTTCAAAACTGATTTCAATTCTGTTGCGTTGAACGTAAGATTTAATTTTACTGGACCTGAGTCAGTAGTAAGACCTTATGTATTTGCAGGAGTTGGTGCCATGCTGTTTGACAAAGATCTCAGTTTTGACAAAGATAAAATTGATTATGCATTACCTACTGCAGGTGGTGGATTAAATTTTAGATTGAGTCCGGTCATCATGCTTAATTTACAGGAAACTTTTAGTTTTTCAAATAAAGACAGAAGAGATGGTGTTACTGCAGGCAAAAAAGACGCTTATTTATCTCACATGGCTGGTCTGACTTTCAATTTTGGAGACAAAAAAGATGCTGATAATGATGGCGTTTCTGATCGTAATGATACCTGTCCTGAAACTCCGGCTGGTGTATCAGTAGATGCAAGCGGATGTCCTTTAGATAAAGATAAAGATGGTGTAGCTGATTATTTAGATACATGTCCAGATGTTGCGGGAACTGTTGCTCTAAATGGTTGTCCTGATGCTGATAATGATGGTGTAGCTGATAACAACGATAAATGTCCAGACACTAAAATGGGAACTAAAGTTGATGCAACTGGTTGTCCAATGGATAATGATAAAGATGGTATAACAAATGATTTGGATCGTTGTCCAGATGTTGCGGGTCCTTTGAGTTTAAATGGTTGTCCTGATTCTGATGGAGATGGTGTTGCTGATATGGATGATCGTTGTCCTACAGTAAAAGGAACTATGGAAAATAAAGGGTGTCCTGAAATTACAAAACAAGATATACAAAGAATCACCTATTTGGGAAGTAAAATTTTCTTCGAAAATAATAGTGAAAAATTAAAAGTGGCTTCATTAGTTCAATTGGATGAATTGGTAAACTTAATTAATAAATACGATGCTTCAAATTTAGTTATCGAAGGGCATGCAGACAGCAATGGTAGCGATGCATTCAATTTAGAATTATCTCAAAAACGTACTGAATCAGTTAAAAATTATTTAATGGGTAAAGGTATTTCCGGATCTAGATTGACAGCAATAGGTTATGGTGAAAGCAAACCAATTGCTAGTAACAAAACCGCTTTAGGTCGTGCAAAAAATAGAAGAGTAGAACTGAAAATGAACTACTAAAGACAATAAGATTAGGTTGGGTTTTTTTGGTTTTGGTTAGGGCTGTTGGTGACAACAGCCCTTTTTTTGTGGAGTAAAAATGGTTTTTCAATTATTATTTTAAAGAGAATACCCTGTTTTGAATTTATTTGCCAATAATTTAAAAACATGTAAATTATATAATTTTTCTCTAAAGTTATATAATGATTTTCAGCAATAGATGACTGAACTTTAGCACATTGTAATTTCTCAATTATAATTAGCTGCTAGACCAGGTATCAATCTATTATCTTAAAAAATCTATATGAAAACAACAAAAAAATTAGGCATTTGGATGGATCATTCCATGGCTCATTTAATGGAATTTACATCAAAGCATTTTGAAATAGAAACTATTGAATCAAAGTTTACAAATCGAGAGAAAAATAAAAGCTTAGCTAAAAGCGAAAGTCTGATGCATAATAAGCAGAAACAACAGCTTTTGGATTATTACAAAAAAATAGGTGAAGCCATAAAAAATTACAAACGCGTAATTCTCTTTGGACCTACAGATGCAAAAATAGAACTCTTTGATCTATTGAGTGAAGACACCCGTTTTTTAAAAATTAAATTCGAGATTAAAGACACCGATAAAATGACCGAAAATCAGCAACATACTTTTGTTAAAGAATACTTTTCAAGAGCATAATTCAAACTTTATAAAATTATATATCAACTTAAAAACTTTTAAAAATGCAAACAAGAACCATAGGAATCATAATAACCGTCGTAGGAATAATTATGTTGTTATATAATAGTTTCAATTATGTAACTACAGAAAAGGTAGTTGACTTAGGTCCAATCCAAATAAATAAAGAAGTAAATCATCCATTGGAATGGTCACCTATCGTAGGTGTTGTACTCGCTGTAGTTGGAGTTGTTTTGATTGTTACAAACGAGAAAAAAAATGCTTAACTCTTATAAAAAAACTGTGAATATTATAATTTCTTTATAAAGTTATGTAACACTTTTTGTTTTCTATCTTCTGACCTTTACTATGTTTTAATTAGCATGAATAAAATTGATAATCAACAATTTAAAATTTAAAAAAATGAATATAGATAAATCAATTGAAGTGTTAAACACACTTGTCAAAATTAATAACGATAGAATCGAAGGGTATAAAAGTGCATCAAAAGCAACAGAAAAATATGGCTTAAAAAACATGTTTTTTGAATTTCAACAAACCAGTCAAAAATGTAAATCAGAACTTATAAAAGAAATTAAAAAATTAGGCGGAATTCCAAAAGAAACGGTTAAAATTAATGGCTTTTTCTTTAAGTTTTGCATCAATCTAAAAGCCTATTTTATTTGTAAAGATTGTAAAGACATCATTAATTCATGTGAATCTCATGAGCAAAGAGCAGAGCAACACTATAGTGATGTATTAATTCATAACCTTGAAAGCCTAAATTTTGAACAACAGATTATGTTAAGAAAGCAATACCTGTTAATCAATGTAGACAACAATAAAATAAGAGTTTTAAGAGATGTATTAATCGAAAATAAACATTTCTATTAAATCTTATTTAAATTTAAGGAATAAACCTATTTTGATAACAGAGTACTCTAAATCCGAAAAGTACATATTGTTTTTAAAAAGCTGAAGATTCTTTCTGAAATTTTTATTTTCATGTAGTAGAAATCATTGGTTTAAGAAACCAATAGTAAATCCCCACCTACACAACTCCTCTTGCATCTGGCAAAAAAACATGAAAAATTAGAAATGGGATTTATTCTTCTCAAAAATCTAATAAATTATAAAATATATCAACTGCATACAATTCATTAATCTTCATAAAAATATACTATTTTGATTATTTATTTAAAAAATATTTTTAACGATGTTGGTAAAGTAACGTTGTTTACTACCCAATTTTTTCGCGAAGTCTTTACACCTCCTTATGAAATAAAAGAGTTTATTAAACAATGTTATATAATTGGTTATAAATCTCTGCCGTTAGTAACTATTACCGGTTTTATAATGGGATTAGTACTTACGCTTCAATCAAGACCTACGTTGGCAAAATTTGGTGCAGAATCTTGGTTGCCCGGTATGGTTGCACTCTCCTTAATAAGAGAAATTGCACCTGTAATTACAGCCTTAATTTGTGCCGGAAAAATTTCTTCTGGAATTGGCGCAGAATTGGGCTCGATGAAAGTGACCGAACAAATTGATGCTATGGAAGTTGCAGCTATTAATCCTTATAAATACCTGGTAGTTACACGGATTTTGGCTACTACACTCATGGTTCCTCTTTTAGTGATATTCGCAGATGGAATTGGAATGTATGGTGGGTACATTGGTGTGAATATGCATAGTGATGTTACCCTCTTTCGTTACACTGCCCAAATTTTGGAATCAATTACATTTTTGGATATTTTTCCAGCGACTATTAAAACTTTTTTCTTTGGTTTTTTTATTGGAATGATTGGTTGTTATAAGGGTTATACGGCAGCAAATGGAACAGAAAGTGTAGGTAAAGCAGCTAATTCAGCAGTAGTAACAGCTTCACTGACTATATTTATTATAGACATGGTCGCGGTTCAGTTAACTGATTTATTCTTCTAAAAATGATACAAGAAAAAACAAATATAGATTTTCCTGCAGCTACTAATAAAAATGTTCCCGTAATAGAAATAAAGGATTTACATAAATCTTTTGGGAAAAATGAGGTGTTGAAAGGAATTAATCTTTCCGTAAATAAAGGAGAAAACTTAGTGATTTTAGGAAGATCCGGATCAGGCAAATCAATAACTATAAAGTGTTTAGTGGGATTGGTAGTTGCAGATAAGGGAGAAATAAAGGTATTCGATACCGATATCACAAAAATAGACACTAAAGGACTCAATGAGATTAGGATAAGGATTGGATTTCTTTTTCAAAATGCGGCTTTATATGATTCCATGAGCGTTCGGGAAAACCTTGGTTTTACGTTAAAACGCCATGTAAAGGGTTTGTCTCCTGAAGAGTTAGAAGCTGAAATTACAGAAGTATTAGAGAGCGTAGGATTAGCGGATGCTATTGATAAAATGCCTTCTGAACTATCAGGCGGAATGCGAAAAAGAATTGGACTTGCAAGAACACTGATTCTAAAACCTGAAATAGTATTGTATGATGAACCTACAACAGGATTGGACACCATAACTTCCAGAGAAATAAGTGAATTACTAATCGACATTCAGAAAAAAAACAAAACGACTTCTATTATAATTACGCACGATATGGCTTGTGCAAAATACACCAGCGATCGATTAATGATTCTAAAAGATGGTGTAATTCATGCTGAGGGCAGTTATGAAGAACTGGAAAAAAGTGACGACGAATGGATACGTTCTTTTTTTAGTTAAATTAAAAATAAATTAAAAAAATAAATTAAAAGTTATGAATAAAGAATCTGGGTTCCAATGGAAATTGGGAATGTTTGTTATAATTGGATTGGTACTTTTTGTTTCGGCATTATATTTTGTTGGAAAACAAAAAAATCTATTTGGTTCAACATTTCATTTAAGATCAAACTTCAAATCCGTAAGTGGTCTTGAAGTTGGAAATAATGTCCGCTTTTCGGGTATCAATATAGGAACGGTAAGTGAAATCGAATTAGTCACAGATTCATCTGTGGTAGTGAAATTATTGATAAAAGATGAGGTCAGAAAGTTTATTAAAACGGATGCTGTAGCCAGTATTGGTTCGGATGGATTAATGGGTGATAAAGTATTAACCATCTATGCTGGTACCAACTCTAATCGGATTGTAAAAGACAATGACGTCATTGCTTCTAGAAAAGCTATAGATATGGAAGACGTTATGAGCAGTGTAAAAACCAGCGTAGACAATGCCGGAATAATTACAGCCGAACTTGCTAAATTTAGTTCCAATATGAATAGTGGAAATGGGATGGTATCCAAATTGATGACGGACAAAGAATTTGCTAATAGTATAACAAACACATTAGCCAATTTAGAAACCAGTTCAAATGAATTTGCCAATTTCACAACTAAAATGAATAATGGCAAAGGTGCTTTATCCAAATTAGTAACTGACGAAAAGATGGGAAGAACAATCGATTCCACCTTAACAAATGTCAAAACAGGAACCGAAGGACTTAATGAAGTGATAGAGGCTGCTAAACATAATTTTTTATTAAGAGGCTATTTCAATAAAAAGAAAAAAGAGGAAGATAAAAAACTGGAGGGATTAGATGGACAAGAAGAATTAGAAATGAAAAAGGAATTAAACATTGTTGATGAGAAGGAAGCAACAAAATAAGTTTTAATTCTAAAAAGGTTGTTGACAATTGAACATTCAAAAAAGGCATAGTTAAAAGCATATCTAGCAATGTATTATAATTTATTGCAGCTAAAAACAGAATATTAGAACTTTTACCGGAATAGGAAAATCTATAGTTTAGAAAATACTTATTTTTAAACCATTGAAAGTGTAAATCCTACAACATTATACTAAAGTTCTGTAACACTCCCTTTTAAAGTTGGGACTATCTTTACCTGGTAATGAAAATGTTTTATAAACTTAAAAAAAATGAAAATGAAAAAAATGAAAATTGTTTTATCTTTTATCATGCTTGGATTACTAATAATTTCATGTAACAGTGATGATACAAAATCCAGTTATCCTTATGCTGTAAGATTGACTGATGCACCAGGTCCTTATGATGAGGTAAATGTAGACATACAAGGTGTAGAAATAACTGGCGAAGGAGGAGAAACTGTTTCTCTAAATGTTAAAAAAGGTATTTATAACCTACTTGATTTTTCTAACGGAGTTGATACGCTAATTGCTACTGATTCATTGGAAGTATCCAAAGTAGAACAAATAAGACTTATATTAGGAACTAACAATACAGTTGTGCTTAATAATGTAAGTTATCCTTTGAGTACTCCTAGTGCGGAACAAAGCGGATTGAAACTTCAAGTTCATCAAACGCTTCAACAAGGTATCCTGTATAGTGTTCTTCTTGATTTTGATGCCAATAAATCTATTGTTAGCACAGGTAATGGTACTTATAAATTGAAACCAGTTATCCGAACAATAGAAACCGCAATAAGTGGTTCTATAAAAGGTAAAATTACTCCCGTAGGTACAATGGCAGTAGTTCAAGCAACTTCGGCCACAGCTGAAACCTATTCAACAAATGTAAATGAGAATGGCGAGTTTTTAGTTATGGGACTTCCTCCTGGAACCTATAGCATAACCATCACTCCTGTTTTACCACTTATAGCTGCTACCAAAACTGATATTATTGTAACAGCAGGTGCAACAGCTGACATAGGAACTATAATATTGCTATAGAATCGATTACAAATTAATTTTAATAAGACAATACATTTTAAATCATTAGAGGCATCATTACATTTTACGATGCTTTTAATGATTTAATTTTTTTAGTATTTGAATAAAAATACCAAACTAAATAACTAAAATTTTAATTTATTATGGAAACTGAAAAACAACTTAATGATGCAATTCTAAAAATGACTTTGACTATTCAAAATGAGTATCCTGAATTGTCAAAATATTTAATTGAAATGCCTGTTACTATCCCTGATGCCTCTAATCCTCAAATAAATATCAAAACGCTTAAAGATTATTATGAATCTTTGAATTCAATACTAAAAGAATATACTCCAAATCATACTAAATAATAAGACTATAATTTATAGAATTGCATTTTTAAGTTCACTTGCAATTCAAGAATCCTTTACCCTACTTTCTGTTTAACTGTTAATTATCCCTTGAAACAGCGAACAATACCTAAGAAATACAGAAATAAACCGGAACGGAAAACAACATAACTCTAAAGAAAACAGAGAATTTTATCAAGATATTTAATTTGTCATTTTTCCAAAAACAATAAATTTTTCTCCATTAATCCTGAATGAAAAATCACAATATTTACTATTTGAAATACCAATTGACATTTAATTATGATTTAATTTAAAGCTTTACTTCTTAAACAAAGGTGTGAATAATATAAGTCTTGTCTTAAATTCTATAAGCCGTTACATCGCTTTTTCCCTCAACTTTGTAGAGTTCCGAATATTTTTTCGAAACTTAAATAAAATAGAAATGAATACTACAGAGCTAGAAGGAAATTGGGAAGAGCAAAAAGGAAAATTAAAACAAAAATTTGCAGCCTTAACTGATAACGATTTACTTTTTAAAGAAGGTCTGAAAGATGAAATGATAGGAAAACTTGAAATAAAATTAGGCAAAACCAAAGAGGAATTACTTAAAATTATCGAAAACCTTTAAATAATTGCATTTTTAACATATGCCAATTATTTCTATTTCATTGAATACTTAGGTTAAAACCGTTAAATAATTCAACCTGGCTTAACTAAATTGTACCAAGTTAAATTAAAAATGGTAAACAAAAAACCCTTTTCAATCACTTCAAAAAATCAAACTTAAAATTATTAAAAATGAAGAAAACAATTTATACTCTTGCCCTAACAACATTTATAGCAGGATCAGTACTAGTGGGATGTCAGACTTCTACAAAAAAAGAGCTGGAAGCTAAAGATAAAGTAACCGATGCTCAAAGAGAAGTGCGAGATGCCAAAGAAGAATTGATGGAAGCAAGAAAAGAAGCAACTGCAGAAGAATGGCAAACATTCAAAAACGAAACTGCTGCAAAAGTCAATGAAAATGAAAATAAAATTGCTGAGTTGAAAGCAAAAATGAAAAAAACCGGAAATTCAATTGACGCAATGTATGCAAAAAAAATTGAGGAACTGGAACAAAAAAATAAGGATATTGAAGCTAAAGTTGAAACCTATAAAAATGACAGAAGTAGTGATTGGGAATCATTTAAACGCGAATACAATCATGATATGACTGAATTAGGTGAGGCTTTAAAAGACATGACGATTGACAATAAAAACTGATACAAAAAGAAATAATTTAAAAAGGCGAGTTTTCTAACTCGCCTTTTTTTTGTCAAAATTATTCTTAAAAAGCAGAAAAAAAAGAGCATAAAAAACCCTATAATTACTAAAAGGTGTGAATAATATAAATTTTAGAAAAAGTATTGTAACACTTTTCTTTTATATCATTCTCAACTTTGTAAGTAACAAATTTACAATTAATTAAACCTAATAAAAACAAATATGAAAAGTTCAAAAACACTGATTTACGCTTCCTTAGTATTAACTTTTATGGCTTTTACCAGTTCCAAAGCACAAGATGACGGGACAAAAATAGGTATAAAAGGTGGAGTAAATTTCTCTAACCTATATACTGACGATGTTGATGACAATAATGTGTTAACTGGATTTAATGTGGGCTTTTTTGCTAAATTACCTATTGCAGATAATATCGCTTTGCAACCTGAGATCTCTTATACTGGAAAAGGAGCTGAACTAGTTTACAACAACGCCTTAGTGAGTGGAACTGCACAATTTAAATTAGATTACATTGAAGTGCCTCTTTTATTAGTGGTAAATGTTACCAAGAATTTCAATATTCATGCTGGACCTTATGCCGCTTATTTGATTAGTGGTAAAACGACTAACAAATCAGATAATGGTAATTATAATTTCGAAGACAATATTGACACAGATGATTTCAACAGATTTGATGCTGGTCTTGCTGGAGGTATTGGTCTGGATTTAGAGCCTGTTAGTTTTGGAGTACGTTACAATTATGGACTGACTAAAATTGGAAAAGATGATTCATCAAATAACTTTACTTCTCCAGATGCTAAAAACAGTGCTTTAAGTGTCTATGCTGCATTTTCATTTTAATCAAATTCAAAACAACAGATTAATTTAATATTAAGTTAATTTTTTATACCATAAAGCACTGTAAAACAGAACTATATAATTTATTTTATATAACTTTACTAAACAATTAATTTAACTAATTAATCATTAAAAATAGAAATTATGAGCAACCTTCTTTACACCATCGCAGTTATTTTAGTTCTTTTTTGGGCAATTGGTTTCTTTGCATACAGTGCAGGATCAATTATTCATATTCTTCTTGTCATTGCAGTTATAGCAATCCTATTTAGACTTATTCAAGGTAGAAAAATATAATTAATCATACCTTATAAAAAATATACAACAACAAATAAAATTAAAATCATAAAAATTAAAAATCATGGGCAACCTTCTTTACACCATCGCAGTTATTTTAGTAATCTTTTGGGCAATTGGATTCTTCGCATTTAGCTTAGGTTCAATCATTCACGTACTTCTTGTTATTGCAGTTATAGCAATACTATTTAGACTTATACAAGGTAGAGGCATTTAATAAAAAACAAATTATAATAATAAAATAAAAAATTATGAAAGCAGATAAAATAATATTAGGAGTTTTAGGTGGTCTTGCAGCAGGTGCAATATTAGGAATTATGTTAGCACCGGATAAAGGCGATAAAACGAGAAAAAAAATTATGGATAAAAGCAATGATTATGCAGATGAGTTAAAAGACAAATTGGATACATTGTTAGGAACCATAAATAAAAAATATGAAAAAATTTGGAATGAAGGTGAAACTTTAATTGCAGAAGGAAAATCAAAATTTTACGATGCAAAAAATGAAGGCGAAAGTCTTATTGCAGAAGGAAAATCAAAATTTTATGATGCAAAAAACGAAATTAAAAATACAAGTATCTAAAAAGACACTTGAATATTAAAATTTCAATTCTAAATACTACACGATTAAAAATTAAATTATGGACAACTTTACAGCATCAATAGAAACGCTTTTTGAAAGGGCCGAGGACTATACAAGGACAAGTGCCGAATTGGTTAAGCTAAATGCAATTGACAAATCAGCGGATGTCATGTCTTCTTTACTCTCAAGATTAACCGTAGCTATTTTTGCTGTTATGTTTGTTCTACTAATAAATATTGGCCTTTCCTTATGGATAGGAGAAATAATAGGAAAACCTTACTTGGGCTTTTTTATAGTATCCAGCTTTTATTTAATAGTCTCAATTATACTGTATTATTTTAAAGACCAATGGATTAAAATCCCTATCAGTAATTTCATTATAACTAAACTGCTTAAAAAAAAATAGTATGAAAAAGATAAACCAAACAGATTTACTTAATCAAACCATCATCTATTTAGAAAATAAGCAGGCTTTAGAATTATATGCTTTAAAGGAACAGTTTCAATTAACTTACGAAAGTCTAAAACCTTTAAATATTATAAAAAATGCTTTTACTGAGATGACAACTTCCCCAAATATAAAAGGAAATATCATCAATAATGTTGTTGGAATGGTAACGGGCTACTTAACAAAAAAAGTTTTGGTAGGATCAACCCATAATCCAATCAAAAAAATATTAGGGACACTGTTGCAATTTGTTATAACCAATGTTGCTACAAAGCATTCTGATACTTTAAAATCTTAAAATTCACAATACTTTTATTGAAAATTAAATACTGATAATAAATAATTTACTTTATTTTTTATAATCAGACTGAAAACTATTAATTCTTTTGAAACTCAAAGTAATTAATAGATTTTCACAGTTAGGGTAATTTGTATTTTTAAAGATCCACGTCATTTTTTCTTAAACCTTTGAATCGAAAGAACAATGAATATAAGAATAAAAAAGGAAGAGCTAATAATTACAAATAAGGAACTTGTTTTTCAAAACCAAGAAAAAGAAAAACGAGCTGCTGAATTAATTATTGCTAATAAAGAACTAGCCTTTCAAAACCAAGAAAAAGAAAAACGAGCTGCTGAATTAATTATTGCAAATAAAGAACTTCTTTTCCAAAATGATGAAAAAGAGAAAAGAGCTGCTGAATTAATTATTGCTAACACTGAACTTGCTTTTCAAAACGAGGAAAAAGAGAAAAGAGCTGCTGAATTAAATATTGCTAATCGAGAGCTTGCTTTTCAAAACGAAGAGAAAGAAAAACGTGCAGCTGAATTAATTATCGCTAACAAGGAGCTTGCCTTTCAAAATGATGAAAAAGAAAAAAGAGCAATTGAATTGATTGTTGCTAATAGAGAGCTTGCTTTTCAGAACCTGGAAAAAGAAGAACGTGCTAAAGAGCTAGATATTGCAAACAAAAAACTTGCTTTCAAAAACGAAGAGAAAAGAATCCAGACTGCTCAACTTAATATTGTTAATAGAGAACTCGCTTTTCAAAACCAAGAAAAAGAAAAACGTGCCGCCGAGTTACTAATGGCTAACAGAGAACTTCTATTTCAGAACGAAGAGAAAGAAAAACGTGCTGCAGAGTTACTAAAGGCAAATTTAGAACTTAAAAAAGCGGAAGAATATCAGAACGAATATATAAATGGTTTGGAGGAAATTATGTTTATGACTTCACATAAAGTAAGACAGCCCATTGCCAATATATTAGGATTATCTTATCTGATAAACAATCAATTTGCAAATTCAAAAGATGAAATAAAAGAATCCTTGGATTACATCAAACAATCTGCTTTGATACTTGATAAGTTCACAAAAGAGCTAACCCTTTTTATTTTCAACTTGAGACAAAAAGGGAAAAAGAATAAATGTGCTTAACTAAAATCATTTTTTATGTTTTTAGCTTTTAAATAATACTATAAAATCGAGAACTTAGAAATCTCGATTTTTTTTGTTACCATCTAAAAAAAAAGGAATTTAGTTTTTTTAAATATCTTTCTTAAATATTTGGAATATAGCTTCCATTTTAAGATTGCCTTTTTTCTTCAAAATAAACACTGTTACAATTCATTTCTTCATACACTTCTTCTTTTTTCTGCATTTTAGAGCACATAATAATTGCTATAACACTTTGTTAACACAGCAATAAATTCAATATATTGATTTTCAATAACATACAAAAAACGTTAACAATTCAAATAAGTGAATCTTACAACTTCCATTTTTAATTATGTAACTCTTCTATCCAATAACTAAACAATCTTTGCTGTACAAAATACTTAATCCCCTAAAATCAATAAAATGAAAACTAAAAATTTACTATTAACCTTTGCAATACTGATTATTGCATTAATTTCTGGTTGTGCAGAAGACGATTTTGTAGAAACAGTAGGTGTATGTCCTGTTGTATCATCAACAATTCCTGCTAACGGCGCTTTAGGCGTTCCATTTAATCAGATAATCTCTGTCACTTTCAATGAAGAGATAAATGCAGCAACGATTAACCCATCCACTTTTATTATTACAGAAGCTGATGGAACAGCTGTTGCTGGTACTGTCACGTATAGTGGAACAACAGCGACATTTACTCCAGCAAGTCCACTTAGTCCTAATACAACCTACACTGGTAGAATTACAACAGGAGTTAAAGATGTAATGGGTAATGCGCTTCAAACAGATCATGTTTGGACATTTGCTACTGGGATGATTATTGTTCCTGTCGTGATTACTACAGATCCAACAAATAATGAAATAAACGTTGCTCTTAATAAAATAATCACTGCAACATTCAGTGTACCAATGGATCCATTGACAATAAATAATTCAACATTTACTGTAAAACAAGGAACAAACACGATTACTGGAGTAATTACCTATACTGGATCAACAGTATCTTTTACACCAACAAATCCATTAACCGCTAATACTGTTTATACTGTTACTATAACAACAGGCGCTAAAAGTTTACAAGGAACACCATTAGCTACTAATCATGTATGGAATTTTACAACAGTACCTGTACCAACAGTTACTGCTACAGATCCACTTAATAATGCTATAGCAGTTGATTTAAACAAAACAGTTACAGCTAACTTTAGCTTAACAATGGATCCTTTGACTATAAATGCAACTACTTTTACTTTGAAACAAGGTACTACAGTAATTCCAGGTGTAGTTATTTATACTGGTGGTAATACTGCTTCATTTAACCCGGTAAATTCACTTGATCCAGGACTTGTTTATACAGCTACCATTACAACTGGTGCTAAAAGTGCAGCAGGTATTCCATTAGCGAATAACTATGTATGGAATTTCACCACAGCAAATGTAGCTACTCCATCCCCAATAATTACAAGCGGTTTGTTTTTTGGAGTTTTTGGAGGAAATGCAGGAATGACCAATCAAGGATTATTAACTGTAGTAAATGGAGCAATCGGAACTACTGCTGCTTCATCTTTAGTAACAGGATTTACAGATGGTACAAGTGGAGATGTTTATACCGTAACCCCATTAAATAATGGAGTTGTAACTGATGGAATATTTACAGATGCACCTATGCCAGGAAATGCTAATAAAGCAGCAACTGCATTAGCTGGATTGAATGCAGCGAGAGATCTTTATAACAGTATTTCTCCAGCTTCAATGCCAGGTGGCGTTGCTAATCCGGGTGCTGGTGAATTAGGTGGATTAACGTTAGCTCCTGGTATTTATACAGCTTCAAGCTCTTTTAGCATCACTAACGGAAATCTTACCTTAAATGCGAATGGTGATCCCAATGCAAAATGGTACTTTCAAGCACCTTCGACTTTAACAGTAGGTGATTCAATGCCAAGTAGTGTTACATTTTTAAACGGTGTTGGTAATCCTAATAATGTTTATTGGTATGTTGGTACTTCAGCGGTTATTAACTACGCCGGTGGTGGAGTTATGGTTGGAAACATTATCGCCAATTCTGGAGTGACTTTGTCTTCTCCTGCCAATAGTACAAATCCTTTTTTAACGGTACTAAATGGTAGAGCGATTTCTCTAGTGGCTTCAGTTACTATGGTAAATACAACTATTAATGTACCTAATAACTAGGTATTTGATACTAAAGGTTTTTACAGCCAAACAATTTTATCCCGTCTTAGGAAGGGAATTATTTAAAAAATGAATCAAACAAAATAAAAAAACATGGACAATATAAATAATTTAAAAAAGGGATTACGCAATTCTTGGTCCCTTAATAACTTACCTATCAAAGGACTTTTAGTAGTCTCATTGACATGGTTAAGCGTTCAAACACCAGTTCAGGCACAACAAACACTAGAAGTTAAATACGCGAAACCATCTTGGTTCTTTGGTGTTGCTGGTGGAGCCAATTTCAATTTTTACGAGGGTTCTACCCATCAGTTGAATGCTGGTTTTACGCCTCCGGCTACGTTTCATGAGGGAGATGGTGTTGGACTTTTCATTGCACCACTTTTAGAATATCGTCCTGCTGATTCAAGATGGGGCGTTATGCTTCAAGCTGGATATGATAGCCGTAAAGGTTCTTTTGACCAAGTAAAAACGGCATGTGATTGTCCAGCAGATTTATCTACTGATCTAAGTTACATTACGGTGGAACCAAGCGTGCGCTTTGCTCCTTTCAAATCTAATTTCTATCTTTATGGAGGCCCACGTTTGGCTTTCAACTTAGATAAATCGTTTACCTATCAATTAGGTATTAACCCGGCATTTCCTGATCAAGCGCCTTCTCCAGCAGTAACAGGTGAATTTAGTGAGATTGAGAAAACTATTTTATCAATGCAAATTGGTGCAGGGTATGATATTCCGCTTTCTTCAGATAACAACAAAACACAATTTGTATTGTCTCCTTTTGTTTCTTTCCAACCTTATTTTGGTCAAAATCCACGTGCAACAGAAACATGGAATATCACTACTATTAGAGCTGGTGTAGCTCTTAAACTTGGACAAGGACAAAATATCCAACAGTCTACTGATATGTTACAAGATCGCGAAGTTCAGTTCTCTGTAAACTCTCCTGCTAATATTCCTGGAGAAAGAAGAATGACTGAAATTTTCCCTCTTAGAAACTATGTTTTCTTTAATGATGGATCAACTGAAATCCCAAATCGTTATGTTTTATTAACGAAAGACCAAGTGAAAGACTTCAAAGAAGATCAATTAGAAGTATTTGCTCCAAAAAATTTATCAGATCGTTCAAAACGTCAAATGACTGTTTATTATAATGTGCTGAATATACTTGGAGACCGTATGCAAAAAAATCCTGCTGCAACAATTACTTTGGTGGGTTCATCAGAGAAAGGTCCTGCAGATGGTCTTGCTATGGCAGAATCAATCAAAACCTATTTGGTAAATGTATTTGTAATAAATCCTTCAAGAATTACAACAAAAGGCCAAAACAAGCCAAATATCCCATCAGAACAACCAGGTGCAACATTAGAATTAGTACTACTACGTGAAGGAGATCGCAGAGTTTCTATCGAAAGTAATTCTCCAGATTTATTGATGGAATTTCAAAGTGGTCCTGATACTCCATTGAAACCTGTACAGATTGTTGCCTCACAAGAAGCACCTGTTGAAAGTTATGTTACCTTCAATAATAAAGGAGCTAATGAAACATTGTCTTCTTGGTCATTACAAATAGCTGACGAACAAGGAAAAGTACAGTCTTTCGGGCCTTATACTCAAGAAGAAGTTAGTATTCCTGGAAAATCAATTTTAGGTAATCGTTCAGAAGGAGATTACAAAGTAAAAATGATTGGTCAAACCAAAAGTGGTAAAATTGTAGAAAAAGAAACTCCTGTTCACATGGTACTTTGGACTCCTGCAAAAATGGAAGAAGGTATGAGATACAGCATTATTTATGAATTTAATAAATCTAAAGCGATTGCTATCTATGAAAAATACCTTACTGAGGTGGTAACACCAAAAATTCCTGTTGGAGCAACGGTTATTATCAAAGGACATACTGATATTATTGGTGAAGAAATTCACAATCAAGATTTATCTCTAGCTCGTGCAAACGATGTGAAAAACATTCTTGAAAGTGGGTTATCTAAAGCGGGTAGAAACGACGTAAAATTTGAAGTACTTGGATATGGTGAGGATGAAAACAGATCTCCTTTTGAAAACAAAACTCCAGAAGAACGTTTTTACAACCGTACAGTAGTAATTGATATTATTCCTGCTACTAAATAAGTCAAAATAACAGAGAATACATTTGTAACAATTATAAAAGAGGATAGAAAATTAAAAGTCTATCCTCTTTTTTTGTTTAAAAATTTAAAATTTATAGAAGGAATGCAAATCAATGAATCATAACCAATCAACACTATTAATTTGTCCAAATTAGGAATAAATGATATTTATTTTTTTTATATTACTTTTTAAAACCCAAATTTTAACAAAAAAATTATTATTTTTACTACTCACTTTATGTATGTATGACCCCAAACGAGAAAATCCTTATCAAGTTCTACACTGCTTTTGCCAATGCTGATGCTGCAACAATGTGCGAATGTTATCATCCAAAGATTCAGTTTCGTGATCCTGTATTTGATTTATTAAAAGAAAATGATGTTTGCGAAATGTGGAAAATGCTGATAGAAAAAAGTAAAGGAAATATAAAAATTGAATTCTCAGAAATAAAAGCGGATGAATACATTGGTTCACTTAGATGGACTGCCACCTATAACTTCAGCAGAACCAACAGAAAAGTTGTAAACCTTATCCGTGCTCAATTTCAATTTAAAGATGGGTTAATTATCAAACATACCGATGATTTTGATATCTGGAAATGGTCCAAGCAAGCATTAGGAATTACAGGATATTTATTAGGTTGGACTGGTTTTTTTCAGAAAAAAATACAACAACAAGCACTTTTATCATTGAAGAAATACAAAAAAACTAAAAATGCCAATTGAAAGTTTAAAAACACTATTCAACCGAGATTTAAATCAGCTAAAAACCGAAATTGAGTCATACCAAATTGAAAGTGACATTTGGAAAAACCAAAAAGGAATAGCTAATTCAGCTGGGAACCTTTGTTTGCATTTAGTGGGAAATTTAAATACGTATATTGGAGCCGAATTTGGAAAAACCGGCTATATCAGAAACAGAGCACTTGAATTTTCACTGAAAGATATTCCAAGAGCAGAATTGCTATCAAAAATCGAAGAAACCATTGTTGTCGTTAACAATGCACTTAACAATATATCAGAAGAAGAATTAAAAATGGAATTTCCACTTTTAGTTTTTGATTCAAAAACTTCAACTGAGTTTATGCTTATCCATTTAACCACGCACCTAGCCTATCATCTGGGACAAATCAATTACCAAAGGCGATTATTGGATAATTAAATTTAATTTTAAGAATATATAAGCCAAAATATTTATTTTTTATAGTAAGAATTAACTTATTTATTTTTTAATTTAATCGAAAATTAATATACAATTTTCAACAAAAAATAATAGAGAATTTCTTTTCCTCTATCTTCTGCATTTCCAATTAGCTGTTTACAAATGCTTAATTACCAAGCTGATAAACAAATACTGAAATAAATTAAAAATTCTACAATGAAAACAATAGTACATAAAAAACTAAATGAGTTACAAGCAACTGCTATTTGCGGAAATGATATAAGTTCATCCTGCCTTTATGTATCTGCGCTTACGATTATGTATGCGGGACAGTACGCTTGGATTTCGTTACTTTTTGTAGCAGTTGTCCTTTTTTTATTCAGAAAAATATATGGCGAAGTAGTTGGTGCCATTCCACTGAACGGTGGTGCTTATAACGTATTGCTAAACACGTCGTCCAAAAGGATGGCATCGCTTGCAGCGACATTAACCGTTTTGTCTTACATGGCTACAGCAGTAATCTCAGCTTCTGAAGGTATGCATTATCTCCATGGAATAGCACCTGGAATTGACATCACAATAACTACAGTAATTGTTTTAGTTGCTTTTACCGGTTTGGCTATTTTAGGAATTGGAGAATCAGCTGTTGTCGCTGTCTTTATATTCCTAATTCATTTAATCACACTTAGTTTATTGGTATTTGCATCTGGCTGGTTTCTTTTTAATCATGGCCTACAAACTTTTCATATCAATTGGAATCTTCCAGTTACTTCTGGTGGGATTTTTAGGGCACTTTTCTTAGGTTTTTCAGCGGCAATGTTAGGGATTTCGGGTTTTGAAAGTTCTGCTAATTTTGTTGAAGAACAAGAACATGGTGTGTTTCCAAAAACACTTCGTAATATGTGGGCTATAGTGAGTTTTTTCAATCCTTTACTGGCTTTATTATTAATATGCATAATACCACTGGCAGAAGTTGGGGAACATAAAGAATCCCTACTTGCCTTTTTAGGACAAACAACCGGCGGATCGTGGCTTGCTTATCTTATTTCCATCGACGCAGTTTTGGTATTATGTGGAGCTGTATTGACTTCATTTGTTGGGGTTTCCGGGTTACTAAATCGTATGACTTTAGACAGAATCCTACCCAATTACTTTTTGAAACAAAATAAGAGAGGCTCAAACTATAGAATAATTATCAGCTTTCTAATATTATGTATTTCCGTATTATTTGTTACCGGTGGGAATCTGGTTGCAATAGCCGGCGTTTATACGTTCTCTTTTCTGGCAGTAATGGGATTATTTGGTATTGGAAATTTATTATTGAAATTTAAACGAAAAAAACTGCCCAGACCTGAAAGAGCTAGTGGAATTTCGGTAGTTGTTGCCGTATCATTGGTAATCGCTGCTTTTGTGGGTAATGTCCAATTAAATGTTGATTCCTTTTATACTTTTATCAAATATCTGATTCCTTCATTGCTATTTATTGGTATCATGTTAAACAGGTCTTTTCTAATCCAGCTATCAATTGATGCCTTAGAATATTTTTACAAACCTCTGAGACGATTCGTTATATTCAGTAATCGTTATTTAACAAAAATGAATAAAAAAATCCATTCACAGGAATTTGTTTTTTTTACCAAAGGAGATGATGTGGCAATTTTAAATAAAGTAATGCAATATGTAGAAAATAATGAAACGACAAAGAAATTAAAAATTGTTAATGTAAAACGGGAAGGCGAAAATAATGATTCACTCATAATTGACCTTAAAGTTCTTGACCGTGCTTATCCTGAAATTGACATTGAATTCATTGAATTAGAAGGTACTTTTGGTCCGGAAATCATTGACGAATTATCAAAAAAATGGAATATTCCCAAAAATTTCATGTTCATTGGTTCTCCTGGTAATCGTTTCTCCTACAGAGTCTCCGAATTAGGCGGTGTTAGATTAATTATGTGATTTTTGTATTTATAGAATAAAAAATGCTTTACACTTTAAACAACTAGAATTCAAACAAATAGATAAATTAGTTTTAATCCGCTATATTTGTTATACCAAAAAAAATCATTTTTATTTTCAAAAAATGAAATACTAACCTGCAATTCTAAAAAAGAAATTTGAAATAACGGTTATAATACAAATTTGTATGTTACAATCTTCTAAAACACCCGTTCCTTTTCAATCTAACAAGAGATTTTCTGTTTTAGAAATACTCCAGTTTATAATATTGTCCTCTTTGATTCTGTACTTTGGCAAAACACTATTTATTCCGTTAAGTTTTTCGTTACTCATTGGTTTTATTCTGTATCCAATCTGTAAATGGATGGAAACAAAAGGGATTAACAAAGGAATTGCAATTGTTATTTCTATTTTAGGAGTAACACTTTTGGTGGGAGCTGTCATATATCTATTATTTGTACAGTTTTCAGAGTTTCTTCAGGAATGGCAATCTTTGAGAACCAAACTAACCGAAACGATACATCAATTGAGCCTTTTTATTTCGGAACGATTTGACATTAGTCTGGAAAAACAAACAGAATTTATCAATAATACACTCAACAACTCCGGTTCTCAAGCTTTTTCAATAGTACAAAACACCGCTTATTCCCTATCTGAATCTTTATTTTTTCTATTAATGATTCCTGTTTTTTCGGCATTAATACTTTTTCATCGCCAAATGTTATCGAATGCTTTGTATGAACTTTTCCCTCCGGAGCGAAAAAAAACCATTCACGAAATCCTCGTTGAAACCATTCACGCCTATTACAATTTCATCAAAGGAATGTTAGTGGTCTATTTAATCGTTGGATTGTTAAACAGCATTGGACTATTGATTATAGGAGTGCCACATCCTTTTCTGTTTGGTTTTATAGCCTCAATACTTACTTTTATCCCCTATGTGGGAATAATGATATCTTCGCTTTTGCCCATTGCAGTTTCCTGGATAACGTACAATTCGATTTGGTATCCATTAGCCGTTATTGCAGTTTTTTCTATTGTTCAAGCACTCGAAGCCTATATTATATTTCCTTTTGCTGTAGGAAGCCGTTTGAAAATAAATACACTTGTCATCATTATTGTGGTAATCGTAGGAGGTATTATTTGGGGTGCTGCAGGAATGATTCTGTTTATTCCGTTCATCAGTATCATAAAATTGATTGCGGACCGCACACCAAGCTTAAAGACATTATCCGTCTTGTTAGGAGACGGCGAACAAAAGAAAACTACGAAATAATCTATTTCAAAAGGGCAAAATCAAACGCCCAATCTAACTCCTTTTTGTACCACAATTGCCCTTCTGAAACTTCCAGCGGACAGTCAAAATTATTCGTATAAAGTGCTCCGGTTCCTAATCCCTGAGGCATTAAATTATGTTGTAAAAAGGTCCATTGCGCAATCACATTTAATCCAATATTACTCTCCAAAGCAGAGGTAATCCACCACCCGATTTTATACTTTTCAGCCAATGAAATCCACTCTTGCGCACCTCTAAAACCACCTACAAAACTAGGCTTGAGAATGATGTATTGCGGCTTGATTTTTTCCAACAATTGCTCTTTTTCTGCCAAAGAAAACACACCAATCAACTCTTCATCCAAAGCAATTGGAAAAGGTGTGATTTTACATAGCTCTGCCATACTGTCAGTATGATTTTTTTGTATCGGCTGTTCTATACTATGTAATTTAAATTCAGACAGTTGCATTAATTTATTTAAAGCCGCATTTTCAGTAAAAGCACCGTTAGCATCAACCCGAATTTCGACTTGTTCCGGAGTAAAATGTTGCCGGATAAATCGCAATAATTGCAGTTCTTTATCGAAATCTATCGCTCCGATTTTAAGTTTAATACATCGGAAACCTTGCGCTAGTTTTTCTTCGATTTGCAGCTTCATAAACGACTCCTCTCCCATCCAAACTAAACCGTTTATTAAGATGGATTTTGTACCATTTGTAAAGTCCGAAGGAAACAATAAAAAAGGGTTTTCACTCTCCAAAGATTGGAACGCCATTTCCACTCCAAATTGTATCGAAGGAAAGGCTAATAACGCTTCCCAAAGTTGGTCTTTTCCCAAGTGAATATTGTCGCAAGTCCATTGCAATTTTTCTTCATAATCCGGTCGGTCATCAATACTCAATCCGCGAAGGATTCCGCATTCACCAATTCCTTTTTTATCCTCTTTTTCCAAGACAATAAACCAAGTTTCTTTTTCGGTCATAACGCCACGGGAAGTTCCCGATGGGCGTTTGAAATCCAGAATGTATTTGTGGTAGGTTGCTTTCAAAAGTTATAAAGTATGAGTTATGAATTATGATTTGAAATAAACTCAATCAATTTTAATACGCTTGAATTAAAACATCTGTAGGAATGTTTAATTGTTCGTGCAATTGACGGATCATTTCCAATGAAAGTTTTCGTTTCCGATTTAGGATTTCACTCGCACGACTTTTAAGACCAACAATATTAGCTAAATCATTTTGATTGTATCCCATTTGCTCCATTCTGAATTTTATAGCTTCAATTGGGTCCGGCATGCCTATAGGAAAATGCTCATTCTCGTATTGGTCAATTAAAATCCCAAGTACTTCTAATTCGTCGCCTTCAGACGAGCTTTTTTTAGCATCAAAAATAACTTCAAGTCTTTCGAGAGCTTGGTTATAATCGTTTTCTGTTTTTATAGGTTTAATTTCCATTATAATTAAATTTTGTTGGCGTCAATTTTATCATACTCTGCATGCGTTCCAATAAACCGAATCCAAACCATTTGATGATCAAAATTTATTTTAACTATTAATCTGTAATTATTTCCTTTGATATTGAAAACAAACCGATTACTATTTAAAATACTTGCACTTGGATATTGCTGTTTTATCATATTGGGATTTTCCCATTCTGCTTTGCTGGTTTCCTGAAACCAAGATTTTAACTGCTGTTCACAATCAGTATGCGCTACCCAGAAATCCCTCAATATTTTTTTCGCAATTACTCTCAAATTCAATTTATTTTACAAAGATACGTAAAAAGTTCCCGTTTTGGGAATTTATTTTTTTAACTATTTGAATTACATACTTAAATGCCTTATATGGTAAAAAAATCGCTTCTTTAAAACATAAAGCATTTAAGTTTTTAAAGTTCAATCTATTTATCAATCAACTTCAAAACTCTTTCAAAATCATCATTTTTAATGCCCCCCTTTTTGAAAGCCTCAAAATCAAGTTTTATTTTTTGAGCCCAACTCAAACTATCGGTTACGTTTTGAAATTGGTATTCCTTGTAAATAGCTTTAGCAGACGAATAGTTATTATTCAATAAATACGCGTGCGCTAAATTCAGTTTTATCAATAATTCCGAATCATCCAGCTTCTCGCCTTCTTTTAGGAATTTAATCGCTTTACCGTATTGCTTGGTTAGAATATAACTGTTTCCAATTGCATTGTAATCCAAAGATGTTGCCTTGTTGTTATTAATTATCGCATTCAATTTAGCGATTGCAGCGCCATAAAGCCCTTGTTTCGCTAAATCCGATGCTTGTTTACGCAAATTATTATAAACTACATTAGAAGCGCCCGTTTCATTGAAACAACTATTCCCAAAATCCTTGAACGCTTTAGCGCGCTCTACAGCCAATAATTTTTGAAATTCCTTAAACTTGTACTTGGATTGGATTTTATCGAGAATACAAACGCAAAAATCATCTGAATTGGTCATTTTTTGAGCCAAATTGGATGTTTTACATTGATCTATGATTCCTTTTCTGTTTTCAAGCGCCCAGCCACGACTGAGTTTATTATCAACCCACGGCACAACTTCCAGAATAATTTTTTGGTTCATGATCCAGTTCTTACTTTCGAAACCAAACCATAAATTTCCCGAATTAGATTGCATACAAGCCGATTTCTCTGTAGAAAGTCGTTTGGCATCTTTGCTGACCGGTGTATCTTGAACTAAACAAGCGTCATCAGTTTTTCCGTTTTCTTTATATTTTGTGGCCAAGTCGGCGCTTGAAAAAACCGCATACTTGCATTTGTCATCTCCAGAAATTTTAGACAAAATAAAAACTGCTCCTGCTGAACCTTGACTTATTCCCGTTGGATCCGGAATGGCTTTTAAAACCGAAACCAAACTACCTGCCATTTGCTGATTTTTATCCAAAAGCGTTATTCTATAAACGACTTCAGTGGTTCCCTCGGGGAAATCTTGGGTTTTGATGATGATTCTGTCTCTGGCGGAAACTGTAATCTCTTCAGTTGTAGCGCGAGCTTTGTCCCAATAGCCGTCTTTTTGCGAAAAAACGATATTTGCAGTAATCAGAAACAGAAATAAAACAATGAAATTCTTTTTTTGCATGATTGATTTAAAATTTAAACACTAAGCTCCCAAAGTTTTTCGTAAAGTTCATAAAGTGTTATGTCAACGATAACCCTAGCCCAGATTACTTCACTTATTTTTTATTTACATAAGAGTTCAGTGAACTTCGTTTGAAGTGAAAATCCTTTTTTAAAGCTTCCAGCCTTTTGAAGGCTGGAAGCTTTAAAAAAGATTGCAACGAATAGCTGGAGATTGCTTCGAAAAACTCGCAATGACATTACAATTCGATGGAACTTCCTATTTCCAGCAACATCAAATCTTTTCCTTTATTGAAGAATTTACGTATGGATTCGTCATGGTCGATTTCGATATAACCGAAAGTGTCGTAGTGATAGCCCAGAATTTTATCGCAATCCAAGAAATCAGAAGCAAGAATAGCATCTTCGACATCCATGGTGAAATTATCACCTATTGGCAAAATTGCTAAGTCGAGTTTGGTGCGCATAGGAATGAGTTTCATATCCATAGTTAGCGCCGTATCTCCAGCAATATAGACGTTTTTATGCTCTCCTTCTATTACAAAACCGCCTGGATTTCCTCCATAACTGCCGTCAGGAAAGGAACTGGAATGAATGGCATTTACATATTTCAGTTTCCCAAAATCGAAATTCCAGCTTCCGCCGTGATTCATGGGATGCGATTGAAACCCTTTTTGAGAATAATAACCGGCAATTTCAGCATTGGAAACAATTACCGCATTCGTTCTTTTAGCAATTGCCTCGACATCCAGAATATGATCTCCGTGCGCATGCGTTACTAAAATATAATCTGCTTTTAAAGTTTCAATGTCAATATGCGCTGCATTTGGATTAGCCGAAATATAAGGATCTACAATGATGTGTTTGCCGCCAACTTCTAAACCCAATGACGCGTGACCGTAAAATGTTATTTTCATTTTTTTTAATTTAAAGATTGAAATAATTTAAAGTTTTAAATTGATTTTGAAATTGTCATTGCCATTGAAATTCACTTCAATAATTATTCACAATCAAATCCGAAAAGAAGAAAATCATGCACAATGCCAGCAACACCGAAAGTGCAAAAGTACTTAGTGCCAGTTTTTTTAATTCGGGATCTAATTCCTTAGGGTTTTGATTTTTATAGACGGTAATTAAATGTTTGGTTAAAGGAATATAAGCCAATAAAAACAAGTATTGATCAAAGTGAAAATCATCTATAATTGCAAAAACCAATACCAAAACCATCGCCGTTACAATCAGAATGTAATGGTATATTTTAGCTTTGGCTCCGCCTATTTTCACGACAATCGTATTTTTATTTGATTTTCTATCTGATGCTTCGTCTCGCATATTATTCAGATTCAAAACACCCACACTCAATAATCCAATAGCCATTGCTGGTAAAACCAATTCGAAATCCAGTTGTTTGGAGTATAAAAAATTCACTCCTAAAGTACTCACCAATCCGAAAAATACGAAGACAAATACATCGCCAAATCCACGGTAACCATAAGCTGTATTTCCAACCGTATACCGAATTGCAGATACAATTGAAAGAATTCCCAACACTAAATAAAACAAGGAATACCATAAATTAGTATCGGTAAACGCATAATAAATCAACAACATCGCCGAAAGCAACGTCAATGCCGAAGTAATTATAATGGCACGCTTCATAGCTTGCGGAGTAATTACACCGCTTTGTATCGCGCGTTTTGGACCTACTCGATCCTCATTATCCGTTCCTTT
Organism: Flavobacterium melibiosi; assembly: GCF_048158545.1. Classification (NCBI taxonomy): domain Bacteria; kingdom Pseudomonadati; phylum Bacteroidota; class Flavobacteriia; order Flavobacteriales; family Flavobacteriaceae; genus Flavobacterium; species Flavobacterium melibiosi. The sequence goes on along the minus strand of NZ_JBLNKU010000003.1, from coordinate 259,135 downwards.
CATGCCGTCACCATAATCATTGGCAAAATTGGACAGTATTTGCAATCCTAATGTTGTCAATATAGCAAATCCAAACAATCGCCAGTTAAAGACTTCTGTTGGCGTCAATATGTTATCCGTTGGGTGCGCCAAAGCATACATACTCCCAACTATTATTCCAGAAACCGATAAGGGTAATGTGCGTAAACGTGCGGCTTCAATCCAATGTTTCATATTTTTTTATTTAAAAATTTTAACTGTTTATTTGGCTAATTGCTTATTTGATAATTCGGTTAAACGATTAAACAAATACTCAAATAACCTCTTTAAACTACATCCAATTACTATCGGAAGTTTCTATTTCGTACAACCAAAGGTTGACTTGTTGTTTTATCACTGAATAATTCCCTAACTGAAAAGCTATATTTCCTCCTGCAGTATGCAATGTTACAGAACCAATATTCAACTTTTTATGCCAGAAAAGCTGCGAAGTTGTAATCGCTTGTATTTTACTGGGCTCAATAATATCATTGCTGACATCCCAAGCGCCACTTTGTTTTATTATAAAATTCTCGTTAATGAATAATCGGTTATTTTTAAATTTAAAATACTGGATCAATCCAATAAAAACAAAATAAACTGGCACTACATAACTGTATTCAAAAAATACAGGTTCAAGCCAATAACCAATCGCCATAAATCCCAACAAAGGTAATCCTATTGAAAGAAAAACAGAAAAAACAAGTTTACGAAAATTAGGCTGAAGCATTAATCCCTTTTCAGGAATTTTATGAAACAATAATTTCAATATCGAATCTCTCTCGGTCTCACTGCATCCCGGAATTTCTATTACCGACTTGCGTTCTTCTTTTTCTCCGCTGGTTGCTTGTTTGATTTTCAGTTCTAAAATCCCCATTTTCTTTTGGAAATAATTTCTGGTGACGGTTGTAATCTGAACTTTTTCAGGTTTGATGATAGTACTTTTAGTATTCAACAACCCAAAAGACAATAATAAAGACCCTTTTTGTCGGGTTATTTTATAATCATAATACTTAAAAACAGTACGTATTACATTTACAACCAACACCACACCAAACAACAATACTATCGATATTAAAACGGTTTGAAAAACTAAATTTTGATCTATATAAGACCCAACTTTTTCTTTATAAACATTATTTTCATCTCCAAAATTTTGCAAATTCTCATAAAGAGTAGTGAAAAAAATCAGCAATAAAGCGATACTTCTTTCATAGTTTGAGGTGATTCCAACTTTCAACAAACTCAAAAAACTTATTTTTATAAAAGGATGTACTGCTTCAAATGTTTTTTCTTCCGTTTCTTCAAATTGAAATACAGCAGATTCACCGATACTCTTTTTTTCTTCATTATCTAATAGTCGAGATTTTAATTCTAAAGCCAATTCATGTGAAATCGCTTTTATGGCACCTTCTTTTTTATTGCTTCCGGCTGTATCTACATCCAATTCATAAACACCAATCAACTTTTGAATAAAAGACTGATTTATATTTACCTGTTGGATTTTACGAAGCTGAATAGCGGTTTTGGTTTTATTGAAAACTCCATCTGTAATAATGAATTCCTCGTTTTCTGAGTCTAAGAAAAAAGTGAAATTCAGATATTTCAAATAGGAAACAACTCCAATACCTACAAAGACGGTGATCATCCCAAGAAAAAGATACCATTTATTAATCTCATCAAACTTAAAAATCCAAATAACAATCACAGGCCATAACGCTCTGGCATATTGCTGAAGCGTGTAAAAAAACATCACCAAAATTCCTATTACAGATTGCCTTTGTGGCTGACTAAAATCGGCTCCCATTACAATTGCTTTTGTATTTTCCCCATCAACAGTTGCTTGATCTTTTCGGCTTGTTCTTTTTCGATTCCAGGGATTTCAATATCACTGGAACTTCCTCCCGCAGTGAAAATTTCAATTTTGGCCAAACCAAAATAACGTGGAATTAATCCTTCATGCAAAGCTACATGCTGAACTCTATTATAAGGAATTACAATAGTGTTTGTAGCAATAATTCCGTGTCTGAAAAGCACATCGTGTTCCCTAAATGCAAAACCTTTATTGTGGAATCCAATATAAGAAAGCACAATAATCAAAAGGGAAAGTATCGGAATAACAGCTCCTAAAATCAACCATATTCTTTGAGAAAAAAGTGCTGAATTGAAAACAGAAATTAGCACGGGAACCAGAATAAGCATTCCAATAAATAACGCCAAATTAATCAAAACAACTCTTAAATATTTAGGATGCAATTTCGTAAAAGTGACTTCCTCAAATTTAGGAAGTTGGTTGGTGTCAATTGTTTCGTTTGTGAAATTTTCCATTTAGACTATTTTTTTTTCACCGCAAAGGCATTGATTTTTTCTTGCCACAAAGACACTAAGCCGCTAAGTTTTTATTTGATTCTTTTTAGCCTGAATACGGATTACTGAAACTGTCAGTGAGATTTCTCCTTCTCCAGAAGCTTCGGGAGAAATAACAACCGATTCCTGAACACTGATTACTAAATTACGGCAACCATTTTTTCTCAAAATTCGGTTTTCTTTTCTCAAGGAATGCATTTCTGCCTTCTTTGGCTTCTTCTGTCATATACGCAAGTCTTGTAGCTTCACCTGCAAAAACCTGTTGTCCCACCATTCCATCATCGGTAAGATTCATCGCAAATTTCAGCATTTTGATAGCCATTGGTGATTTTCCTAATATTTCCTGTGCCCATTCATAAGCCGTATCTTCCAATTCAGCATGCGGAATCACAGCATTCACCATTCCCATATCCATAGCGTCCTGAGCCGAATAGTTGCGTCCCAAGAAGAAAATTTCACGAGCTTTTTTCTGCCCTACCATTTTAGCCAAATAAGCCGAACCGTATCCACCATCAAAACTGGTTACATCGGCATCCGTTTGTTTGAAAATCGCATGTTCTTTACTCGCCAAAGTCAAATCGCAAACTACATGCAAACTGTGTCCTCCACCTACAGCCCAACCTGGAACAACAGCGATAACAACTTTTGGCATGAATCGGATTAAACGTTGTACTTCCAAGATGTTTAAACGATGTTGTCCATCCTCTCCAACATAGCCTTGATGACCGCGTGCGTTTTGATCACCACCGCTGCAAAAAGAATACACGCCATCTTTGGACGAAGGTCCTTCAGCAGAAAGCAAAACCACACCAATCGAAGTATCTTCTTGTGCATCATAAAATGCATTGTACAATTCCGAAGTCGTTTTTGGTCGGAAAGCATTACGCACATCCGGTCTGTTAAAAGCTATTCTGGCAACGCCATTGCATTTCTTATAGGTTATATCCTCGTATTCTTTGACAGTGATCCAATCCATTACAATTGATTTAAATTATTTCAGTGTAAAATTAAATCATTTTTTACATTTTATCTATTCTATTTAAGAGAAGCTTGTGGTAATCTTTCTCTGATTAAACAATCGAAAATGTTAAAAAATGAAAAAAAAATAGAATATTAACAGTTGCTAATCAAAATAATCCCTAATTTTAAATATTGCTAGTCAGGAGAATGTAACTTGATTAGTTTGATTACTTCACTGATTTATTAACCTAAAAAATGTTTTTTTTTGAATACAATTAAAAATTTTGTCGCTCCTTTTTCGATGGTAATAAATTATAATACTTTTTCTAAAACCAAGATAAGTGAGCTAATGAGAAGGCCATTTGCCCCAATAGTAAAAAATAAAGAGTAGCACCTACGGTTTAAAATAAAGATTCGCATTCCCACTCAATAAATAAGTTGAGTACTAACAATACAGTTATTTCAGGAAGATAATCTTTCAATATATATACAAAACCAAGGCTTTAATGTGAAATTAATTCTTAGCTGTTAAGCAAGTGTTTGGACATTTAAAGACAAACCCATTTTAAAAAGTAATTTGCGCTTAAGTCAATGTTTTTAAAGTAGTATTAAGGATGCTATTAATTATAAAAGTGAATAAATATACTTTTAAGAATGAATCAGATTTATTTTTGTTTTGAATTTCAAGAATTCAAAACAATATAAAAAGAGAAAGACTAATCGTTGTGATTAGTCTTTCTTTTTTTTATTCCTTAACCAAGTAAATTCCATCTTCCTTGATTTCGATTAATTTCTCCCTGTACAAAGCACCAATGGCTTTCTTGAAGGTTTTCTTACTCATTTTCAAAACCGTTTTAATGTCTTCCGGATGTGAATTATCCGTTAAGCGCAAGAAACCTCTACTGGCTCTTAACTCATCCAGAATTTTCTCGGCATTTGGTTCGATACTTTGATATCCTTGAACTTGCAATGCCACATCAATTTTATTGTCCGGACGTATCGTTTTTATGTACCCTCGCATGCGGTCTCCCGTACGAATCGCATCATCATATACCTCATCTTTGTACATCAACCCTTTGTACTTTTCGTTGATGATTACGTTAATTCCTAATTCAGTGATATGTGAAACGATTAAATCTACCTCTTCCCCTTTTTCAACTGTAAGGTGGTCATTTTTTAAAAATTGATTCAATTTACTTGAAGCAACCAAACGATTGGTTTTTTCATCCATATAAAGATACACCAAGTATCGTTTTCCTTTTTCCATAGGACGCGCCTGCTCTTTAAACGGAACCAAAATATCTTTTTCCATTCCCCAATCCATAAAAGCACCAATCTGATTGGTATAATTCACACGCAAAAGTGCAAATTCATTCAACAATATATATGGTTCTAATGTTGTGGCAACGGGTCTTTCTTCGTGGTCCAGATACACAAAAACAATCAACTCCTCACCTATTTCAAATTCGTTAGGAACGTATTTGTTAGGTAATAGGATATCATGAATTCCTTCGGGATCTTTTTCTGGATTTCCCAGAAACAAACCTACTTTGGTATCGCGTAAAATGGTAAGCGTATTGTATTTTCCTATTTCAATCATTTTCTTTCAATTTCTAAAGCGCAAAGGTACGAAGTTTGAAAATAGTAAATTAAGAAACTGTCTACAAAAAAATAAAGACGAATCCGACTGTTTTTTTTCCTTTTTTGGAGCATAACTTTCCGTTTTTTCATCAGGAGTCGTCCCACTGTCCGCAGTATCTTTTTTAAACGCAACCTTGTCAGAGTTTTTAACTCTGACAAGGTTAAAAGCGTTTATAAAAAGGATACTTTCCCCCATCGGGGCTAGATTAGAACGTTTTGTTTTTCAGAAGAATTATAGCGTCACGTTTATCTATAATTCAAAAAGACATTTGCGTAGTTTGTAATCATTTATATATATTTGAGGAAATAACCCACTGCAAAGTAGCGCAAAGCCACCAAATATGGGTAAACAGGAACTACTTTGTTTCGGGTATATACAAGTTATGCACAATTCCCCATATTCGCATCCAAATTGACTCCATTAGCTAATGAAAAAAAGTAAAAATATGGCGCAACCAAATTAAGATTTGAGCATCTAATTAATAAACAAAAAGTTATGAAAAAAATTATTATAATCTTTATTTTTTCAATTGGCTTTATTTCTTGTAGCTCTAATGACGAAACCAAAATAGAGAATTCGGATTTAATTGGAAAATGGAATTGGATAAGTACAGATGGAGGGTTTGCATTCCATATTCACGAAAAACCAACTATTGGAAATCCTTTTCAATTAAGTTTAATGAAAAATTATGCATACTCAATAGCCCAAAACGGAAATGAAGTCGAAAGTGGAACATATGAATTAGTAATCAAAAGATCTATTTATTCTGGAGAAATGGAAAGATTTATAATTTGTTATGCTAAAAATCAACAGCTTCAAAACGTTGTACCAGTTCATAACGTTGTAATAAACGGAATAATTGAAGTTTACGAAACAAATAAATTGGAAATTTCAGATAATAATTATGATGGAATTGGAAGCAAATTCGCAAAAACTTCCGATTAAAACACTTATATACAGAAACATAAAACCTAAAAGTTGCAGACTTAGAGGAACTGTGATTTGAAAATACTAAAACGAAAAATCACTTCATAAAAAAAGCGCCAACAAAGGCGCTTTTCATTTTTATATCTATTATTAATTGTAAACACTCTCTTTATTAAAATGAACAGCCAATAAATAATATACAACAACTCGGTATTTATTTTTATTGGAACGACCGTATTTTTCCATAACGGCATCAATTCCCGCATCTAAATTAGCGCCGTCAGCAAGTCCTAATTTCTTGATTAGAAAATTGTTTTTCACGGTATCTAATTCAGCTTGTTGAGTTCCGGCAACCGTTGCAGAATCATCATTATAAATTGACGGACCACAACCAATAGTTACTTTTGTCAACAAATCCATGTCTGGATTTACTCCACATTTGTCTTTCAAATCGGCAGCATACTTTACAATTAATTCGTCTCTTGCACTCATAAATAAAAGTTTAATATTTGATTAATAGATTTTTATACTCTCAAATTTAAACATTTAATCATGCCTTTTAACGGACACCCAAAAATAATTAGACTAATTCTTTAAAATATTGCAGTAAAATGCTGTCATTTTCTAATGTTGGCGTGAAAATTTCCAAAATACTTGGTTTTTCATTTTGAGCATACAAAGCAGTCAAACTTGTTTCTAAACTCGCTTCATCACTGGCAATACTATATTCAAATCCATACATTTTAGCCAAATGCTCCGCAGTCAAACAATGGGAAGTTTCAAAGAATGTATTAAAAACTGGACTTTCTTCGTGTCCTGGTAAAATTCTAAAAATTCCTCCACCTCCATTATTAATTAGAATAATCTTGAAGTTTTTCGGGATATAATTATTCCATAACGCATTGCTATCGTACAAAAACCCAACATCACCCGTTATGAAAACGGTTTGTTTTTCATTGGCAACAGCCGCACCAATAGCCGTAGAAGTACTTCCGTCGATTCCGCTGGTACCGCGATTGCAATACACTTCAATCGAAGGATGAACATCAATTAATTGCGCATAACGGATTGCTGAACTATTGCTGATTTGCAATTGACTATTGATTGGCAAACACTGAATCACTTTTTCGAAAACTTTAAAATCCGAAAAAGGAATTTTGTCTAAATAAATATCACTTTTTAGCTTTCGCAACACTTTTACAGCGTCTAATAGCTGAAAATAATTACTTTCTGTTGAATTTGTAAGTGGCAAAAAAGTATCGAAAAACACATTGGGATCTACTTCAAAATGTTTAGTCAAAGCACCAAAAGTGTCATACGCCCTCAAAGAATCAATATGCCAATGGTGTTTTGGTTTGTATTTTCTTAAAAAGGCTTTGATTCGTTTCGAAACTACCATTCCGCCAAAAGTGACTAAGATTTCTGGACGAAAATCCTCAAAATCGGCATTCGTAAAAGGCGTAATTATCGTATCTATATTTTTGATAAAAGTATCATGATGCAAGTTAGAAGTCGTTTCAGTCAAAACTACAACCGACTCGTCTTTCGCAAAAGCTTCAATTATTTTTTCGTTGATTGCATTGGCTTCATTCACACCAACCAAAATCATTTTTTTAGTGGAATTATTCCAAATCGTTGCAAATTCCGAAACGTCTTCGATGGAAATCGTCTGAGTACCATTTGCGGAAGCGATACTATTCACTTCGACTGAAAGGGCTGAAACGGTTTCATACAAAGGCTCTTCAAAAGGCGCATTGATGTGAACTGGACCTTTTTGAGTGATAGCCGTATTAATCGCTTGGTTGATTTTTAAATCATTTTCGGTCGAAATGTCCTCATGCAAATTAGCATTATACAACGAATGGTTTTCGAATACATTTTCCTGCCGAATCGTTTGGCCGTCGCCAATATCAATTTTGCTTTGTGGTCTATCCGCCGAAATCACAATCATAGGAATCTGACTGTAAAATGCTTCCGCAAAAGCCGGATAATAATTCAATAAAGCAGAACCGGAAGTACACACCAAAGCTACTGGCTGTTTCGTTTGTTGCGCAATTCCCAATGCAAAAAAAGCAGCCGCACGTTCATCGGCAATACTGTAACATTGAAAGGCGGAATTGCTGACAAAACCAATTGTTAACGGTGCATTTCGGGAACCCGGAGAAATAATTATGGTGGTGATTCCTTTGGCCAAACAAATTTCAATAATGCTTTGTGCTAAAGGTATTTTGGGGTAAATCATTGTTTCAGTTTCAAAAGAACAAAGATACAAAGTTGCAAAGGTTTTTCTCTTATCTTAAATAGTTTTCTTAAATTTGATGGAAAATAGATTCTATATGGAAATCAAGATAAGACCGGCTGTTTTTGCTGATTTAGATACAATATTGGAAATCATCAATCACCAAATACTTCACAGTACTTCGAATTATGATTATGAGCCACGTGATTTTGAAACCCATAAATTGTGGTTTGAAGACAAATTGGCCAATGACTTACCGGTAATTGTAGCTGAAACAGAAAATGGAACGATTGGATACGCTACTTATGGTTCTTTTCGTCATAAAATAGGATATCGTTTTACAGTGGAGCATTCTGTTTATGTTGCGGAAGAATTTTTAGGAAAAGGAGTTGGAAAATTATTATTGGCTGAACTTATTCAATTGGCAAAAAAACAAAAATACCATACTATGATTGGCGTTATTGACTCCGAAAATAAAGGCAGCATTGCTTTTCATAAAAAATATGGTTTTGAAACGGTGGGCGTTATTAAAGAATCCGGCTATAAATTTGATCGTTGGCTGAGCTCCGTTTTTATGCAGTTAATTTTAGAATAATTGAATTTGTACTAGAATATACTTCGTTTATTCAACATATTTGGCTTTAAAAATTTTATGACTTTAAGACTTGAGACTTTATAGTATATTTGCACAACTAAAAATTTCATGGACTATACCTTACTTTCATCGCCTTTACAGGGATTTACCGACTTTCGTTTCAGAAATGCCCAAAACAAATTATTTGGAGGAATTGACACTTTTTACTCGCCATACATTCGCTTAAACGGAAAAATGGTTATCAAACCGTCTTACGAACGCGACCTGCTTCTTGAAAACAATCTTGATTTAGAGGTAATTCCGCAAGTGATAACAAATGATGCCGATGAATTTTTATTTGTGGCTAAATATGTTCGAGAATTGGGCTATAAAGAATTAAACTGGAATTTAGGATGTCCTTATCCCATGGTTACTAAATCTGGTATGGGTTCCGGTTTGATTAGTAATCCTGATAAAATCAATAACATTCTTCACAGAGCACATTCTGAATCGGATATTATTGTTTCTATGAAAATGCGTTTGGGTTATGAAAACAGTGAAGAAATTCTAGATGTTTTGCCTATTTTAGATACCTATCCTATTAAAAATATAGCGATTCATGCGCGTATTGGGAAACAACTTTACAAAGGTGGTGTAAATCTGGATGCGTTTCAGCATTGTATTGACAACTCGAAACATAAATTGTATTACAATGGTGACATAACCTCTGTGGCTAAATTTCATGAAATGCAGCAACGCTTCCCAACAATTGACCATTGGATGATTGGCCGAGGATTAATTTCGGATCCTTTTTTACCAAGCATGATAAAAAACAATACTTCAGAATATCCTGCAAACAAAATGGAATTGTTCAGCGCGTTTCACGATACTTTGTATGCTATTTATAGTGAATCACTTTCTGGATCAACACATATTTTATTGAAAATGTACCATTTATGGGAATACTTTTCGGCTACGTTTTCAAATCCGCATAAGGTTTTAAAGAAAATAAAAAAAGCACAAAGCATCCGAAATTACGAAGCTGCTGTAGCTGAAATTTTTAAAAATGAAAAGTTTTAATTTGTAACTGTTTCTATAAAATAAAAAAGCGATTTTCAGTTTCCCGAAAATCGCTTTTTTATTTTATTAATTCTTGATTATACTTTTATCCAGTTTACCACTTCAGGATCTGTAGGTAACGTTTTTGGAGAAATCACTTTTTCTAATTCTCCTTTTTCATTGATTAAGTATTTTTGAAAGTTCCATTCCACAGTTGAATCTTGTAATCCGTTTTTAGATTTTTGAGTCAAAAACTGATAAATAGCAGCCATATCATCGCCTTTTACAGAAACTTTGTCCATCATAGGAAAAGTTACTCCGTAGTTTAGTTGACAGAAAGTAGCAATTTCTTCATTTGTTCCTGGCTCTTGCGAAGCAAAATTATTAGCAGGAAAACCTACAATCACCAAGCCTTTGTCTTTGTATTCTTTATATATAGCTTCAAGATCTTTGTATTGTGGCGTTAATCCACATTTTGAAGCAGTATTTACAATCATGATTTTTTTCCCTTTCAAAGAAGCAAAATCAAAACTGTTCCCTGATAAATCTTCTACTTTGAACTGATAAATCGTTTCTTTAGCTATTGATGGAGTGCTCATATTGTTTTCAGATTTTTTAGGTTGTGCCTGATTTTGACAGCTAAATAAGATTAAAGCAAATGTTGCAATAAATACTAGATTTTTCATATTTAAAATTTTTTATAAAAATAGACAATTATTTGTCTCATTAAAATTTATTTTGGTTAAACACACGTTAAAAAACAAAGAAGCCCGACATTATGAAAATGGCAGACTTCCAAACAAATAAACAACAAATCTTCAATGCGTATTAAAAGGTATAGGTAATTTTTCCTTTCATAAAAAAAGGTGTTCCCGGAGTAAAATGAATCTCTTCTACACTTTCTGGTTCATTTTGCAACCTTGATTCTGTTGCAAACTGTGTTTCATTCCATTCGGTATCAAAAATATTCTCTACTGCTATTCCGAAATTTACATTCTTATATTGATAATTAACATTCAAATCGGATATAAAATAACCTTTGGCTACAATGGAATTATCTTCATTTGCCGGACGATTTTTTAAATAACGATACCGGATTCCTCCTGAAAAACTATTAAATTTTTGAAAACTTAAACCTCCAGTTGTGGTGAAATCTGGTGCTAGCGGAATGTAATCCTGACCTTTTGGTTCATCAATACTTCTGGCATAGGTATAATTTGCATCAGCGTCAAAATACAACCAATCATTCAGTTGGTAACGCAATCCAAGCTCTGCTCCCATACGTTTTGATTTTCCGCTTGGCTCAATGATTCCGGCATCGCCCACGTAAACAAATTCTTGCTCCAAAAATAAATACCATAAAGCCGAATTCACGATTAACTTAGGAAATGGTTTCCAAATAGTACCAATATCGGTTCCGATAGCCGTTGGTAAAATTTGTTTTCCATTGTTTTGAACCACCACACGAGCATCATTCGAATGAAAACCCATTCCTGATTTTATAAAAAACTGCAAATTGTTATTCTGCGAATAAATGAAATTCAGTTTTGGAGAAAACTTAACTTTCGATTCCGATTGCGTTTTGTAATTCTCAGTCAACTTGTCTTGATAATTAAATTTGAAATAATCCAATCGAATGGCCGGATTAATCATCAGTTTCCCAAAATTGAATTCTGAATTCAAGTACGAAAACAAATTAGATTCATCAATATCTCCTAATTTTATATTCTCAAGAACCGTTCTTCTATTCAAAGTATGTGAAAGCTCCGTATCTTTTGTCGCATCTGCACGAAAACCTCCACCAAGCTGTAACAAAACATCTACATCATTTAATTTCATTTTCTTGTTCAACTCAGCATTCATTCCATAAATATCCCTGTTTTCTTTCTGTTTAATTTGGTCACCATTAATTGGATCATCCAAAAAGAAAGTGAAATTCGAATACAATTCAAATTGATAATTCGAATAAAAAGCATTGGCTTTCAAGAACGTATTTTCATCAATTGGTTTACTCAAACTCGCATTGAAGTTCGTTCGGGACGTATTTCCACCTTCAGTATCATCAACGGAACCAAATCTTGAAATCGTTCCATTATCAATCAGACGTTGCGGAATTTGACCCGAAGCATCCCATTTGCTGGAAAAGCGAGAAGCCAAGATTGAAAACTTACTATTATCATTCAAAATAGCAGAATATTTACCTAACAAATTGATTCTATTAAAGTTTTGTGGGGAATCAAAAGGACCATCTGTCAGGATATATTCTGTGGCAATATAGGCGCTTTGTGTTTTTTGGTTGCCCAAAAGATTAAATAATCCTACCGTTCTCATCGTGTTGAATTGTCCTATTTCGAGACCAATACTACTTTTTTCTATTTTATCTTTAGTTTGGAAAGCAACGTATCCTGCCGTTGCAAAATCCCCTTTGTTAGCATAATACGTTCCTTTTCCAAAATCTATTTTTTCTACCGTTTCAGGTATAACAAAATGCAAATCGGCATACCCCTGACCATGCGCATGAGAAACCATATTTACTGGCATTCCCTCTACTGAAATGGCAATATCTGTTCCGTGATCGATATCAAATCCTCTAAGAAATATTTGCTCTGCTTTTCCTCCGCCTGCATGTTGTCCAATGAATAACCCGGGTACTTTTCGTAGAATTTCCTGCGAAGAATTTACCGGAGTCGTTTGCAAATCTATTTTCGAAATTACATTCATCGCCGAAAGTTTCGGTTGGATTACTATCTCATTTAATCTAAAAATATCATCTTCCAGAATGATGATGTCATCCGAAGAAACAATGGTAAAATTTGACTTTTTATATCCTAAAGCGGTTATTTTTATAACGTCTCCCAAAACCGTTTTATCTAAGCTAAACAATCCGAATTCATTTGTATGCGCATGACTTTCAGAATTTGTATTCACCAAATAAGCGTTTTCAACAGGATTACCATCACTATCCAACACTTTTCCTTTTTGGATTTGGCCATAGGAAGACAACCCAAAAAGGGCAATCATCACTAGAATAATATTTTTCATACGAAGATAATATTTGTTTTTTATTGGAATATGGAATTGCTTCGCCTGTTCGCTATCGCTCGAGTCGGATATCTCCTTTGATGTTTACGACCAATTTTAGGTTATACTCATTTCATACCCTATAATTGATTTACCTTTTTGTCAAAATTAGGTCCCAATTCATACAAACTGGACAGTAATTCTTCCTTAATAGGTTTCGTTTTGAGCGCTAAATTATTTGATTTGTAAATCATTGCCAAGTGGTATTGTACCTTTGGTTCAAAGGATTTTCCAACCACATGATTCTGAGCAATTTCTAATGCTTTTTTATTTTCGCCCACATTTAAATATGCCCAAGCCAATAAATCATAAGAATCAGCAGTAGGTCTGTGCTCCACTTCAATTTTTGCAATTTCTAATGCTTTTGAAGCCGTTTTTTTGTCGTCTGCATAAATCAAAACATTGTATTTATTGTACATCGCACCATAATTATTTTTCTTCATCATAGAAAAATAAGCATTTCTATTTCTTATTTCATTGGTTTTATCTCCTTTAAATTGGGCAATTTGAGATTTCAATAAATAAAAATCAGGTGTATTGTGCGTTAAAGCTATAGCGTCAATAATTCTATTTGCTTCATTTATATTTCTTTCTTTAGAGAAAACAATCCAAGCAATTCCTTTTAAAGCATAGGAATAATTAGGATTTAGGGCTAATGTTTTTAGGAAACTTTCATACGATTCCTGAATTCTTCCGGCATGACCATAAAAATCTCCAAGGTTAGAATAAGACCAAATTTTAAGTCCTTTGTTATCGTCTTTTTCAGCAATATCTCTCGCTTTTTCCATGAAAGTTATGGCTGTATTCAAATCACCTTTGTGATCGTTCCATTTTGCCAAGCGAATCAAATAATCAAAACTATTCATGTCTCTTATCGCATTCAGATTTTTAACCGCTTCCGGATAATTTCCCAATTCCATTTGAACATCGAACAATAATTTTTGGGTTTCTTTTTTTCCTTCGCCTATGGCTAATGCTTTATTAGCTAACTCCAACGCTTCTTTGAAACGGTGTTGCGAAATATAATTTCTGGCCAAAGATCGAACAGTTGAAACTCTGGAATAATCATACGCTTCGTTTGATTTTGTCAATAATTCTTCTGTTTTATATAGGTTTCTAATATCGCCTGTATATTCAAAAAGTGTGTTGTAGTTTGATGCTAATTGACTTAAATAGCTAATTTGATTTGGAGCAGCATCAAATTTTTTCTGCCAAAAGTCAATTTCTTTATGTGTAAAAGTCAATGATTTATTATCCTTTAAAGTCAAATATTTATTATAGTCTTCCGTATTTGTAATTTGTTCTGATTTAGTCTCGCAACCGAATATAAATAGGATTGTGAAAACTAAAAATGATATTGTTTTTAAAGTTTTCATACTCTAATTGTTTTGTTTGTTTGTTTGTTTGTTTGTTTGTTTGTTTGTTTGTTTGTTTTAATAAAAAAAACAGAGCGAAAATTATTGCAAGCGCTCTGTTTTTTTTTAGAAATATTACCACGCAGAAGCTAAGTAAGGAAAAGTTGTGCCAAATGCTTTATCATTTGCATTCACATTATCTTTAGTAAGACCTGGATTAGAAGTACCAGCTGAACCACCAAAAATTAATAATAATTCAACATCAATTACATCATCTGCCAAAGCTCTACCCGTCAATATATTAGTTCCATCAAAGAAAGTTGTTGGTGCAGTTTTAGACACTCCTAATACATCTGTAGCCAAAAGACCTGTAAGCTGAGCTGCCGTTTGCCCTAAAGCATTTGTAGTATACGCCGGATTCAAAGCTAATAATCTAGATTGAAAAATAGGTTGGTATTTAGCTCCCATTGCCGAAGGAATTGCAGCATTAAAATCATCTTTAGGCTGCCCTGAAGCAACGAATACAGTATTGATTGCCGGTCTTGCCATTTGATCTTGCTGAACATAAGTTCCCGAAAAATCAAGACTTACAGTAGAATCACCGTTTGAATCGTCATTATCACAATTTACTGAAACAACTGCAGCTACTAGCGCGATTGTTATAATTTTGAATTTATTTGTTTTACTCATGATCTTTATATTTAAGTTTTTTGGAAATCGTAAATCTTCGATTTCATGTTTTTACTTTTTTAAATAAAATTAATTATTGTTTTTTCTTAGTTTCAGCCCAAACATTAATTGTACTTGAAGAGCCTAACATTGCTTTTGGAACTTCTACTACAATTGACATTACATTAGTTCCTGCAAATGTGTCAACACCCGGATTATTAAATCCTGAAGCAGTTCCTCCAAGGATTGCTTTAAATTGACCTAAGTCAAAAAAGAAAGGATCGTCTCTTGGTCCTGCAAAAAATTTCATTCCGTTTTGCTCAGAAGTTAAAGCAGTTGCACCATAAGCAGAAATTGTAACATTTCCTGAAGCAGCAGTAGTTTTAACCATACTTGATGTCCCTGTTGTTCCCGGAGCAACTGGTCCAAAGAAATACATCTTGTCATCTCTCTTGATGGCTTGAATTACTAAATCTTCAACATTGTCATTGTTGTTGTCAATGTTGATTTCTACCATCACATTTTCTTTAAATGTAGCAGCACCTGTAGCATTAGGACTTAACAATCCTTGCGTATTTACTGCAAATACTAAATTACTTGTGTTCTGACCCTGAAAAGCGTACACATCAGTAATATCACCTGCATCGCCAGACATTGTTGCCGGAGCATCTATGTGATCCGCAGCTACTAATATTAAGCCCGAAATCGCCACTAGCGATAGACCTAAAATCATTTTTGTTTTTTTCATTTTGTTATAAGTTAAAAGGTTATAAAGGCATTTACGGGATTGTGTTGCTTTTGGTTTTAAAAATCTTAATTAAAAATCTATTTAATTTTTAAATTACTAAAAAACAACTACTTATATATTTAAAAAAAGTATAACTATTTTTATTTTTATTTTTATTTGATGTTGACAATCATAAAATATGTCATTTGTAAATAAGAATGTATAAGTTTGTAATAGTTAAATAGAAAGAATATGAGTCAAGAAGAATTGTTAGTATTAATTTATAAGAAGGACGAAAGAGCATTTACACATCTATATGATATGTATTCTAAAAGTTTATTTTCGGTTATTAATGTTCTTGTAAAAAATAGAGAAGAAGCAGAAGATGTACTTCAGGATGTATTTGTCAAAATCTGGAAAAACATTGATTCTTACAATGAAAGCAAAGGAAGGTTCTACACTTGGATTCTGAATATTGCCCGAAATACTTCTATAGATAAACTGCGTTCCAAAAATTTTAACAATAGTCAAAAAAACCTTACTACAGATAATTTCGTAAATCACTTTGAAGACAGTTCTAAACTGGCAGACAAAATGGATACTATTGGATTACAAGAGTTTGTAAAAAGACTAAAACCGAAATGTATTCAAATAATAGATTTACTGTTTTTTAAAGGGTACACTCAACAAGAAGCTTCAGATGAATTAGCAATTCCTTTAGGAACGGTAAAAACACAAAATAGAAATTGTATTAATGACTTAAGAAATTATTTGAAAATATAATGGAAACAAAAGAATATATAGAATCAGGAATCCTGGAGCTTTATGTTTACGGTTTACTAAGTGAACCCGAAAACGAAGAAGTTAACAGCATGGCAAAAAATAATCCGGAAATTAACGATGAAATTATAGCGATTGAAAAAGCCATTGTTGCTTTGTCTTCGAGCTTTTCACCGTTTCATTCTGTGGCTAATTATGAAAAAATTAAAGCTAAACTAGAACTCAAACATGCTAAAGTAATCGAGTTGGAGCCTACCAGCAATTGGTCACAATATATTGGTTGGGCAGCAGCTGTATTATTATTAGTGGGAATTGGTTACCAATACAATCAATTAGATCAAACCAATACACAAGTAGCCAATACTGAGATTGAGAAAGCTAAATTAGAAAAGGAATTTAACGTCTTAAAATTAAAAAATACAACAATCGAAACCAGTTTAGCAGTTGTAAGGGATACTAAAAATACTGTTGTAGCACTTGGAGGACAGGCAGTTGCTCCAGAATCATTTGCTAAAGTATATTGGAATCAAGATACTAAAGTAGTTTATATTGATGCAGCCGGTTTACCGGAACCACCAGAAGGAATGGTGTATCAGGTTTGGGCATTGAAATTAAGCCCGTTAACTCCAACAAGTATTGGACTATTGGAAGACTTTGATTCTAACGAGCAAAAATTATTTGCAGTGAATAATGCCAATGAAGCGGAAGCTTTTGGAATTACCCTGGAGCCTAAAGGCGGAAGCTTAACTCCTACAATGGAACAATTATATACGTTAGGAAAAGTATAAAGCGTTCTATTTAATGAAAATAAAAAAGGTTCATCTATATGAACTGCCCAAAAAAAGTTAGACACTATTTGGGGGCAGTTCAAAGTTGAACCTTTATGATGGAAATAATTAAATCCTACTTCTTATAATACTTTTTGTATTTTGGATACGTAATAGCTCCAAATAAAGTTATTACTCCTAATGAATACCATATCCAGTTTAAGGAATGGGCTTCCCCACTCGCATAAGAATGTAATCCTACTAGATGAAAGTTCACTCCATAATAGGTAAACAAAATAGATATAAAGGCAAACATACTCATCAGGTTAAAAATCCATTTCCCACGTAAAGATGGAACAAATCGAGCATGAATAACAAATGCATACACCATAATACTGATTAAGGCCCAAGTTTCTTTTGGATCCCAGCCCCAATAACGTCCCCAACTTTCATTGGCCCATTGTCCACCAAGGAAATTCCCGATGGTAAGCATGATTAAACCTATGGTCAAAGACAATTCGTTGATATACGTTATTTCTTGAATATTCAAATCCATTTTGGCTTTGTTTTTTTCATTGGTAAACAAAATCAGTAGTAGTGAAACCGCTCCTAAAATCATTCCCAATGCAAACGGACCATAACTAGCCACAATTACCGCAACGTGAATCATCAACCAGTACGAGTTCAAAACAGGCTGCAAATTGGCAATTTCCGGGTCAATCCAGTTCATATAAGCCGCAGCCAAAATCATCGCGGTCACAAAAGCCGAAGAAGCAACCGTAAGTTTCGATTTTATGTCGAAAGCCAAACCAAAAAACATCGTTGCCCAAGCCACATAAATAATAGATTCATACGCATTACTCCATGGTGCGTGACCCGATATATACCATCGTGCGATCAAACCGAAAGTGTGCAATGCAAATAACAAACCTACTATTACATGCATAAAATTAACAAGATAATACAATACCTTTCGCTCTTTGAAGATTTTAAGAATTGTAAATAGCAGCATTAAAATAGAAGCAAAAATGTACCAGTACGGTAATTTTTTAAAAACATCGTATTTGTTATACAACACTTCTGAAGTTATTTTTTCTTCACTTGGTCTTACTTTACTACCAAATCTTTTTTGAAAACCATTAATGCTTTCCAGTAACTCATCTGCAGTTTTATATTCGTTCGAGGTTGAAGCGTTAGCCAAAGAACCAAAATACAAAGGCAATACATTTTTGGTGTACGTTGCTTCCATTCCCTTGAGGCCAGCTTCATTTAGTTCCAAATAGGAAATCCATTTATTATTTTTATCATCAGGAATTGGAAAAATTTTCAATATTCTTCCGCTTAAGGCCGATTCCATTAGATTTACTTTTTTATCCGTTTCGATAAAATCTTTTTCAAATTGGTTTGGATTCGCTGATTTGAATGCCTGATCTAAATACTTAGAGAGTTTATAATTTCCCTTTTCGTCAAAAAATGCCACAAAAGGTGCAACTTTGGCTTTTTTATCAACCCCAATTATTTTTCTTAAACTGTCGTTACCTCTTCTTAAATGAATGATTGGAATTTCAATCCAGTAACTTGCGTATTGTGTCATGGACAAAAATACCTGATCAGAATTCATTCCGTTGTAAGAATCATCCTGACTTACTTTACGCAACAATTCTGATGAAAACGTATTGATCGGTTTCATTCTACCACCTGCATCCTGAATAACTAATCTTCCAAATTTTGCAGCATGTACTTCCGGAACTTTATATTTAGTGATCAAAGCATTTAGTTCGTCTTGACTCAATACTTTTTTAGTGTGATTCGCATGCGTTTCCGGTGCTGCCTCGGTTTCAGTATGTGCATGTCCTTCATGATCCGCGTGATTGTGTTCTTGTTCTTGCGCAAAACTATTGAAACTGAATAACAAAACTAAAATAGTCAACAGTTTTGCTTTTTTAGTTTTAACCACTTCCAGTTTTCGTTTAACATCAGCGAAACGAGAATGCTTCGTAAACATAATCGCCATCATGGCAAAAAACAACATAAAATAACCAGCGTACGTAATGCAAGTCCCCCAAAAATCATGATTTACAGATAATATTGTTCCTTTTTCATCCGGGTCAAATCCCGATTGAAAAAAGCGATATCCTTTATAATCCAAGACATTATTCATGTATATTCTGGCATCGAAAGGTTTAACGGAATCCTGAACGGTCACCTGACTTTCAAATGAGGAATAACTTTTCTCTGTTCCGGGATATTTCTGTGCAATAAAATCATTCAATTTTATCTTGAAAGGCAAGACATACGCTTTACTTCCGTAGAACAAAGTATAATCGTTATTTCCTATTTTTACTGTTTTGGCTTCGCCAATTTTACCTTTAGAACCTACTACTGTAACTATTTTTTCTTGTCCATCGGCAGTTATTTTTACCACTAATGCATCTTCAAGATTCTTAGCTTTAAAATCATTTTTAGACTCATAATCAATTACACCTTTTACCGCTGGATCAGGAAACACAAATCGCATTTCACCAATAGTATATAACGAGCGCATCATCAAAGGCTGACTATTATCTTTTGTTACTTTACCTTGAAATTTATCGGCCATACGCATGAATGCACCTTCAAATGGGGTTTGAATGGTATAACTGCTCCCTTTTGTATTGATATTTATAGCGCCATCAGTATATTTATTTAAAGCAAATAATACATTGTGAATATTTTGTACTTCACCATCTTTCAAAAAATGTTCCTCTCGTCCACCATCTCCAGCTTCCACTAATTTTAAATACAAAACTCCTTTAGGATTCGGTTTAATATATTCTTTAGCTCCCATGATAAAATTTTCATAGTTTACTTCAAATTCTGTATCGGCAAACTTATCAGAAATACTGAAATTATTATTGGTAGCCGGAGAAAGCAGTACTTGTTTTTCAAAAATCCTGCGTTTCATTTCCCCTTTATATTCGCCATCTACGAAAAGAGTAAGAAAGATTTTATCTGAAAAAACCTGATTTTCAGCCGCGCCTTCGCGAATGGGCATCATTCCTTCATAACTGATATATCGCGTTACAAAAGCTCCCAAAAGGATAAAAACAAAAGATAAATGAAGTAATAAAGTGGCCCATTTCTCTTTTTTTAACAATTGGTAACGTTTTATATTTCCAATAAAATTAATCAGGAAGAAAACCATTATGGCTTCAAACCACCAGGAGTTATAAACTAGAATTCGGGCCGTATCGGTGTTGTACTTGCTTTCGATGAAAGTTCCTGCTCCCATTGCGATTGCAAAAGTTAAGAATAGAATGGCCATTAATCGTGTAGAAAACAAAATCGAGAATATTTTTTTATCCATTTGTAAGGGATTACGTTTTATAAAAGTGGCACAAAAGTACTCAAAAATGTTGACTTCTATATTCTTACATTTGTTAATTTAATCCAAAATTAAGTCTTCCCATTTCGCTTAAAAAAGCATATTTATATGCTAATTACGTTTTATAACCGATCCAAAAATTGAATAAAACTCTTAATATTTTTTTGCTAATTTTGCCAAATGGTTAAAGTAATTATTATTGGTTCTGGAAATGTAGCGCAACATTTGATTGCAGCATTTCAAAATCCTCAAAATTTAGGGACAGAAATCGAATTGGTTCAAGTTTTTTCAAGACAAATAGGAAGTGTATCTCAACTGCTCGATTCAGATCATATTACAAATGATTTAGATACTTTGGCAGAAGCTGATCTGTACATCATTGCCGTTTCAGATGATGCAATTGCAGCCATTTCTTCGAAACTTCTATTCAAAAACCGTTTAGTAGTTCATACCTCCGGAAGCGTTCCTTTGAATGCTTTGGATGACAACAACCGAAAAGGGGTTTTCTATCCATTGCAAACTTTTACCAAAAACAAAGCCGTTGATTTTAGAACCATTCCCATTTGTTTAGAAAGTGAAAATGCCACCGATTTTCAATTATTAGAAAAAGTGGCAAAAGCAATTTCTGATAAAACTTTTGCTATTAATTCAGAACAACGAAAAGCGCTGCACATTGCGGCTGTATTTGTCAATAATTTCACCAATCACCTGTACCAGATAGGTCAGGAGATTTGTCTGGAAAATCAAGTTCCTTTCGAAATTTTGAAACCTTTAATTGCTGAAACCGCAAATAAAATTATGCTTCTTTCACCCGAAGAAGCGCAAACAGGACCGGCAAAACGGAATGACACTGATACTATTGAAGCACATGAAGCCTTTCTATCCAATCAAAATCACCTAACAATCTATAAAACTCTAACACAATCTATACAGCAAAATGGCAAAAAGTTATAAAGAAATAATGAACGACATCACCACTTTTATTTTTGATGTTGATGGCGTACTTACCGATAGCTCCGTTTTTGTAACCAATGAAGGAGAGATTCTGCGAACCATGAATATCCGCGATGGTTATGCGATGAAGGCCGCCGTAGAAAGTGGTTATAACGTTTGTATTATTTCCGGTGGAAGTAATGAAGGCGTTCGGGTTAGACTAAGAAATCTGGGTATTACCGACATTCATTTAGGGACACCCAACAAAGTGGAAACCTTTGATGAATATACTGATGTGTACCAAATAAATCCAGAACACGTTTTGTACATGGGCGATGATATTCCTGATTACCACGTTATGAAATTAGTGGGATTACCTGCTTGTCCCCAAGATGCAAGTCCAGAAATCAAAGCCATTTCAAGATATATTTCGCATAAAAACGGAGGGAAAGGCGCTGCACGTGATGTAATTGAACAAGTCATGAAAGCACAAGGAAAATGGATGGCCTATTTTGACGGGAAACACGATTGATTAGTAATCAGTGGTCAGTTTTTTAGTAATCAGTTGCAATGATTATTAAAAAGTAATTTAGTTCAATTTTTTTCTGAACACTGAATTTTATATGAACAATAAAAACTGACCACTGAATAATAGATTCTCCAATCTGAACACTGAAAAACTGAACACTGAATATGAACTTTCTAAAACTCATCCGATACCAAAATTTACTGATGCTTGCTTTTATGCAGCTTATTTTCAGGTACGGATTTTTTAAATTTCAGAATATTCCATTGGCATTAAATAACTGGCAATTTGGATTATTGGTACTATCAACAGTATTGCTTGCCGCTGGAGGTTATGTTATTAATAATATTTTTGACCAAAATACGGATAACATAAATAAACCCAACAACGTAATTGTAGGTAAAATAATTTCAGAAACCCATGCCTATAATCTATACATTGGACTTACCATAGTTGGAGTGGCGATTGGTTTTTATTTATCGAATGTCATACTGAAACCGGGTTTTGCATCCATTTTTATTTTAATTGCCGCAACACTTTATTTTTACGCAACCAGCCTCAAACAAATGATGCTTATTGGCAATAGTATAGTTGCTTTATTACTTTCATTTAGTGTGATAATCATTGGAGTTTTTGATTTGTATCCTGTAACATTTGAAGGGAATCAACAAAAAATGGCTGTTGTTTTTTCAATCCTTTTAGATTATGCACTGTTTACTTTCCTACTCAATTTTATTAGGGAAATCGTAAAAGACTTAGAAGATGTAGATGGAGATTACAATCAAGGAATGAACACATTACCTATTGCAATAGGAATCAACAGAACTTCAAAAATAGTTTTCGCATTAAGTTTTATTCCTGTTTTGGCAATTCTTTTTTACATAAACAATTATCTTTTTCAACTGCAGTACGCAACGCTCTATCTATTGGTTTTCGTATTAGGACCACTTCTTTTTTTTACCTTAAAAATTTGGACTGCAAAAACTAAAAATGACTTTCACAAATTGAGCTTACTCCTTAAATGGATTCTTCTTTTCGGGATTATATCTATCGCCGTTATTACTATAAATATGAAATGAGCACAACGGAAATCTGTTATAAACAAAAGAAGAGGTTTAAAGCGAATTGTATATGCCCCTTAAAAAAAATAAAAATCTACATATAAAACATAATGCTTAGAAATAAATTAAAAAAATACACTTTGATACTGGCTTCAGGTTCACCAAGACGTCAGCAATTCTTTAAAGATTTAGATTTAGACTTTGAAATTAGACTAAAAGAAATTGAAGAGGTTTATCCTCCAGAGTTAGAAGCTGCCCAAATCACTAATTATTTAGCGGAATTGAAAGCAAGTGCTTTTGAGGGTGAATTGCAAACCAATGAAATTCTTATTACAAGCGACACCATTGTTTGGCATAACAACAAAGCTTTGGGCAAACCAAAAGATGAACAAAATGCTTTTGAAATCTTAAAATCATTATCAAACTCTACACATGAAGTGATTACTTCAGTATGCTTTAAAACCAATGAAAAAGTTGATTTATTGCACGAAATAACCAAAGTCACTTTCAATGAATTAAGCGACGAATCGATTCGCTATTATTTAGAAAACTACAAACCTTTTGACAAAGCAGGGGCGTATGGCATCCAGGAATGGATTGGTTTTATCGGCGTTTCAAAAATTGAAGGTTCTTATGCAAATGTGATGGGAATGCCAACGGATAAAGTTTACGAATATTTAAGTAAATTAACTTAATTAAAATTATGGATATGTCTTTCTTTAACGAATATACAAGAGAACTAATTGCAACCGGAATTCTGTTTCTTTTATTGATTTTATTACGAATTATTTCTACAAAACTGGTTAGACGGTATGCTAAATCGAGTCATAGTATTGAACATCGGACCAATTTAGTGATCAAATACATTCATTTATTTATTAATATTCTGGTAGTAACTGCTTTAATAATAATTTGGGGAGTTCAGACCAAAGATATCTTTATTGCACTTTCCTCCATTACAACTGTTGTAGGTGTTGCCATGTTTGCCCAATGGTCCATTTTGAGCAACATCACATCTGGTATCATTTTGTTCTTTTCTTTTCCGTTTAAAATTGGTGATGTAATAAAAATCCATGATAAAGATTTTCCTATTGAAGCCGAGGTTGAAGATATTGGTGCTTTTCATGTGTACTTAAAAACCAATGATGGAGAAAAGATTATTTATCCTAATAATTTGCTTTTGCAAAAAGGAATTTCAATTATGAAAAATCATTTTGATGACAAGGAATTCATTGATTAACACTACCTTTAGGAGTATTTCAGTTTCATTTCATCGATAAATCAATAGAATAAAGTGATAATTATACAACTATTGATAAAAAATATATAATACTTTAGAATTTTTATTAAATCATATTTGCTTGTTAAACTTAGAAATAATCATAATTGATTTTTAATATAAATAAAAACAAAAAAAGTATGAATGACATCTTAAAATTCCCATTTTATGCTAAATTAACTCTGGTTCTACTGAGTATAATGGCTATTATCTTTATTTTTTATATGGGTCAAGACATATTGATTCCTGTAATGATGTCGTTTTTATTTGCAATATTATTGTATCCTATTGTTCAGTTTTTTAAATCCAAACTTTATTTTCCGCATGTTTTGGCGGTAATGCTGGCAGTGCTTTTATTCGTGTTAATTTTTATTGGACTTTTTGTTTTTCTATCCTTTCAAATCAGTGATTTTGCAGCTGATTTTGATAAAATTGAAAGAAACATAAACATTCATCTCCGAAATATTCAAGGATTTGTCAGAGACAATTTTCATTTAAGTTCAAGAGAACAAAGGCAATATATAGATACTGCCACTGAAGATTCAATGGAAAAAGGAAAAGAGTTGATTGGCACTACTTTAATGTCGTTTACAGATACTTTAGTAAATTTGACCTTAATACCTATTTATACTTTTTTAATTCTTCTGTACAGAACTCATTTTTTACTGTTTTTATCCAAGTTATTCAAAAAAGAAAACCATGAACAGTTAAAAGATATATTAACAAATATAAGAGTAGCCATTAACAGTTACATCGTGGGTTTAATTATTGAAATGATTTTAGTTTCAACAATGACAACACTTGGATTTATGGTTATTGGTGTGAAATATGCTATTTTACTGGGAATTATCACAGGAATTTTAAATCTGATTCCTTATATCGGAATTCTATTTGCAGGAGTTTTAAGTATCGTTGCTTCGCTTACTGGCTCACCTGATTTATCAATAATTCTTGGTGTAATTGTGATTACTGTTGTAGTTCAGTTAATTGACAATAACATTTTGGTTCCAATGATTGTAAGCTCCAAAGTGGAAATAAATGCATTTGTATCGATTGTTGGAATCATTATAGGGGGAGCAATTGCAGGAGTTTCCGGTATGTTTTTGGCGCTTCCAATTCTTGCCATACTTAAGGTGATTTTTGACCGAATAGAAGCATTAGAACCTTGGGGTTACCTGATGGGTGATCATTTACCAAAAACATACACTTGGCGCAGTATCAAATTCCCGCTGTTTGATTCCGATATATCTTCTAAAAAAACCATAATTAAAACGGATATTGCAATTCCAACGTTTACCGAAACAACCACAGAATCTGATGTAAATCGAACTGAAAACTAGGCGCTTAAAATCTAAAAATCTATTTAAAATTAATTTTTTAAAGATGCTCCGAAAACAAAAACTGATTTTAATCTTATCGTTGCTCTCTTATTGCCAGGTTTCTTTTTCACAGGCAGACAAACCTAAAAAAGATTCTTCTGAAGTATATAGAGATATCCAAACCTATTCCAAAAAAAGAAAATTCACCAAGGTATTGCACAAGTTAATTTTTGAGCCAATTAATTTAAAAATTAAAAAGAAAAAAGTAATACAAAAAAAATACCTTGCCTTTGAAGGGAAAATTATCCGAAATATCAATATTGTAACACTAGACCCATTTGGATTTTCAGAAATTGATTCTACAAAAGGTCCTAGAAATTGGGCAGAAGAAACCGGTAACCGGATACATATTAAAACTAGGAGACTTGCTATTCTGAATTTATTGCTCTTTAGAAAAAACAGACCGCTGGATTCTTTATTGGTAAAAGAATCAGAACGTTTAATTAGAACGCAACGGTATGTCAACAGGGCTAATATAGCACCCCAGTTAATTAAAAACAATCCCGATTCTGTCGATGTATTCATTCGTGTTCTGGATTCGTGGAGTATTATTCCAAAAGGCTCCATTTCAGGCACCAGAACCACTATTGAATTGAATGAGCGTAACTTTTTGGGCTCTGGTCATGAATTTGACAATGAATATAAAACGAGATTTAGCGATGGAAAAAGTGCTTACAAATTCGCCTATAGCATTCCCAACATCAAAAATACATTCATAAAAACAATAGCAAGTTATCAGATTGATTTAGACGGTTATTATGGGAAAAGTGTAACTATTGATCGCCCTTTCTATTCTCCTTTTGCAAAATGGGCCGGTGGGATTTACATCGATCAACAATTTAGAAAAGATACGCTTCAGGATTCCAATTTGACATATGCCAAACAAAATTTCAAATACAATTCACAAGATTTATGGCTCGGCCAAGCTTTTCGCTTATTTAAAGGAAATACGGAGGGAGAAAGAACTACAAATCTAATTTTGTCCGGTAGATTTTTAAATATAAAATATATTGAAAGTCCAGCCGTAGTATACGATCCTATCGATTTCTATTCCGATGAAAAATTTATACTTTTCGGTATTGGTGTTACTTCTCGAAAATTTATTGAAGACAAGTACATTTTTAAAAATGGAATCATAGAAGACGTTCCTATTGGTAAAATTTATGGAATAACAGGAGGCCATCAACGCAAAAATAACGCTGAACGTTATTATTTGGGCGGTAGAGCTGCATTTGGAAATTTTTATAAGTGGGGATTTTTAAGCGCCAATTTTGAATTAGGCTCCTTTTTTGATAAATCGATTACAACCCAGACCGCTTTTTCTTTTCAGGCAAATTATTTCACTAATTTAATTACTATTGGAAAATGGAAATTACGACAGTTTGTAAAACCCCAGTTCATTCTGGGTATCAACCGCTTAAATTCTATTGGAGATCGGCTTACAATTAATGAAAATTATGGGATATCTGGTTTTAATAGTGCCGAATATGGCACCCAAAAAGCGGTATTGACACTACAAACTCAGGCCTATGCACCATGGAATCTTTGGGGATTTAGATTGAATCCTTATTTTAACTATTCAATCGCTATGCTGGGAAATCCCGAAAAAGAGTTAGGTAAAAATAAAGCATATTCTAAAATTGGTATCGGATTTATTATAAATAACGATTATTTGGTATTTAGTTCTTTTCAAATATCGCTTTCCTATTACCCGTCGATTCCCCGTGATGGCGAAAATATTTTCAAAACCAATTCCTTTGAAACCACGGATTTTGGTTTTCAGGATTTTGAATTGGCGAAACCACGAACAGTTATTTATAAATAAAAAAAACAATTTAATACGTCTGGTTTAAAACGAGTTATACCACCACCCTTTTTCCTATAAGGTGTGAATTATATAATTCTGAGCTATAATTCTATAAGTACCTACATGTAGTTATACTTTATCTTTACTGTACTAAAAATAGTATTAACTAAAACTACAAAAACAAGATGAAAAAAGTTACTGTTTATTTAATGATGATGGTATTATCATTAAGTGTAATTCCAACCACAATTATTGCTGCTGAAAAAAATCCAACTACAGTATCAAACAATCCTAAAGAAGTACCTGCAGAGGTTAAAGTTTTACTTTCTCGTTTAGATGAAATAAAAATGATGGACAAATCTTCCATGAAATCTTCAGAGAAAAAAGCGCTTCGTAAAGAAGTTCGTGCTATTAAATCTGAGTTAGCATCAACTGGAAATGGTGTTTATTTATCTGTTGGTGCAATTATAATTGTTATCCTTTTATTGATTCTTTTATTGTAATCAGTTTTCGAAATAAAATTTAAAGAGAAGCTAGAATACTTCTCTTTTTTTATGAAAACCAGGAACCCAATTAAACGTTAATTATTAAAATTGGCACAGTTGTTGGCTTTACGTAAGAAATAGTAACATAAACTGTTACTATTACATAATTATTAATTAAATATTTGAAAAATGAAAACATTAAAATTAATCGCCGTTGGTATAATTCTTTTAGTATCAAGTGCAATACAAGCTCAGGTTTCTGTAAATGTAAATATCGGTTCACCTCCATCATGGGGACCTGTAGGATACTCTAACGTAGACTACTATTATTTGCCAGACGTTGAAGCCTATTATGATATTAGGGCTACACAATTTATTTATTTTGGTGGAGGAAAATGGATCCGATCCAGATATTTACCTGGACCGTATAGAAATTATAATTTATACAATGGATATAAAGTAGTCTTAAACGATTATCATGGTTCAAGACCGTATAGTAACTTTAAAAATCATAAAGTAAAATATTATAAAGGATACAAAGGCAAACCACAAAAATCTATAGGTTCAAACCGTAATAACAACCAAAAAGCATATAAAAGCAATGGTAATAAAGGTAACGGACATAGTAATGGAAATGGCAACGGTAATAACGGAAAAGGAAATAATGGCCATGGAAATGGAAAACATTAATACGTATTGATCTAAATTTAAAGAGAGTCCAAAATTGGGCTCTTTTTTTTTGCAATAAACCCTTATAAAAATCATTTTTATAAGGGTTTCATACCTTCTAACTTTTACCCAATTTTTATACTCCTAATCTTTAAAACATAAAAAACAATAGAATTAAAAATACTTTTTAAAATAAAATAACATCCTGTTTACTAAGCGTATATAAAAAATTCTTCTTGATAATTTATAAAATTTTGTAAAAAATTATTCTTATTATTCTTATATTTACACTAACAATATTGTTAAACCAAAAAACCATAAACAAGATGAAAAAAATCACCTTTTATTTAATGATGATGGTATTATCATTAACTGTTCTTCCATCCACAATTATTATTGCTGCTGAAAAAAATCCAACTACAGCATCAAACAATCCTAAAGAAATACCTGCAGAAGTTAAAGTTTTACTTTCTCGTTTAGATGAAATAAAAACGATGGACAAATCTTCCATGAAATCTTCAGAGAAAAAAGCGCTTCGTAAAGAAGTTCGTGCTATTAAATCTGAGCTAGCATCAACTGGAAACGGTGTTTACTTATCTGTTGGCGCAATAATTATTGTTATTCTTTTATTGATCCTTTTGGTATAATTTAATTTAAATAATATAAAAAAGAGAAGCCCTAAAAGCTTCTCTTTTTTGTTGGAGCAAGGAAAGTAAATAGATATTTAAATGTTAATTATTTTATATTGGCACAGTTGTTGGATTTACAAAAAAAGTATTACCCTAAACAGTAAACATAAAATTATAAATCTATTAAATATTTAAACAATGAGAACATTAAAATTAATCGCCGTAGGAATTATCCTTTTTGCTTCTAGTGCAATACACGCACAAGTTTCAGTAAGTTTAAATATAGGTTCAGCTCCATCTTGGGGTCCTGTAGGATATGCAGAAGCAGAATACTATTATTTGCCAGATGTTGAAGCTTATTACGATGTAAGAGCAACACAATTTATTTATTTTGGTGGAGGAAGATGGGTACGATCTAGATATTTACCCCGACAATACAGAAATTATGATTTGTACAGCGGATACAAAGTAGTATTGAATGATTATCATGGTTCAAGACCTTATAATAACTTTAATCATCATAAAGTAAAATATTACAGAGGATACCATGGTAGAGAACAAAGATCTATAGGTCACAATAATAACCGCAGACAATATGACCATAGACAATACGATAACCGTAGACAATATGATAACCGTAGAGTAGTTGATAATCGTAGAGACGATGATAATCGCAGACAAAATGATAATCATAGAGACAATAGAGACCGTGATCATGGAAATAATGGAAACGGACGCGGAAATGGAAATGGTCATGGAAGAGACTAATACCTGTAATTAAATATCACAAAGAATAGAAATAGAGAGAGCCAAAATTGGTTCTCTCTTTTTTTATTAAATCAAATTTTTATTTTAAAGAAAACCCAAAACATTTCAGAAAAAATTATTTAATTCCTACATTTGAAGCTATTGCAAATTAAATTTAAAAAAATGCAAAAAAAACACCTACAAACTATTGCCGTATTTCTTTTTTGTTTTCAAATAACAATTGCGCAACAACATCAAAAACCAAATGCAGTTGAAATTTACAATCAAATCCAAAAACTTAATTTTTTAGGTTCTGTACTTTATATAGCTGCTCACCCGGATGATGAAAATACCCGTTTGATTTCTTATTTATCAAATGAGACTAAAGCAAGAACTGGCTATTTATCTTTGACCCGAGGCGACGGAGGCCAAAATTTAATTGGTCCTCAATTACGGGAATTACTGGGTGTGATTCGTACTCAAGAACTCATAGAAGCTAGAAAAATTGATGGTGGAGAACAATTTTTTTCCCGTGCCAATGATTTTGGATATTCCAAAAACCCAACTGAAACATTAGAGATTTGGGACAAACAAAAAGTGCTTTCCGATATTGTCTGGGCAATCAGAAAATTTCAGCCTGATGTAATTATCAATCGTTTTGACCATCGTTCAGCAGGAACAACACACGGTCATCATACGGCATCAGCAATGCTGAGTGTAGAAAGTTTTGATTTAGCCAATAACCCCGCTATTTTTCCTGAACAATTAAAATCAGTTCAGCCTTGGCAAACGAAACGCCAGTTTTTTAATACGTCATGGTGGTTTTATGGTAGCAAAGAAAAATTTGATGCCGCCGATAAATCAAATTTATCAGAGATGCAAATTGGTACTTATTTTCCATCTATAGGAAAATCAAACCAAGAAATTGCAGCTTTAAGCCGCAGTCGCCACCAATCTCAAGGTTTTGGTAGTACCGGAAGTCGCGGTGAGGAAACAGAATATTTAGAATTTATAAATGGTGAAGCCTTAAAAAACAAATCGTCTCTGTTTGAAGGGATCGATACAAGTTGGAACCGAGTAAAAGGAGGAAAACCTATTGGAGAATTAGTAGCAACAATTGCTTCTGAATTTGACCATACCAATCCATCGGCTAGTATTCCCAATTTGGTTAAAGCCTATACCATGATGCAAGCATTGGATGAAAAACATTGGGTAACATTAAAATCTACAGCCATTAAAGAAATTATTGCGGCATGTTCCGGATTGTATCTGGAAGCAGTTGCCCAAAACCAAGAAGCAACTCCAGGCAGTATAGTTAAACTAAAGCTCGAAGCCATCAACAGAAGTGCCATTCCGATGCAATTAATAAGCATAACCACGTTGCCGGAACAAAAAAACACTCCGCAAAACCTGCCATTAAACAATAATATTCTAAAAAATAGTACTCTCGATGTACAATTACCGACAACCATAGACTACACTCAACCGTATTGGTTAAAAGAAAAAGGAACGATAGGCATGTATGCGGTTGAAGAACAAAAAAATATTGGTATTCCTGATATTATTCGTGTTGCAAAAGTGATTTTTAATATCCAGATCAATGGAGTTGAAATCCCTTTTGAACGAACCGCTATCTATAAATATAATGATGACGTAAAAGGCGAAATGTATAATTATTTAGATATTGTTCCTGAGATAACAACAGGTATTCTTGATAAAGTCTCGCTTTTTAAGGATAATAAAAATAAAACTGTAGCCGTAAAAATAAAAGCTGGAAAAGATGCAGTGAAAGGGAATATACAACTGGAATTACCCAATAATTGGGTGGTTTCACCAAAATTGATTCCATTTAATTTAGAAAAAAAGGGAATAGAACAAATCGTTTATTTTGAGGTAACTCCTCCAAATCAACCCGATGAAGCTGTAGCCAAAAGCGTTGCCATCATTGACAATATTCGATATGATAAAGACCAAATCATCATCGATTACAATCATATTACAAAACAACAGGTATTAAAACCGGCCGAAGCAAAATTTATCAAGCTGAATTTAAAAACCAACGAGGAAAAAATTGGCTACATTATGGGAGCTGGAGATGAAGTTCCTGAAAGCTTGACACAAATGGGTTATAAAGTAACACTTTTGAAAGCAGAAGAAATAACACCCGAAAAACTAGCTAGTCTTGATGTGGTTATTACTGGGGTAAGAGCTTATAATACCGTACACGCATTAGCCAATAAACAAAGTATTTTATTGGAATTTGTAAAAGAAGGAAAAACAATGCTGGTACAATACAATACTCCCGATGACATTGTTCCGGTAAATATTGCTCCCTTTTCTCTCAAAATTTCACGTGACAGAGTTACAGAAGAAAATGCTGAAGTTCGATTTTTAGCGCCTGATCATCCCATTATGAATTCACCAAATAAAATCACATCAAAAGATTTTGAAGGATGGAAACAGGAACAAGGATTGTATTACCCTAAAGAATTTGATAAAGCCTTCACACCTATTCTATCATCAAATGATAAAGGGGAAACACCAAAAGATGGCGCCTTATTAGTCGCTCCATACGGAAAAGGGTATTATATTTATACCGGTTTAAGTTTTTTTAGAGAATTACCTGAAGGCGTTCCTGGTGCTTTTAGATTATTATCAAATATGATTTCGCTAAAATCAGCCGTAACCATTCCTGCCGAAAAAATTAAGCCTTAAAAAATCAAAAAAATGGAATCAAAAAAAACAAAAACCTGGAAGAAAAACTATACTTGGGTCCTTGTAGCCAATGCCATTTATATTTTGATTTTTTATCTAATAATGGAATTATACTCTTAAATTATGCAACTATTCGATTGGATTATACTTATAGTCACTCTACTATTTATTGTCATTTATGGAGCCTGGAAAACCAGAGGAAGTAAAAATGTTGAAGATTTTATTCTTGGTGGTAATGAAACACCATGGTATGTAGTTGGGCTATCGGTCATGGCTACACAAGCCAGTGCCATTACTTTTCTTTCTACTCCTGGTCAAGCCTATCATGACGGAATGGGGTTCGTACAATTCTACTTTGGATTACCCATTGCCATGGTAGTTATTTGTGTAACTTTTATCCCTTTGTACCACAAATACAAAGTGTATACCGCTTATGAATACCTCGAAAAAAGGTTTGACTTACAGACACGTTCGCTTGCCGCTATACTTTTCCTGTTTCAAAGAGGTTTAGGAACTGGTCTTACCATTTATGCTCCAGCTATTATTTTGTCGGCAATATTGGGTTGGAACCTTACTATTATGAATATTATAATAGGTGTTTTGGTAATTATTTATACATTTTCCGGCGGAACAAAAGCAGTAAATGTGACTCAAAAACAGCAAATGTTTGTAATCATGTCTGGAATGTTAATCACGTTTTTCCTCATATTACATTATTTGCCAAATGATATGACTTTTACTAATGCTTTGCACATTGCTGGGGCAAATGATAAAATGAGTATTGTTAGTTTTTCAACTGATCCAGAAGAAAAATACACTTTTTGGAGTGGCATCACGGGAGGGTTTTTCCTGGCATTGGCTTATTTTGGTACTGATCAATCGCAAGTAGGACGCTATTTATCTGGAAAATCTGTTCGGGAAAGCCAAATGGGATTAATTATGAACGGTCTTTTAAAAGTTCCCATGCAATTTTTTATTTTGCTGACCGGAGTTATGGTTTTTGTTTTTTTCCAATTCAATCCAGTTCCTTTAAATTTTAATCCCAACAATAAAATAGCCATTGAGAAATCACAATTCAAAGATGAATATCATGTTTTAGAAAAAAAACTAGGCGCTTTATCCGAAGATAAAAAAGTGATTAATCTATTATATATCGAGCAGCTCAATCAGGATTATGATAATCCAATTCTTCGAAAAGAATTAATTGCATTATCCAACAAAGAAAAAGATTTGAGAGATCGTGCTAAAGAAATTATCCTAAAAGCCGACAGTAACAGTGAAACCAATGATAAAGATTATGTTTTTTTCCATTTTATCCTGAATTATTTACCAAAAGGACTTATTGGTTTATTACTTGCTGTAATTATTTCTGCAGCCATGTCTTCAACGGCATCTGGACTTAATGCTTTGGCATCAACAACTGCGATTGATATTTACAAACGTAATCTGAAAGACGAAAAATCAGAAAAGCATTATCTCAATGCTACAAAGTTTTTCACGCTGGTTTGGGGAATTATCGCCATTCTTTTTGCTTGTATTGGTACGCTTTTCGAAAATTTAATACAATTGGTAAACATTATAGGATCTATTTTCTATGGAACTGTTTTGGGTATTTTCTTGGTTGGTTTTTATATCAAACAAGTTCATGGCAAAGCCATTTTTAGCAGCGCAATAATAAGCCAATTAACCATTTTCATAATCTATTATTTCGCCATTTATGTCTACCCAAGCGGAGAAGAAAAACTGGGTTATTTATGGCTCAATTTTATCGGGGCATTGCTAACGATTCTAATTTCGTTGTTGCTGCAATGGACTATTTTTAGAAAACAAAAGGCTAACTAATTTTAAGAAAAGGCATGCATAAAAAATCCCGTCTCGGTAAAGACGGGATTTTTTTGTGAAAAATAGTTCGAATAATTAATTCTTACTCCACTCTGCTATACTTTCTTTATTCATTTTTACGTAGTCTTGATTTTTAGCCGCCTCTGCTGCTGCAAGCGATAATTTGGCTGTTTCAATAGCGCCTTTTTTATCCCCAAGCTTAGCTTGTATTAATGATTTCAATCTGCTATACCAAAACGGTTTTTCTGTACTCATATCCAAAGCTTTGTTTGTATAAACTAATGCTTTTGCATTATCACCATTCGATTGATATAAAAATTGTGCTGCAGAAAAATAATCTCCGGCAGTTGGACCGGCTAATGCTTTCTCTATGTTAGCAGTTGCTTTTTTCTGTGTAGGTACTTCAAATTTTAAAGCTGCATAAGAATTCTCCCAATAAATTTCTAAAAAAGCAAAATTATTATCTAAACCACTTATTCCTATAGTAAATGTTTCCACATTTTTTGAAAGCGTTTCAGGTTTAACAGTAGCTCTAAGTGCTACATTTTCTTCTTTCCATTCTTCTGGATTACCCCAGTTATCAGTGGTAGAATAAAATATTATTTCCCAACTTTCAATTTTCGGAATTGTATACAAAGCATATTTTCCTTTTTTCAAGGTTTTACCATCAATAACTACATCATCACTAAATGATATTGTTGAGTTTTCATTAGCTCCTGTTCTCCATACTTTTCCAAAAGGAATCAAATTACCAAAAACAGCTCTTCCTCTTGCACTTGGTCTTGAATAATTAATTTCTACATCTGTCAAACCTACTGTTTGCATGATTGTAGATTTCGGACTTGACTGAGGTGTTTTTACTTGTGCCTCAATGGTAAAATTTGCTATAATAATGGCAAATACAATGATTATTTTTTTCATATTATAAGTTTTTATGTTTCCAAATTTACAAATTCAGTTATTCCTAAATGTTAATTATTCCTTAATTTAGAATCAATATTCTTAACCTCATCAAAACCTAATTCATTGAAATGATTGATTACCACATCAGCCTCCGATAAATCTTGCGCCTCAGAATGAATACTGTTATAACCCACGCACAAAATCCCGGCAGCTTTAGCCGCTTTTATTCCATTGGTGCTGTCTTCAATAACGATACAGCTTTCTTTTGGTGCAATTGACAAACTTGCTGCATGCTCAAAAATAGCAGGATGCGGTTTTGATTTAGGAAAATCTTCGCCACTCACCAGATGGGTGAAATATTGATGTAGTTTAAAGCGACGAAAAACACGCTCAATAGTAACTTTTGAAGCTGAGGAAGCTAAAATCAATTGGACTCCATTTTCGTGTAATTCTTTGATTAAATTTTCAACACCCTCTAATAATTCCAAATCTTCTTTGCTATCAAAAGCATCATTAAAAATGGATCTTTTTCTCAAAATTAAATCCTCTACATCTTGTTCAAGATTAAATTTTTCTTTTAATTTCTGAAATATATTTCGAGTGGAATTTCCTGTAAATGAAGTATACAATTCTTCGGTAACAGCAACGTTCATTTCCTCAAATTGTTTGAAATAGGCATAACGGTGTACTGGTTCTGTGTCGACAATTACACCGTCCATGTCGAAAATTACTGTTTGTATCATTTTTTTTTTAAGATTAATTAGACTATTTAGATTAATTAGATTTTTAGAACTGAATACTAAAGTAAGCTCACAATAGCTGTTGGAAACTGATTACTGAACACTATTTTTTAAGTAAATACCGAATTACGGTTTCTGCGGCATACAAACCAAATAATCCTGGCATATAGCTATTCGTTCCGTAAAATGATTTTTTAAAATTAGAACCGTCGGTCATTTTTAAACTTGATTCATCCTGAATTTCAGAAGAAAATACCACTTTCAATTTATCAATTTTCACTTCTTTTAATCGTCTTCTGATTGTTTTTGCAAAGAAACAATTCACGGTATTCGTAATATCCGTCACCTTTACTTTGGAAGCTTCCATTTTACCGCCAGCACCCATACTGCTTATGATTTTCACTCTTTTTCTTTTGGCTGCAATAATCAAATTCAGTTTTGGAGTCACACTGTCAATACAATCCAATACATAATCAAATTCCTCCGAAATAATTTCGAAAGCACGCTCCGGCGAAAGAAACTCCTGCACGCGAGTCAATTTCAATTCTGGATTAATATCCATTAATCGGTCGCCTACAACCGTAACTTTGGGTTGTCCCACGGTAGAATGCAAGGCAGGTAATTGTCGGTTTATATTGGTAATATCAACTACATCACCATCTACAATTGTCATTTTCCCCACTCCTGCTCTCGCCAAAAATTCAGCTGCAAATGAACCTACACCTCCTAGTCCTACGACTAACACATTTGCATTTTGTAATTTATTTAAACCTTCTTTTTTAAATAAAAGTTCGGCTCTTTCTGTCCACTCTGCCATAATAAAAATTTATTCGTTAATTTGGTTATCTGTTTATTTGTTTAAAAATAGTATCAAAATTACTATTCACTTGTTTCTGAATTTCTTCTACCGAAATTCCTTTGTATTTTGCTGCCAAAGCATAAACGGTTGCCAAACTTTCTTCTGCAGTATCCGTTTCCAAGAAAAATCGATCATTCGGCATGCTTTTAAAAACCGTTTCCAACTCTGCATTTAACAATAAATATTTTCCAAACGAAATATAAAATCCGTTTTCCAATAACTGTTTCGCTAACTGTTCACTTTTGGAAAATCCATGAATAAGTATTGGAACAGTAATATTTAATTTTTTTGTGATTTCAATCAATTCCTGAAAAGCGGCAACACAATGAATCACAACTGGTTTCTGATATTTCTGTGCCAAAAGCAACTGCTTTTCGAACACTAACTGTTGCAATTCCATTGGAACTTCTATTCGTTTGTCCAGTCCACATTCGCCCAAAGCAAGACAACTTGGTTCTTGCAATTTACTTTCGATTATCGCAAAATCAGATTCAAGACGCTCCTCAACAATAAACCAGGGATGAATTCCTATGGAATAAAATGGGATTCTAGCATCAAATTCCCATGGATATTGATTGACTAACTCCAACACATCAGGTTGATTCGTAAATTTATGTGTATGTAAATTAAAGAACTTCATTAGTCGTGATTTTTTTTAACTCCTGCCTTTATTTCGATATTCAAATCGTTTTCCAAAGGCACTTTTGGACAAGAATATTTATGATTATAAGCACAATATGGATTGTAAGAGGTATTAAAATCAATTACAATTGTATCATCTTTTGGGATTCTCAAATCGATATATTTTCCACCTATATAACTTTCATTACCCGAAGTCAAATCAGAAAACGGTAAAAACAAATAGTCTTTATAGCCTGGCTTTTTCGAAAGCTCAATGTTTTTGTACACATTCAATTTTAGTTCTTTTCCATCAATCATAAAGAGAACTTCTCCGTATTTTACATACAACGGTTTTCTGTCCGTAGAGGTTTTCATCGCAAATGGTTTTTCTTTTTTTGTTCTTACAAATTTAGCAATCACAAAAAACTGCTCATTGGCAGGATAAAAATCCAACGTTTTGAATACAGCTAAATCCTCGGTTGTCAGAGGACTGGTTTTCACATCTGCGTATTCAGTATTTAAATCCTTTTGAAATTTGGCAACAGCCGAAACATCAAATTTTTCTTGGCCAAAGCCTAAACTAAACTGCACTAAAAAAACTAAAGCGAAGAACATTCTCATTTTTATAATTTTAAGCAAAAATAGTTTAAAAGTTACAATGCTACAAAGACCCATCGCTACAAAGTTTTCTACCTTTGCTAAATTAGAACTTTATATATGATCCAAACCGCTTTCCAACGCTACATTAATAATTTTAAAGGATTCACAAGAGAAGTGTGGATTCTTACTTTGATTACTTTTATCAATCGCGCCGGTACGATGGTTTTGCCTTTTCTATCTAAATATTTGAAAGAAGATTTACATCTTTCCTATGCACAAGTGGGATGGATTATGGTTGCTTTTGGTTTTGGATCCATGCTGGGTTCCTGGATGGGTGGCAAATTATCTGATAAAATTGGGTTTTATAAAATCATGGTTTTCAGCTTATTTACCAGTGGAATCCTATTGTTCTTAGTGCAATACATTCGTACTTTTTGGGGATTGTGTATTGGAATGTTTGTTATCATGACAGTGGCCGATATGTTCCGTCCGGCTATGTTTGTTTCCCTTGGCACGTATGCCAAACCTGAAAATCGTACCAGAGCATTAACATTAGTGCGATTGGCGGTTAATCTAGGTTTTACTGCAGGACCTGCTTTGGGCGGTTTAATCATCATGAATTTAGGATATAGCGGGCTTTTTTGGGTAGATGGGAGTTCTTGTATTGTATCGATTTTAATTTTTACGTTATTGGTAAAAGAGCGTAAAAAACCTGCCGATTTAAATGTCGAACCTAGTATAGCAGAAATACCTGCTTCTGTTTTCAAAGACAAAATATTCTGGACTTTTCTATTTGTTTGTTTTATTACAGCAATGCTTTTCTTTCAGCTTTTCACCACTTTACCATTGTATCACAATGAAAAATTTGGACTTACGGAATTTCAAAGTGGACTTTTATTATCATTAAACGGATTGCTAATTTTCTTTCTGGAAATGCCAATTGTGAGCATCAGCCAAAGAAAAAATATTGATAAACTCAAAATTATCCTTTGGGGTTCATTGCTTATGGCCCTTAGTTTCTATGTTTTAATGATCAATACTTGGGCTGGAATCCTAATTATCAGCATCCTTTTTATCACTTTTGGTGAAATGTTTATCTTCCCGTTTTCGAATTCATTTGCCCTAAGCAGGGCGCCAAAAGGACATGAAGGCCGCTACATGGCTTTGTTTACCATGAGTTTCAGCTTAGCACATATTGCGAGTTCAAAAACCGGACTTGAAATCATTGCCCATTTTGGTTATCAAACTAATTGGTTTGTCATGGGTACTTTGGGTATTCTTTCCGTTTCAGGTTGTATTTGGCTGCAAAAACTAGTTCAAATAGAACAAAAATAATCTTGTTTTAATTCTTTGGGCGTGACCGCCTTGATAAAAGGGGCAAACTAACTAGCTGGTTATACTGCCCCTTTTATCAAGGCGGTCTGGCTATACGCGCTACTTCGGTAGCTTGCTCTTATCCTTCACGCAGCCTCATTTTCAGAATAACGCATCTGAAAATCAGGAGTTTTTATCTTTCCAAATTAACTTTATAAACAAGTCAAAAAGCATCTAAAAACTAAAAAATTAGTTAAATAACTATATTTATAGTTTTATAACTAAAAAAATAGTTATACATTTGATTCAAATAAAAAAATCATGCAAAAGTTAACCAATAAAGAAGAAGAAATCATGCACATTTTATGGAAGCTCAAAAAAGCTTTTGTAAAAGAAGTCATGACCGAAATTACCGAAGAACAACCTCATTACAACACGCTTTCCACTATTGTGCGCAATCTGGAAGAAAAAGGGTTTGTTTCTCACAATGCCTTTGGAAACACGCATCAATACTACCCTATCGTTAGTTTAGAAGAGTACAGAAAGCGTTTCATGAATACGGCAATCGACAATTACTTTAATAGTTCGTATAAAAACATGGTCTCCTTTTTTGCCAAAGAAGAAAAAATTTCTGCAGCCGAATTACGGGAGATTCTAACCATGATTGAAAATCAAGAAGAAAAGAAATAATTCTTTATAAAGAGTAGTTTTTAAAAGCGGAAAAAAAGTAATAAACTAATATATATAGCGTATGGAAGCACTGTTTATTTATCTCATCAAATCCAGTGGACTAATCGTCCTATTTTATTTAGCCTATTTTTTAATGCTGCGAAAAGAAACCTTTTTCAAAAGCAATCGTTGGTTTTTATTGGCTGGATTAATTACTTCCGTTCTTTTACCATTTGTTTTTATCACAAAAATAATCTGGGTAGAACCGGCTGCAACTCCTATTAATTGGTCAAATGTTTCCATGACGAATTATACAGAGGAAAAAACATTCGAAGATTATTTACCAATGCTTACAGCTCTTGCTTACGGAATTGGAATGCTGCTTTTACTGACAAAATTTGCCTTTGATTTTTATAGTTTGAATACTGTTCTAAAAGGAAAATCCATTCAGCAACAAGCCGATTTTAAATTTATAGATACTAACGAAAATGTAGCGCCATTTTCCTATTTCAATACCATCGTTTACAATTCGGCTTTATACACCGCTTCCGAATTAGAAAATATTTTGGAGCATGAAAAAGTACACAGCGAACAAAATCACACCATTGATGTGTTGATTTCGAGATTGTTTTGTATTGTATTTTGGTTCAATCCATTCATCTGGCTGTACAAAAAAGCAATGCTACAAAACCTTGAATTCATTGCAGACAACGAAGCCACAAAGAAAATATCCGACAAAAAAGCCTATCAAATCACGCTTTTAAAAATAACAACACACGAGAATTGTGTTGCCATCACCAATCCTTTTTATCAATCATTAATCAAAAAACGAATCGTTATGTTAAACAAAAATCAATCAAAAAAATGGAATTCCTGGAAGTATGCTTTAGTGCTTCCTGTATTAGTCGCGTTTGTATTCTTATTCCAAATCAAAACCATTGCGCAGGAAAAAACGAATGAGAATGTGTCAAAAAGTGTACCGGATGTCGTTACAACGATTAACAAGAATTTTTCAGATGAAGAATTAAAAAAGAAAGCCGAATTTTTCAAAAAAGAATTTAATTGCGATTTAGTATTTTCTGAAATAGAACGCAATTCAAGTAATGAAATCACAGGAATCACAGTCAATTACAATGGAAATTTATATGGCAATGGAACATATAAGCAACATAGCAATAGCACAATAAAAGATATTTACATCAAGCATGAAGGAGGTAAAATTAATATCAGTGATGCCGAAATCGATCCGAAAATTAAAAATGATAAAATAACCTCATTATCAGATAAAACACTTTCTATTGACAAAGAAATCTTTATTAATGGAGAGAAAGTAAGTCAAAAGGATTTGGATGCATTAAATCCAGATGAAATTGCAACTATGGATGTCAATAAGAATAAAGACAAACAAGAAATCCGAATAATTACAAATAAGCACGCCAAAACGTTTAATGAGAATGAGATTTATATCAATGGTCAAAAAGTAACTCAAAATGAATTAAACCTTTTAGATCAAAATACAATTGACAAAATGGATGTCAATAAAAAAGAAAAAACAATTAGAATAGTTACCAAAACCAGAACTCAAACTTTTAATGATAAAGATATTCCAACTCCTCCTGTTCCACCAAAATTTCCTGACGGACCAATACCAAACCTCCCTGAAATTGACATGTCAAAAATGCCAACTCCACCAGTTCATCCAGCTAATGCAAATAACAAAAAGGCGATAATACAGTTTAAAAAAGAGATGAAGGAATTTGAAGCTAAAATGGAAGCTTTTGAGCCAGATTCCAGTGCTCATGAAAAAGCAATTGAAGACGAAATGGCAAAACGAGCAGCTATATTCGAAAAACAAATGGACGAATATCAAGATGCTATGGAGCGATATAGAGAGAGTGCAGTAAAAAAATAACACTCCCATAAATAACCCAAAAAGACGGTTTCTCTCAAGACCGTCTTTTTTTATATCTTTGAAAAAACTTAACTATGTTTAAAATCTTAGCTCAAATCAACAAAGTCATTCTTCCAAGTTTCACCAAACAGAGATTGGATTTGGCTAAAGCCAAGAAATGGCAAATGGCAATAATTGGTTATAGATATTATGTAACAACCCGTGCTTTAATCAGTAAGTAATAGCTGCAAAAATCTCGTTCCCTTTAATTTTTGCTCTTCCGTTTAGGAAAGTCAGTTCCATCAGGAAATTACATTGTACAATTTTACCACCCAATCTTTCGACCAACTCACAAACCGCTTTTGCTGTTCCTCCAGTTGCCAAAACATCATCGTGAATCAGAATTCGGTCTCCTTTTTGAATCGCATCGATATGAATTTCTAAAGTATCCGTTCCATATTCTAAATCATAGGTCGCTGAAATGGTTTCATAAGGTAACTTATTAGGTTTTCGAACCGGAATAAAACCAACATTTAATTCTTGTGCGATAAGCATTCCAAAGAAAAAACCTCGACTCTCCACTCCTATTACCTTGTCTATTTTTTTATCTTTAAGTGATGAAACCAATATTTCAAGGCATTTATTCCTCGCTTGTGGGTCAATTAGTAAAGGGGTAATGTCTTTAAACAAAATTCCTTCTTTTGGAAAACCCTGAATATCACGGATGTAATTCTTAAGAGGCATATTTTTTTATTTTTTTATAAATTTAGACTTGCAAATTACACAATTATAACTATATTTGCACCCGCAATAAGGCGCTTTAATAAGCTCTTACAATAGCAAAAAGGCCTTGTGGCGCAACTGAATAGCGCACTTGATTACGGCTCAAGAGGTTACTGGTTTGAATCCAGTCAAGGTCACAAAAGTTGTTTTTTTTCAACTTTAAAAATTACTAAAGCCCCAGTTCTACTGGGGTTTTTTCTTTTTATATCCTATCATTACATACCATCTTTTACCAAAATAATTACCCCTAATCTTACCCCCCTTTATTATTATAAAATTTATTTCACAAATTCTATCTAAAAAAATCGTTTTTTCAAATTTAGATAAAACTTTCTCTACGATTGGGTAACAAATTCATAATGTCTAAAATTCATAACTAATTGATAATTAAACAAGTCAGTTTTCGCCGGAATCGTGGTAACCTGTGAAGCGGAAGATCCATTAATTAACAAATGTAAAATATCAATATTGTTTGTTCCAATTAGAGTAAATAGTTGGAACATTTTTATTTAATGTCTTGTCATGTCTTGTCGCTATGCGTTCATATTATTGCATTTAAAACAATTAATATGGATAAGACAAATCACAAAATCAGCAAAAAGCTATTCGAAAAACCATTATATGCCTCGGTAAATACCTTTATTTACCAAGGTTTGATGGTAAATTCTTCAAAACTATTCTATAGTTATTTGGGTCAAATTCCAAATATCTATGATGTAGACAAAATCGACGATAAAAAACTTAGATGTGATGTAATAATAGGCGTTTTTGGAAAGGTAATACATCAAATTACACAAGAAGAATTTGATGCAGTAACACAATTGGATACACTAAATAGTCACATTTTTTTTTTGGAATCTGATATTTTGATAAATGTTTCAAATGAAAGCACGATGCTTTATTTTACGGAACAAAACAGAAACGAAGCACTTCGCATTTTCGAGGAACTCAAAAAATACAAGATTAAACGAAAAAAAACGACCGAAATTAGCTTAATCATAATGGGAAACTCTGGATTGGTAACCCAAGCAATTGCAATTAAAAAACCGAAAATTGACTTCAGTCTGCATTATAATGAAGACTTTTCTACTATTCATAGAGGAATAGTAAATAACATAAACAAATCGAATACAAACGGACTGTACCTTTTTCATGGGCATCCTGGAACAGGAAAAACTACTTATATCAAATATTTA
Source organism: Flavobacterium melibiosi (assembly GCF_048158545.1). Classification (NCBI taxonomy): domain Bacteria; kingdom Pseudomonadati; phylum Bacteroidota; class Flavobacteriia; order Flavobacteriales; family Flavobacteriaceae; genus Flavobacterium; species Flavobacterium melibiosi. The sequence goes on along the minus strand of NZ_JBLNKU010000003.1, from coordinate 214,958 downwards.
ATACACCAAATCCACAAAAAAGTAATCTTCCTTTCCACAAAAATGGCAGGAGAACTTGACAATGTAGCAATGACACCTTTTTTACTGCAAAACAGAAATGCAGTTATTGTTATTGAAGATGCTGAAGAGTTGATTACTTCTCGGGATGAGGTGCGAAATTCAAATCTCTCTATGCTGCTTAATCTAACGGATGGTTTGTTGGGCGAAAGTTTAGGGATCCAAATCATAGCTACCTTTAATACAGATGTCAAAAATATTGACAAAGCACTTTTACGTAAAGGAAGACTTTCCACTATTTACGAATTCAAACCTCTTGCTCTTGATAGAACTAACGCATTATTGAACAAATTGAACCATCAGATTAAAGTGACTCATCCATTACCCGTTGCCGATATTTTTAATTTTGATAGTAGTAATAATTATAAACCTAAACTGAAAAAAGCAGTTGGTTTCGGAAACTAAAAATAATAAAATGAAAATAGACAAAGAACTCGAAATAGGTTTCATCAGAGCTATTCAGAAACATTCTAATGAAAGAACTGAAAAAGAAGAAAAAGCAATAGACAATCGAAATGAATACATAAATAGTCAGTTCAAATGGTCAACAAAACTTGATGAAAAATTAGTACTCATAAACGATACACTTCGAGAAGAAGAAAAAAAGGTATTCAATCAATATCGAAAAATTGAAGAGCAATGCAAATTGATGGTTGCCAATAAAGAAATTGAAGATTTAAATATTAAGGTTGAATCGGAATATTGGAATAACAAACATTATAAAAAATACGATCCGAAAGTTTACGGCAATCCTTTCTATATAAATACATGGGATGACTTTGTGGGTTTCCGACAGTTGGAAGAAGAATATGATAACTCTTGTTCAAATACGGTTAGTGAAATGCTCTTTATTCCTCAAGATTCACTCATCGCAAAAGCAAATCATTGTTATTCATTCCATCATTTGTACGATCATACTAATTTGACTTGGTTTGACATCTACAATATTGACGAAGTCTGGATGGAGATTAAGGTTGATTATCAGTTTTTTTCTAAAATAAAAAGAATCAAGACATAGTTTGACACTATCTGAAAATACTTTTACAAAAATATAAATTGACGAATATGAAAAAGAAAATTCTTTATATCGATATGGATGGGGTAATTGCCGATTTTGATGAAAGCATATTGCTTTATTGCAAGGATTTAAATACTTCGGAGGAATACCAAGATGTTAAAAAAAGAGATGCCAAAATTGATTATATCTGTGAAACTATTCCTGACTTCTTTCACAATTTACTTCCTTATAATGGTGCAATTGAGGATGTTCACAAATTGTTTGAGTTATACGAAGTCTATTTTTTATCTACGCCCATGTGGGATGTGCCTCACTCATTTACAGGAAAAAGAATTTGGATTGAAAAACATTTTGGCAAATTGGGTAAAAAGAAATTGATACTTACCCATCGAAAAGATTTGAATATTGGCGATTATCTTGTATATGACAGAATCCGAAATGGAGCGGGAGAATTTAAAGGAGTGCACATTCATTTTGGAACTGATGAATTTCCAAATTGGGAGGTAACATTAAAATATTTGCAAAATAATGCAGAAGACTCAAACCAAGCCCCGCAATATTGCAAAAATATTGTAAGCGGTAGGTTTCTTTTTTTGGATGACATTCGTCATCCGAATGATGCTTATGAGTACACGCAACAAATTATGTTTTTACAAAAAAAATGGGAAATTGTAAAAAACTATAATGAGTTTGTTGAATGGATTACCACAAATGGTTTGCCTGCTTTTATTTCTTTTGACCACGATTTGGCAGATATACATTACACATCATCTCATTTATCTACTGATGATGAAAAATCAAAAGAATGGCAAGATGCACAGATGTATACTGAAAAAACAGGTTATGAATGTGCTAAATGGTTAGTTGATTATTGTTTAGACAACAATTTTGATTGCCCTAAATTCTATTGTCACTCTATGAACCCAGTAGGTAAGGATAAGATAAATAGTCTTTTGGATCAGTTCTCAACTTTCCGCTAACATTTTGTAAAGGATGAATTTCCAAATTGTGAGGTAATTTTAAATTATTTAGAAAAAGTCGCACAATGCAAATAGTAACGACATTCTTTGGCGTTATGGATTTATATCTTTGACTACTTTAAAAAAAACTACTTATGACATTAGCCCAATTTACAGCCCAATTTAATTCAAAAAATACTATTATTCTTCTTGAAGGTAAGCGAAACGTTTTAGAATCGGATAAAGAAAAATTAATTCTATTGGGAAACCTTTTAGCAACCCACTTGCCTTTGGCGACTTTTAGAAGTGGCAATGCCGATGGTGCCGATTTTTACTTTTCACAAGGTGTATTACAAGTCGCGCCGGAACAATTGCAAGTGATTACGCCCTATGACAAACATCGTGAAAAGCAAAACAATGCTTACGAAACCATTTCATTAGATCAAATTGATTTGGTAAACGAACCCGAAGTCGTGTATCAATCCAAAAGCAACAAAAAAACGAAATCGCTGATAGACAAATATGTTGGCGGTGTAAAAGATAGATTTTCTATCAAAGCAGCTTATATCATCCGCGACACGGTCAAAGTTACGGGGACCAATTCGGGTGTTCCTCCCGCAAATTTTGCTTTCTTTTATGATGATTTAGTCAATCCAAAAACGGGTGGAACTGGGCATACAATGGATGTTTGCGACATGAATAAAGTTCCTTATCTCACCCAAGAAGATTGGGCAAACTGGATTTAAAAAAATAAACAAAAAATTATAGTATAAAAAATGAAAAAAACAATCCTATTTCTCGCAGCATTATTAAGCCTTTCCGGGTATTCACAACAAAAATTAATTAGTTTAAGCGCTGAAGATGTATTAAGCAACAAGCTAACCAACTCCCTTAAAATAATAGAAGAAAAAAGCATAGATATTCCAATTTACAAAGATACATTGATTGAAACTGGAGAATACAAAGAGTTAGTCCGGGAGATGAATCGATATAAAAGAGATTATGATCAATGGCTAAAAGTCAAGAAAGTAAATGAGAAATTCAATGCTGATATTACAACAATTATAAATAACCTGGAATCATATAGTAAGTCGAAAGAGAATTATGAAACAACAAAACCACTGATTGATGAAGCACAGAATTTAATCTTGAAAAATAAAATTTATTATCACGATCGCTATGGGAGAACGAATAATGAGCTCATAATACTTTCTCCTAATGGTAAAAAACCACAAAAAACAAGATCCTTCTTAGACGAAACAAATTATGAAACTCCAATTGAAAGATGCTTGTGGTATTGCAAAGCAATTAATAAGTTAGAAGAGCCTACAAAAGCATGGGAGGTTGATAGATATCTAGACTATGAAAGAAAAGTATTAAGTGTAAATCAATTTGAAAAGAAAAGACTGCCAAGTAGCAATACAATAGTGAAGAAATGTTTACTATTGAATGAAACTACAATAGTACAAGATTCAGAACTTGTTGGTGATTTTGAGGTTTCGGATTCGAAATATGCTATTTTATACGATTCGGAAGGTCATACAAATAATGAAATAATAGAGGTTTCCTTAATAAAACCAGACTTTGATAAGCCAAAAGCCTTAGGTTCCGAAATATTTACAAATGTTACTACTGGTAAAAAGTACTTTTCGGATAATCCGGAATTACTATCCAATATTGAATCCCAAAAGAAATTGATGTCAGAAAAACAAGAATCAAGGAAAGAACTAAGTAAATACGGTACCGTATATTATGATAAAGAGCGGGAATCTTATATGCTGAAAATTAAAACCGGAGCTATCAAACTTTCCAGTTACAATCTGCAGGACATTCCAGAATTCATAACAATATACAATTCTTTATATACTAAATATGGAAGCATCATAAATCAAATGCCTGCGCATATAGCCATACTTAAAAAGTATTATACTTTACATAGGATGCAAGGTAGAAACATGTCACAAACTAATATAAATGCTTGGATTAAAGCGGTTAAATCGGCAGCACCTATAAGAACATCAATGCGAGGAATTATTATGAATGAGCATTATGGTGATTTTGGTTTTTATCCAAATTTTAAAAATGAAGAAAGGCATGAAGATTTTGACTTATACTACAATGCGTCATTAAGTATATTGGGACTTTAAATGCTACGATTGTTAGAATTAATCAACATAATTGATAAAAAACTCATTTGAATTAATGTATTTTTATAAACTCACATTCAAATTAGTCCAAATTGGTTTCGCTGTGAGAATTGAAATCAATATAAATAATATATAATTTTAAAAATGAATACGGAAAAGGCTAAAAATTTATTAACCCAAGTTGGTGGTTTATTAAAAAGCTATGAAAAGCTTGCAAAATCAACTGGTGAAAACTTCAATATTTTCTCAGTAATGGGAATGGAAAGTGACGAAGTAAAAACACATTCCCGAATTATAGCAGAATTACTAAACCCAAAAGGGTCTCATTCTCAAGGAAGTGTTTTTTTGAAATATTTTTTTGAAGAAATTGAAGAATTGAAAAGTATAGAAAATTTTGATTTTGATAATGCAAAAGTAATTGTTGAAGAACATATTGGGATAATAAATAAAGATTATACCATAGGCGGATACATTGATATTGTGATTAAAGATGAAAAAAATGAGATAGAAGTAGTTATCGAAAATAAAATTTATGCACCGGATCAAAAAGGGCAATTATTGCGATACAAAAATCATTATAAAAACTGTAAACTTATTTATTTGACTTTAGACGGAAAAAAACCATCTAAAGAAAGTTATTGTCATTTAGATACAGAAATCAATATTAATATCGAAGATATAATACTGATTTGTTATAAAGATAAAATTCTAAGTTGGATCGATAAATGTCATAAAGAAGCTATTCAGCAGCCAATGCTTCGTGAAATGTTGAAGCAATATAGTAATCTTTTGAAGAAACTAACTCATCAAACAATAAACAACGAATTAAAGATGGAAATATCAGATTTAATAAAAAATAACTTTTTAGAAGCTTCACAAATTGCAAACAATTTTGATTCTACAAAGAAAGAAATAGTAGACACTTTCTTACGAGATGTTTTTAAAAAGATTGGAGAGAATCCAATTAACGTAGGAATTAAAATTAATTTTGAGGGTGAGCAAATGCATGGCAAAAAATTTAATTTTCTAATTTCTAAAAGTGAAACCAGTCAAGTATATATCTATCTAAGAATAGATAATAATCAAATTTTTTACGGAATAACTGCTAAGGATTTAAGCATCAATGGCGCGACAATTCAAAGTTTAGAAAACTCGTCTTTGAAAAATTTCAAACCCGGTAGAACATCAATAATTTATGCAGATGATTTTCCTTTAAAAATAAATGATGTAAAAGATGTAAAAGAAATCCTTGATAAAAGAGAAATAAAACTAATTGAAGTTTCTAAATTTATTCAAGGACTACTCCAAGATCTTATTTTATATTGTGAAAACATTGAAGAAACTTTAATTACCATCAAATAAATTAGAAATTATGCCAGAAATCAAAGACAAAAAATACGGAAAAGTAGCATTCTATTTAGATGGAAACGAAATTAAAGATAAAAAATACGGAAACACTCTATTTTATATCGATGGGAATGAAGTGCGTGAAAAAAGTAGGAATGGACATGTGAAATTTTATTTTAATAATTCAGACATCACCAGAGATAGTAAACATGGGAAAATACATTATCATGTTGAAAACAATGAAGTGCGAGATAAAAAACACGGCACTTTAATCTATTACATTGATGGGAGCGAAATAAAAGACAAAAAATACGGAAGTGTGAAATATTATATTGATGGTAATTTAACAAAAGACCAATTGATGGGACTTCTTTCAATTATCTAAAAACAGAACGCAATGAAAAAAATAAAATACCAGGAACTAGAACCCGAAGAACAACATGATTTGTTCAATAAAATTTGTGATGACATTATTGAAATCACAAAGGAATACAAAAAGATGGCTAATGAAAGTCGTTATAAAGGAACTAAGGACTTAACTGACATTGGCGATTTTATCGGAAAAGCAATTGGACAAAACACTTGTAAAGACGAAAAAGATCTAAATATTTGGGCTTATGATAAAGAATCATTTGTAGCAGGATTTTATCATGGCTATTCCATTCATGACGGAACGCACTAATTTGTAAATAAAGTTACTATGAACATACTTTTCCTCCACGGACTTGAAAGTAAATTAAGTCCCGAAAAAAGAGTAATTCTCGAAAAATACGGTAATGTTATTGCGCCGGAATTAGATTATAAATCGAATCCCAATATGATACAGCATTTATATGATGCGTATCAAACGCAGGATATCAATGCCATAATAGGCAGCAGCATGGGCGGTTTTGCAGGCTATCATTTAGCCAATAGTTTAAGCATTTGTGCCTTACTATTCAATCCAGCATTACCTTATAGGAATACTATCGAACAAATAGTACCAGTAAGCATCCCAATAAATCAATCCTTATATATGCGAATTGTATTAGGCGGTCAGGATACTGTTATTAAAGCAAAAGACAACATGGATTTTTTTGCACAAAATGTTGCTGCTAAAACAGATTATGCGATTACGATAAAAAGTGATCTAGGACATCAAATACCAGTTGATGTTTTTGAAGAGGAAACAAAAGCATTTTTTAAAGCACTTTGTTATTAAATAGTTCAATTTTAAAAAATGAATTTAAAAAATTGCAATTTCAAGAACAACATCCGATGCCATTCTGGTGGTGCAGAGGGTGCTGACACTTATTTTGAAGAAATCAGTACCCTCTATAACATTCAAACAATTGCTTATAGTTATCAAACAGCTTATCATACTAGTGTAAACAAATATGAATTAAGCGAAAAGGAATATCTTGAAGGTGTCGCCCACGTAAACACAGCCAACAAGACCTTAAGAAAATATCGATTAAACCCATATTTAAAACTCTATGCTCGTTGCTGGTTCCAGGTAAAAAATGCAGAGCAAATATTTGCAATAAGTACTTTTATCCAAATAGAAAACAAACAATTCGTTAAAGGAGGCACAGGGGTTACTGTCCAAATGGCGATAGATAACCATAAGGAAGTCTTTGTGTTTGAACAGGAATTAAACCAATGGTTCTGCTGGGATTATTCAGATAAAAAATTCAGTTTGTTGTCTGAAATCCCTAAAATAACAACTGTCAATTTTGCTGGTATAGGGTCTCGAAGTATTAATGAAAAAGGGATCAAGGCCATTGAGAGTTTATTTAGAAAAACGTTTGAATAAATCAAAATATCGAATCACGAAATCATCCGATTTCTTTTAAAATCACACCCAATGTCAAAAAAACAATTCATCAAACGGCATCATTTAATTATCAATAAGTTACGATCCAATCCGTGCTCCTTTAAAGATTTACAAGATTATTTGGAAAAACATTCCATAGATGAAGAGGAAAATTATGTGATTTCAAAGCGTACTTATGAACGTGATGTGAATGAAATTCGAGACATCTATAAAATAGAAATAGAATACAATCGTTCTCAAAATGTTTATGAAATAGTATCTGATGCCGATGAAGTAAAAACCGATAGAATTATTGAATCATTTCAGATATTCAATGCTTTAAGTATTTCGGACTCTGTTTCCAATCATATAATTATTGAAAAGAGAAAAGTGCTTGGAACCGAAAACATGCACGGTTTATTGCACGCCATAAAAAATAAATTTGAAATACAATTTACCCACGAGAAATTTTGGAAAGCGAATAATGAAAAGAAAACACGTACTGTTTATCCTTTAGCTTTAAAGGAAGCTCGAAACCGTTGGTATTTAATAGCTCAAGATTCAAAAGAGGGTGTTTTCAAGACATTTGGACTAGACCGAATCTCTAACTTAGATATAAGCCGGAAAAAATTTGAGCATCCAAAAAATTTCAATCCAGCAGAAAAATTCAAATATTCTTTTGGAATCATCACTGACGGAACAAAACCGGAGAAAATTAAGCTTTGGTTATCACACGATCAAGCCGATTACATAAAATCTCTACCATTACACCATTCTCAAAAAATAGTGTCTGAAAACGAAAAAGAATGCGTCATTGAATTATTTATGAGTCCAACCTACGATTTTATTATGGAATTACTTTCCATTGGTCAGGAAGTAAAAGTCCTGGAACCGGAAAGTCTAAAAAACAAAATGATTGAAATGCTGGAAGCAACATTAAAACGGTATAAATAAAGTGATTTACAACAATGACGGAAACAAAATCAGGCAAGGAAATGGAACTTACTCCTCCAATAATAATTGATGGTGGTTTGTCCGTCATAGAATAGCGTAACTACTAGGTTCAGTTTTAAAAAGCCTTTTTATCTCAAAATATATTTTCAATGCAAAACCTCAAAATCAATCTTCACGGGGAAAGTTGGACACTAAAAAAATTCGAGTGCAGTGAGGATGTTTTAAACGAATGCTTAAAAGTAGCGGCTAGAATGAAAGTTCCATTAATTAAAGCCTTATTGGATCCATTTTTCTATTACAATCTTAAAATACCTTCCATTCCATCAGTTGAGCATTTACCGGGTAACAAAATTACTGGATTGCTTAACTCTTCTAAAAATCAAATCGAAATATTAGTAGATGGCAAAAAAATCAAAAAACTTCACATCAAAGATTTAGTCCAAGAGCTATTGCTTTTTCCATTGTATAATATTCATAAAACTGAAATTATAGAAGATTACAGTCCCGGAATTTATGTAGAACAAAAAGCTATTGGGTTTGTTGCTAGCTATGAAATAAAACTGGATAAATTTAATATTGATAATTTACAATTCAATTTGTTGCAATTCAATTTGTTGCAATTCAACGATAAACAATTATTACAACAACCTACGTATCAAAATAAAATCTTCCGCTTTAGAAAAAAGGAAACTTTGCTTATTTACCAAAATAGTTTTGAAATCCTATAAACAACAAAACATCATTACGTAAACCATCACGGACAATATATCAAAAGCATATTCGCTAGCTTTTTACACGTTCTACTTTTTGTATGGCAACAGACACGACACAGCCACAATACCGGTATCGCTATTAATAAATAGTGGTCAATAAGGTATTCGAATTATAATAATTTAAAGTCTAACATTCCTAATTCAATAATTCACTCTACTCAATTTTCTCAAATCATCTAAAAAATGGTTCGAAAATTGTCCCGTCAAGGTCACAAAACTAAAATCCCATTTCTTACGAAATGGGATTTTTTTATGTCTTTTTCAGTATATTCAACAGCCTTTTGTTGGATCAGGTGCAAAAGCGGATCAGTCCTAAAAAAGCTCAATTGTACGGATGCAATAACGAACTTATTTTATCAGTACTCTTTTATATTTAGGTATATCTTTTAAGACAATACCTGTACCTCTAACCACGGCTTTTAAAGGATCTTCTGCAATATAAACCGGCAAATCCGTCTTCTGCGAAATCCTTTTATCAAGACCGCGCAACATTGCCCCTCCCCCTGCGAGATACAAGCCCGTATTATAAATGTCAGCAGCCAGTTCTGGTGGTGTCAGTGAAAGCGTTACCATAATAGCGTCTTCAATTCTCTGTATTGATTTATCTAAAGCTCTTGCAATTTCCCTAAAGGTAACCCTGATCTCCTTAGGTTTTCCGGTAAGCAAATCCCTTCCACGAACCGTTATATCATCAGGAGCATCCTCAAGTTCTTCCATGGCAGCGCCAACATCAATTTTTATTCTCTCAGCAGAAGCGTCTCCAACATACAAATTATGCTGCGTTCTCATATAAAACAATATATCATTGGTAAAAACATCCCCAGCAATTTTTATGGATTTGTCACAAACTATTCCTCCGAGGGCAATAACCGCAATTTCCGTAGTCCCTCCTCCAATATCAACGATGATAATTCCCTTGGGCTCCATCACATCTAAACCCATTCCAATAGCAGCAGCCATAGGCTCATGAATTAAATACACTTCTTTCCCGTTTACCCGCTCGCAGGACTCCTTTACGGCTCTCATTTCTACCTCGGTAATACCACTGGGAATACATACAACCATTCGCAGTGCGGGAGTGAAAAAATTTTTCTTTAATTCAGGTATATTTTTTATAAACCAGCTGATCATTTTCTCTGAGGCATCAAAATCTGCAATAACCCCATCTTTAAGTGGCCGGATTGTTTTAATATTCTCGTGTGTCTTACCCTGCATTAAACTGGCCTCTTTACCCACAGCAATAATTTTCCCATTTCTAATATCCCTGGCTACCATAGAAGGACTATCCACCACTATTTTTCCGTCATAAATTATTAAAGTATTTGCTGTTCCTAAATCCATAGCTATTTCCACTATCATAAAATCAAATAAGCCCATAATATAGTTTTGTTTTTAAAAACGTTATTGTTGCTGTTTTATTCTCTATAAAGATGAAAATTCCCCGAAGAAGATGGATGAAACCTCAGGCAAAAGCCCAAAGTAGTGTACTATTCAAGTATGCTCAGTCCGTAAAAATTGCACTCTGAAGGATGTCTGACAGATGAAGCACTTTTCAACTTGCTCTTCCTTGTCAGATATAACCTATTTGTACAGAGATGACGTAAAAACCGAAACCATTATTCAGTTCTCATTAGAGTCTCCGAAATATATTCATTCCATATGCTTTAGAGATTCGAATCATAATAAATTACAAGCCTCACATTCCTAAATTCAATAGTCCGTTCCACTCAATTTTATCAAATCAGCTAAAAAAAGGTTCGAAAATTGTCCCGGCAGGGTCACAAATTAAAAACGGTAAATAACTATTAAATAAGCGTTTACCATTTTTTTTATGAAATTATTTCCCCACATATTCTCCACAAACACAAGTAATACAAACAAATAAATCAGAATTTTGAGTACTATTTTCTTACATGATTAAATTACAAAACACGTATTGCTTTTACGAATCTACGAGTATAGCCCGGCTTTTTTAAACTTGTAATAATCACTTTCATTTCACGACCTGAAGAGGAGTGGATAAAATCACTTTCCATTCCTTTTGGATTTGTCACTATACCCAAATGGCCAATAACATTTCTGGTAGGACTCAAAAACAACAGAATATCTCCCTTTTTCACACTGGCAATCGGGATTTCTTTGCCAAAATTCTTAAACTGTGAAGAACTGCGTGGAACCTGAATTTTAAAATGATTGAAAACAAAGGAAACAAATCCCGAACAGTCAAACCCATCCTTGCCAGAACCGGCTACAACATAAGGTGTTCCTAACAATCCCATTCCAAAACTCACAATCTTTTCGCCCAAGGAAATATTACTTTCAATTTGATGTATCCGTGTGTCTTTGACAATAGTTTCATTCCTTTGAGGCAAAAACGTACCTGCTCTCGATGAACCATACGCAACGCTGCATAAAACAAGTAGCGATAAACCAATGAATGTTGAAAATTTTAAGATATATATCTTTTTAGATGTCATATTAAAAAAATTAAATTAGCACACTTTAATCTTATATAATGGGTATGGCTATATTCTGTATTTCATAATTGAATAAGTAAGATTAAGGAATGCCATCTAACTTAAAATTTACAAAACTAACTAAATTATATGATTTGAAGTGAAATCGAGCAAAAATACCAGATACTCAAATACATACAATAAACATACCAACAAACCGATAGTGTAGAAATCTTTGCCGTGTCCTTTAGCACAAGCAATACAAATTACATCCCGCAAAAAAGCCCCAATCCGGGGCTTTTCATATTTTAATCTTCTTCTTCCTCCGTACTATGGGATTTTGAATATCCTCTCCATTTCTCGATACAATCCTGAAAATCCTGCGGGAGTTCCGTATCAAAACGCATCATCTCTCCTGTTGTAGGATGTACAAAGCCCAAAGTCTTGGCATGTAAAGCCTGCCTTGGCAATGCTTTGAAACAGTTTTCTATAAATTGCTTGTATTTGGTAAACGTAGTTCCTTTCAGAATCAAATGACCACCATAACGCTCGTCATTAAATAAAGGATGTCCTATGTGTTTTAAATGCGCTCTAATCTGGTGCGTTCTTCCTGTTTCCAGTTGGCACGAAATCAACGTCACGTAACCAAAACGCTCTAAAACTTTATAATGCGTCACGGCAGGTTTCCCTATTTCCGGATCAGCAAAAACTGCCATTTGCATACGGTCTTTCAGATGACGCGCTAAGTTTCCTTCAATCGTTCCTTGCTCTTCAACCACATTTCCCCAAACCAAAGCAACATATTCTCTTTCGGAAGTTTTGGCTTCAAATTGCTTGGCAAGATGCGTCATAGCCGCTTCAGTTTTGGCAATAACCAATAAACCCGAAGTATCTTTATCAATTCTATGCACCAATCCTGGACGTTCGCTGCTGTTCATAGGCAAATTATCAAAATGATACGCCAAAGCATGCACCAAAGTCCCCGTATAATTCCCGTGACCGGGATGCACCACCATTCCTGGCAATTTGTTTATCAATAACAACGCATCATCTTCGTAAACGATGTCAAGCGGAATATTCTCCGGATTAATATGGTTTTCATAAGGAGGATGGGTAAGCATAACGCGAACCACATCATTGGCTTTCACTTTGTAATTCGACTTCACAGTGGCGTCGTTTACAAAAATATTCCCTTCAGTTGCAGCGGTTTGTATTTTATTCCGAGTTGCATTTTGAATCAAACCCATCAAATATTTATCAATTCGCAAAGGCGCTTGCCCTTTAGGAACTTCAAATCTGAAATGTTCAAATAACTCCTCTTCTAAATCTATTGTATCAATATTATTGTTCATCAACTGGTATTTCTTCTATTGGTGTTACCAGACTATCTGTAGCACTTTCCTCTTCTTCATAACTCATTTTTCCGTCTCCTAAAACCAAATCAATTTTGGATGATTTCAAGACTCTGTCCCCTACTTTCAGGTTTCTTCCTTTGAAACGCATTTCCAGAACCATGTCTTTTCCAAGATTTGGAACATAAGTAACAGTTCCTTCTTCAAGCCCTAACGCTTTCAATGTAGGCACCGCTTCACGATACGTTTTTTCAATCAAATCAGGAATTCGCACAGACGAAAATCCCGAAGCATTTATTTTTATATATACTTTTCTACCCACTTTTACTTTTGTTCCCGGCGATGGATCTTGCTCCACCACACTAAATTGAGGAAAATCACTTCTATAATCCACGCTATCCAAAAGCACGTAATCTAAATCCAACTCATCCAGCTTTTCTTCCACTTGCTCTTCAGTCAATTTACTCAAATTTGGAACAGCAATTTCATGGCCATGATCTGTTGTAAAAGTCAACCAATGCATAAACAAATAGCCCAAAGCGGCAATAATGGCAATCGCAATTAATACTTGTACTAAAAAAACACGACTAGTAAGATACTTACGCAAACTCATAAATTTTTTTTTATATGTGGCAAAGATAAAGCTATTTCGTTTCAAAAAAAATGATAATTTTGTTTAATAGTATTTGTCCTTCCGAGCATTGTTTAATGAAGGAGCTATTTCCCGCTATTCGTTGCAATCTTTTTATTTTTAAAGGAAAAATAAAAAGGATTTCCACTGCTATCGGGGCTAGGGAATTCGTTTTCAAAAGAAACCTTTCCCATTACAACACCTGAAAAACCACCCCGCCCGATGGGCACCCCTCCAAAAGAGGGGAATATGAATGCGTACGACTTCCCCTCCTCTGGAGGGGTGCCTGAAAGGCGGGGTGGATTTTCTATAATAGAATATGACAGTAATCAAACAAACAAAAAATGAAAAACATTGCCATCATCATGGGCGGATATTCCAGCGAGTACAAAATCTCATTGATTAGCGGAAACGTCGTATATCAATTTCTGGACAAAACGAAATACAACGGATTCCGAATCCATATTTTGAAAGAAAAATGGGTCTATGTTGATGCTAATGACGCCGAATTCCCTATCGATAAAAATGATTTTTCAGTAACTGTTGATGGTAACAAAATCACTTTCGACTGCGTTTTCAATGCCATTCACGGAACTCCCGGCGAAGACGGATTAATGCAGGCGTATTTCGAATTATTACATATTCCGCAAACTTCCTGCGATTATTACCAAGCAGCATTAACGTTCAACAAACGCGATTTATTATCTGTTTTAAAACCATACGGAATAAAAACCGCCACTTCCTATTATCTAAACAAAGGTGATGCTATAAATACTGACGAAATTGTAGCTAAAGTTGGTCTGCCTTGTTTTGTAAAACCAAATAAAGCAGGTTCCAGTTTTGGAATTTCCAAAGTAAAAACCATCGATGAATTGCCAATCGCAATAGAAGTCGCTTACAAAGAAGACAATGAAATCATCATTGAAAGTTTTCTTGACGGCACCGAAGTTTCTGTAGGAGTCATCAATTACAAAGGAAAAGTAACCGTTTTACCAATTACTGAAATTGTTTCTGACAATGATTTCTTCGATTATGAAGCTAAATATTTGGGGAAATCACAGGAAATCACACCCGCAAGAATCTCAGATGAAATGACCCAAAAAGTGAGCGAAATAGCCAAACGCGCATACGAAGTCCTCAAAATGAAAGGTTTCTCCAGAAGCGAATTTATATTGGTAAACGGAGAACCGCACATGTTGGAAATGAACACTATTCCTGGATTAACAACGGAAAGTTTGATTCCGCAACAAGCGAAAGCCGCCGGAATTTCATTGGAAGATTTGTTTACAAATGCAATAGAATTGGCTTTAAATAACTAACTTCCCATTATGACCGAAATCTTTGAATGGAACCGATTATTATACAATGATTTACCAGAATCCTTTCTTTTAGAAGTCATTTTCCGTTCTACCATAATGTTTACAGTTTTATTGTTGACATTAAAAGTAGCTGGAAAACGTGGCGTGAAGCAATTATCTGTTTTTGAAACAGTCATCATTATTGCTTTAGGATCAGCAGCGGGAGATCCCATGTTTTATGAAGAAGTTGGAATAATCCCACCCATAACCGTATTTCTGGTCATTATCCTTTTATACCGATTAGTAACTTGGCTGACTGGAAAAAGTAAACGTTTTGAAGAGTTTATAGAAGGCAAAACCGAATGTATTATCAGCGAAGGGAAATTTTCAATTGCTACTTTCAAAAAGGAAAGTTTGGCACAAGATGAATTTTTTTCGGAACTCCGATTGAAATCGGTAGAGCATTTAGGACAGGTGAAAAATGCCTTTATGGAAACCAGTGGCGAAATTAGTGTTTTCTATTATGAAGACCATGAAGTTCAACCAGGATTGCCAATTCTGCCTTTTTTATTTAAACAAAAAAATAAAACGATTCCAACAGAAGGTATCTATTCCTGTACCTTTTGCGGAAATACTGAAAGCCACAAACAAGGAAATGCGGAGTGCAGAGTTTGTGAAAAATCCGAATGGGTCGAAGCTATAAAAACACTTCGAAAAACATAATTGAACAAAACATAAGTTCAATTTAATTATATCTTATAAAATGAGAAAAGCCATATTCCCGGGTTCTTTTGATCCCATCACATTAGGCCATGAAGATATTATCAAAAGAAGTATTCCTCTATTTGATGAAATTGTAATTGCTATTGGTGTGAATGCCGAAAAAAAATACATGTTTTCACTTGAAGAAAGAAAACGATTTATCGAAGAAACATTCAAAAACGAACCTAAAGTTTCAGTAATAACCTATGAAGGTTTGACGATTGATTTGTGTCATAAAATAAAAGCTGATTTTATCCTCCGTGGTTTACGCAATCCTGCAGATTTCGAATTTGAAAAAGCAATTGCACACACCAATCGCCGTTTATCAAAAATAGAAACTGTCTTTTTATTGACTGCGGCAAGAACTTCATATATCAGTTCAAGCATTGTGAGAGATGTAATCCGCAATGGGGGACAATATGAAATGTTGGTTCCGGATGCAGTTCGAGTTAAATAGTACTTACGGAAACAAAAGATATAAATTTGTAAAAAGCGCTATTTAGCCGTATTTTTGCCAAAAATAAAAGCCATTAGACATGAGTATAGAAAGAGAATTAAATAAACGCAGCGGATCTAAATGTGAACTTTGTGGTGCCACTGAAAACTTAAAAGTATATCAAGTATTGCCTACCAAAAAAGGTGGAATTGACGAAAGTATTTTAGCTTGTAGTACCTGTATTGATCAAATTGAAAACCCGGATAATGTAGATTTAAACCATTGGAGATGTTTAAATGATAGCATGTGGAGTGAACATATTCCAGTACAAGTGGTTGCATGGAGAATGTTAAGTCGTCTTCGTTCGGCAGGTTGGCCTCAAGAATTATTGGACCAAATGTATTTAGACGAAGATACTTTGGCTTGGGCTCAAGCTACAGGTGAAGGTGAAGATGATGAAAATAAAGTGATTCACCGTGATAGCAACGGAGTAATCTTAGAACATGGCGATTCAGTTGTTTTAATCAAAGATTTGAAAGTAAAAGGTTCTAGTATGGTTGCTAAACAAGGAACTGCAGTTCGTAACATTCGACTAGACCACGAAAATGCGGAATATATTGAAGGAAAAGTTGATGGTCAACAGATTGTAATCATTACACAATACGTTAAGAAAATATAGTATTCAGTGGTCAGTACCTGAAGTTGATAAAAAGTATTCAGTGGTCAGAGAAAAGAGTGATCAGTGACTTCATTATAGCAAAAAATCGTTAACAGTAAATTTGATTTACTATTAACGATTTTTTTATTGTTAAACTTTTTTACTGCTCACTAAAAACTGAACACTGAACACTTTTTTAAACTGAACACTAATTACTCTTCTTCTTTCTTAATCACTTTTCTGGCTACTTCAATTTTAAACTTTTTGCCTTTCATTTTTTCATCTTTAATGGCGTGCAGTAAATCTTTTACTTTATTGAATTTCACCGCTGCAAACGAGATAAAATCTTTCACTTCGATTAATCCTAAATCGCCTTTTTCTAATTTCCCTTTTTGGGAAAAGAACCCTACAATATCAATTTTATTCAGTTTATTTTTCTTTCCACCACTGATGTAAATCGTTTGAAATTCAGGTGGTTTTGGCAATGAAGTCGAATTTTCGATTTTCAAAGCTTCCATACCATAATCGATGTAATCCATCTTTTTCTCACTTTCATGAGCAATGATATATGCCGTTCCAGAAGCCAACATACGTGCTGTACGACCGTTCCTATGGGTGAATTCATCTTCTTTGGATGGCAAATGATAATGAATTACGTGATTCATTTCGGGGATATCAAGTCCACGAGCAGCTAAATCAGTTGTGATTAAATAACTCACACTTCCGTTACGAAATTGGATTAGCGCGCGTTCTCTCTCATCCTGATCCATTCCACCATGATAATACGTGGCGTAAATTCCTTTTTCGTTCAACGTGTCGCTAATGCGTTCGGCTGCATCACGATGGTTACAAAAAACAATTGCCGATTGCGATTTCAACGAACAAATCAAATTAAACAAACTTCCTATTTTATCTTTCTCCTTAGAAACAACCATTTTCATGGAAAGATTCGTTTCTTCTACGTTTTCTGGAATGAAATCCAAAATTGTTGGATTTACGACTCTTGTATATCTTGGAATCTCAATATCGGAAGTTGCAGATACCAAAACACGTTTATTCAATTTGGTTAATTTTCCAATGATAAATGACATTTGCTCATGGAAACCCAATTGCAATGATTTGTCAAATTCATCCAGAATCAAGGTTTGGATTTTATCCACTCGAAAAGTTCCTCTGTCGATATGATCTGCAATTCTTCCCGGCGTTCCTATCAAAACCGCTGGTGGATTGCTTAAATTCTTAATTTCGATATCAATGGAATGTCCGCCGTAGCACACATTTACTTTATAATCGGTTCCCATTTTTTTCCAAACTTGTTCAATTTGCAAACCTAATTCACGAGATGGAACCAAGATTAAACATTGAACCGACTGGATTTCAGACTGTAACATTTCTAAAATCGGCAACAAAAAAGCCAGTGTTTTTCCTGAACCTGTTGGTGAAAGCAATAAAACATTATTATCATTCAGGATAGCATCTTGCGCTACTTCCTGCATTTTATTCAGGCTTTCGATGCCTAAATTTAAAAGTATATTGTTGGAATGGTGTTTCTTATTCATTTTGCAAAAGTACTTAAAAAAAGTGGTCAGTGTTCAGTTTTTAGCATTCAGTCGTCGGTGATTAGTTTAATAGAGAAGAATCCAAAAATTTAAAACATACTTCAAAAGACAAATTCTTACATTTGGATCACAAGTATAATTGAACACTAAAAACTGAATACTGAACACTGCTACCGCGTGAAGGATAAAAGCTAAGCACCATGTGCTGCGGATAGCCTGACAGCAGTAATAAAAAGGGGCTAATCACTATAAAAATGTTGACTAGCCCCTTTTTATTACTGTTGGCACGCCCACAATAGCACTGATTTATGAATGAATACTCTTTTCTTCTTCAAACAATAATTTTATGTTCTCATACGAATTTTTTAAAGCTTCCTTAATTTGTTCCGGATTCATCCAGGCCACTTTTTCGATTCCTTCTTCTAATTGTCCTTGAGGTGTACCTTCAAAATCAGATTGCATTTCGAACCAATGCGTGATTTTCAGTTTATATTTTCCATTGCGTCTAAAAATATGATAGGTTTTTTGAAGTTTATGGGAAATTGTCAGACCATTTACACCAGTCTCTTCCTCTACTTCTCGCATGGCTGTGGCTTCAATTTCTTCTCCTTTTTCGATTCCGCCTTTAGGTAAATCCCATTTTCCGTTTCTGAAAATGAATAAAACCTCTCTTTTTTTATTGTATACTAAGCCTCCTCCCGCTTTGTTTACAGCGATTTTTGCTTTCAAAGTCTTCATAATCTCCTTTTCATCAGGATGATACAAGTAGGCTTTTTGAATTTTATTTTGAAATATTTTTACTATAAGTTGCTCTATGTCAATACTTTCTAATAAAAAAAGTTGAAAATCAGTCTCCTTGGAGATGTGATTTGTCAAAAAAAGTGGTTTGTCGTTAACAAAAACTTTATACATTTGTACTATGATTTTTAATAAAGATACAGCCGAAAAAACAGCCGAATTGCTTTTGCAAATAAATGCAATTAAATTGAATCCAGGAAATCCTTTTACATGGGCTTCTGGATGGAAATCTCCTATTTACTGTGATAACCGATTAATACTCTCATTTCCAGCCATAAGAAATTATGTTCGGGATGAGTTTGCCAAAAATATTGAAAAACAATTTGGCAAACCTGATGTTATTGCCGGAGTTGCCACAGGAGCAATAGGAATTGGAATGCTTGTTGCCGAAAGTTTAGGGTTACCATTTGTGTATGTTCGCCCAGAAGCAAAAAAACACGGAAGATTAAACCAAGTAGAAGGTTTTTTACAAAAAGGACAAAATGTTGTCGTTGTAGAAGACTTAATTAGTACTGGAAACAGTAGTTTACTTGCTGTTGAAGCTTTGCGTGCAGCAGGAGCTAACATAAAAGGAATGGCAGCCATTTTTACCTATGGTTTTGATGTTGCTGACCAGAATTTTAAAAATGCAAATATTGATTTGTTTACTCTTAGTAATTATACGAATTTATTGAATTTGGCTGTTGCCAAAAAATACATTACTGAGGAAGAAGAGCAAACCTTGAGAGAGTGGAACGTGAGTCCATCAACTTGGAATATTGAAGTTTAAAAAATTTAAAAACACAATCCGCTAAACTATGAACTTACAAAGTCCAAAAGTTACTGTTCCTAAATCTGCTCAAGAATTATTTGATTTATTGAGCGATGTAAAAAATTTCGAAAAATTAATGCCGGAAACTATTGCTAAATTTGAAGTTATTGGGGACGATGCATTCATTTTTGGATTGAAAGGTATGCCGGAAATAAAATTGAAAATGAAAGAAAAAGTAGCACCAAACAAAATTGTTCTGGGTGCTGCCAGTGATAAACTTCCATTTACTTTAATAGCCAATATTGGTTCTGTTTCTGATAATTCAAGTGATGTACAACTTGATTTTGAAGGAGATTTTAATCCTATGATGGCCATGATGATAAAAGGTCCTATTGGAAAATTTATCGAAACATTAGCTGCTAATATGGTAAAATTGTAAAACACAACATAATTAATTAAAAAAGATGTTTAGAGTATGAATTCATTTCAACTTTAAACATCTTTTTTTTAATACAACATCTGAATTTCCTTAATATCAAATTCAGAAACACTATCATCTTCCAAAAGAACTTGAAGCTTTCCAACAGGGGAAACACCTTGGATAATTCCCATAAAATTTTGATTATTCTGGTCTGAAAAAGGCATGGGCACGCTTTTTTTAAATAATTTATTGGTGTAATCAGACCATAACATTTCAGCGTTTTGTCCCCATAATTCTATATTGGATTCTATTTTATCCATTATCGAAAAAAGTAGCTCCTCTTTATCAAATAGTTTATTACAAATAGCCGCTAATGATGATGCTTTGGGCAAAGTTTCAAAATCAGTTTGATTCACATTTAGACCTAAACCGACTATAGAAATAATAGTACCGTCACTTTTGATGCTGTTTTCTATCAAAATGCCACCTATTTTTTTATTATATGACATTATGTCGTTTGGCCATTTTATACTAAGATCAGGAATCTTATGGGTTTCCAAAACTTCGATTACCGCAAGTGAGACTACGATATTCAGATTGTATATCTGACAAATATCCGATAAAAAATCCTTAACCAAAACACTCATTATTAAGTTTTTACTAGGCTCAGAAGTCCAAATAGCTCCCATTTGCCCCTTCCCTTTCGTTTGGCTTTCAGCAGTAACAACAGTAAAGTTTTCCTGTTCCTGTTTGTTCGATAACCCTTTTAGGAATTCATTTGTAGAATCTATGGCATCGAGTTTGATAACTTTCATATACGTTTTTTTGTGAAACAGAATTTAATATTATGTTAAGGTTCAAAAATAATCACAAAAAATGGTAACTTTACAAACTTATATAAAATAATTCATGGCGAAAAAGACTATAAATAATGATGTGCTATTGGCGAACATCATTAAGGGAATAGAAGAAGTAAAAGGAAATGATATCGATATTCTTGATTTAAGAGAAATAGACACCGCAGTTTGCGACTATTTTATCATCTGCAACGGAAATTCAAACACTCAAGTTAACGCTATTGTTAACTCCATACAAAAAACAGTTTCAAAAGAATTAAAAGACAAACCTTGGCATGTTGAAGGAACTGATAATGCAGAATGGGTTCTTATGGATTATGTTAATATTGTAGTTCATGTTTTCCAAAAACACATACGAGAATATTACAATATTGAGAGTCTTTGGGGTGATGCAAAAATCACTACAATCGAAAACAAATACTAAAGAAACAAACTTCTAATGGCTAAAGATAATAATCCAAATTCGAATAAATTTAAAATAAGTCCTTGGTTAATTTATACAGCAATTTTATTAATTTTTTTGTTTATAAGTTTTATAACTGGGGGTTCAAGCATTCAAGAGCCAGCGCAATTAACTTCTTCTAAATTTAATAATTTTTTAGAAAAAGGTCAAATTGAAAAGGTTATTGTTTACAATAAAACAGAAGCAGAAGTATATTTAAATGCTGCGGCATTAAAAGATGCAACTCACAAAAAAGTTGCAAAAGATATTTTTGACAGACCTAATAAAGGTCCACATTATTCTTTTGATATTGGTAATGATCAAATATTCCAAACTAAGCTTGAAAAAGCAGTTAGTGAGGGTAAATTGAAAGATTTCAACTTCTTACCAAAAAATAATTGGTCGGACATTCTAATTAGTTTATTGCCTATCATCATCATCATTGGTGTTTGGATTTTTATAATGAGAAAAATGTCTGGTGGCGGCGGTGGCGGTAGCGGACAAATTTTCAACATTGGAAAATCAAAAGCGAAGCTTTTTGATGAAAAAACGGATATCAAAACTACATTCAAAGATGTTGCCGGTCTTGAAGGAGCAAAAGAAGAAATACAAGAAATTGTAGAATTCCTTAAAAACCCTGAAAAATATACTAATTTAGGAGGTAAAATTCCAAAAGGAGCTTTACTTGTAGGTCCTCCGGGAACAGGGAAAACTTTGTTGGCGAAAGCTGTAGCAGGCGAAGCACAAGTACCATTTTTCTCTTTATCAGGTTCTGATTTCGTAGAAATGTTTGTAGGTGTGGGTGCTTCTCGTGTTCGTGATTTATTCAAACAAGCTAAAGAAAAATCTCCAGCGATTATTTTTATTGATGAGATTGATGCAGTGGGTAGAGCGAGAGGAAAAAGCAATATGTCTGGTGGAAATGACGAACGTGAGAATACGTTAAACCAATTACTGACAGAAATGGACGGTTTTGGTACTAATTCTAATGTAATTGTTTTAGCGGCAACAAACAGAGCCGATGTTCTTGACAAAGCCTTGATGCGTGCCGGTCGTTTTGACAGACAAATTTTTGTTGACCTACCAGATATTCGGGAGCGTGCTGAAATTTTCAAAGTACATCTTGCTCCTTTGAAAAAAGTAGAAGGATTGGATACTGACTTTTTAGCAAAACAAACTCCTGGTTTTTCTGGTGCTGATATTGCCAACGTATGTAACGAAGCGGCTTTGATTGCTGCAAGACATAACAAAACTGCAGTTGACAAACAGGATTTCCTTGATGCAGTTGATAGAATTGTTGGTGGTCTTGAAAAGAAAAATAAAATTGTAACTCCAGAAGAGAAGAAAGCAATTGCTATTCACGAAGCGGGTCACGCAACGGTAAGTTGGATGCTAGAACATGCAGCACCGCTAATTAAAGTAACCATTGTTCCTAGAGGACAAAGTCTAGGTGCAGCATGGTATTTACCGGAGGAACGATTAATTGTTCGTCCTGACCAAATGCTAGACGAAATGTGTGCTACTATGGGCGGAAGAGCTGCTGAAAAAGTAACATTTAACAGAATTTCTACTGGTGCACTAAGCGATTTAGAAAAAGTAACTAAACAAGCTCGTGCAATGGTCACTATTTATGGTTTGAATGAAAAAATAGGCAATGTTACCTATTATGACTCAACCGGACAAAGTGAATACAGTTTTTCAAAACCATATTCTGAAGAAACGGCTAAAATTATTGATGAAGAAATCTCATTACTTATTGAAAGTCAATACCAAAGAGCTATTGATATTTTAGAGGAGAATAAAGACAAACTAAATCAACTGGCAAATATTTTAATCGAAAAAGAAGTTATTTTCAAAGACGATTTGGAAGCTATTTTTGGAAAAAGAACATTTGATAAAAATCTAGAGGAAGTAGTCTCTTAGAAAATACATATTATTATTTAATTATTTTTAAAATCTTAATTCAAAAACCTCTTTTGAATTAAGATTTTTTTATCTTTGAACGTTTTCAAATAATAAATAAAAGTAGTTTAACAGAATATGAGTCTTTTTAGAAAAATTTTTGGTTCTAGCAATCCCGCTTCTGAGGAAGATAAAGAAAGTGAATTTAGCAAATCCTTTGCTGACAACACTACCTCTATAGATGAAAAATTTATCTATAACTTCAAAAAAAATGGTGGTAAATTTTTATACTGTGAAAATACTGAAGAAGTAAAAGAACAATTTGAAAACATACTAGAAGAAAACGACTGGTTTGAAAGTGAAGTTTTATGCTATGATGCTAAACTTTTCACTATGCTTGATGACAATAAACTTATCTATGACAAGCCTGCTAATCCCAAGTTTCTTCTTGCAAGTTGTGAAAATTTAATTGCTGAAGAAGGTTCCATCTTATTCTCATCCAAGCAAATTAAACAACACAAACCAAACGAATTGCCTGCAAACATAATTGTTCTTGCAACAACTAGCCAAATTCTAGGAACGAAAAGCGACGGACTAAGTGCTATAAAAAAGAAGTACGAGAGAGATTATCCTACCAATATTACTACTATAAAATATTTCGAGAAAGCCAAAGAAGAAGATTTCACACAATACGGAAGTTCAGCCAAAAATCTATATTTATTGCTTTTAGAAGATCTTTAAAATGAATGAAACTCTAAAACGAGGTATATCAGGAGCCATTTATATCATATTATTACTCGCTTCTATTTTATATTCAACGGAAAGCTTCTTTATTCTTTTTGGTATCTTTCTTATTATAGCAGTTTATGAATTTTGCAATTTAATTCAAATACATAAAGTATTTCCAATTGCTTTCGGAATAGTTTTATATACTATAGTAACTTTACTTAGCCATTACAATAAAATCACTACAGATACTATCAATCAGGTATTCAATACTGATTTAGAGATTTCAATAAATACACAACAATTAGACGTCGTTTTATTGGTTATAGCATTGGTCGTATCGATAAAATGTATCCTTTTCTTGTTTTATGATAATATTCAAAAAATAAGTACTTCCTCAAAATACTTATATTTATTAGGGTATATTATACTGCCATTTGTATTTATCACTAAAATTTCATTTGGAATAAATGACTATAATCCTAAAATCATAATTGGATTATTCATCTTAATATGGACTAACGATACCTTTGCTTATATTGTTGGAAAATCTATTGGCAGAACCAAATTATTCGAAAAAATATCACCTAAAAAAACAATAGAAGGGTTCTTAGGTGGAATCGTTTTTGCTGTTTTAGCTGGTTATTTAATATCAAAATACTACATCAGAGCAAATCCTGAATTTAGTGACAGATCCATCTTAATTTGGACTACTATCGCTGTTATTGTAGGGATTGTAGGCACTATAGGAGATCTAATTGAATCCAAATTCAAGCGCATTGCTGGTGTAAAAGATAGCGGAAGTATAATGCCAGGCCATGGAGGCATTCTAGATCGATTAGATAGTGTTATATTTGTAGCACCAATTATTTTTTTATTTTATCAAATTTTAAATTATGTTTCATAAAGAAGGAACCCAATCTATTTTATTAGCAACAATTTTTACAGCTGTTGTTCTTTTATTGTCGGACTATTTCATTGACGCCAACTGGATCAAAATGGCAATACAAATAGCTGCTTTATTGCTTTTAATAATCATCCTGCAATTTTTCAGAAACCCGAAAAGGACCGTAATCTTAAATGAGAATCACATCCTTGCTCCTGTTGATGGAAAAGTTGTGGTTATTGAAGAAGTGTTTGAAAGCGAGTATTTCAAAGATAAACGTTTACAAATTTCAATTTTCATGTCACCAATCAATGTTCATGTGACACGTTATGGCCTAAGTGGAATTGTAAAATTCAGCAAATATCATCCTGGAAAATTTTTAGTTGCTTGGCATCCAAAAGCAAGCGAAGAAAACGAAAGAACTACAGTAGTCATTGAAAACAGAACATTTGGTGCCATTCTATACAGACAAATTGCAGGCGCTTTAGCCCGAAGAATTGTAAATTATGCCGAAGAAGGAATGCAAGTCATTCAGGGAACTGATGCCGGATTCATAAAATTTGGTTCAAGAGTAGATATATTTTTACCTTTAGGAACACCCATAAATGTAGTTCTTAATCAAAAAGCAATTGGAGGAAAAACAATTATTGCTACAAAAGGATAATGATTGAAAAAGATTTAGATTCCAGATTTCAGGAAGCAGTTGAAATAGCTTCTGAAATGACCCAAGCCTCTTTACCACAAGATGTTCAGCTAAGGCTTTATGCTTTTTATAAACAGGCAACTTTGGGAACTTTAGATCTAAAACAAACCTCAAATTACCATTTAAGAGATGCTTTCAAAATAAATGCTTGGATGCAAGTAAGTCATCTTACTGCAGATGAAGCAAAAGAACAGTATATCGAAATCATCAATTCTATTGTAAAAAAATAATGTTACTCATGAAAAAGTTTAATTTTTGTATCCCTTGTTTAGTATTAGTAACCCTTTTACTCTCATGCAACAACAAAAAACTCACAGAAGTTGTAGAAGTTCCCCTTCCAACAGCTCAAGAAAAAATATCTTTAGGAATTCCAGATGATGTAAAGGCAAATGAAGGTTCTTTTCAACTGGAAAAATTACCTTATTCTTACGATGCATTAGCGCCAAATATTTCGGCCACTACGATGGAAATGCATTATTCAAAACATTATCTGACATACACTAATAATTTGAATAGAGCCTTAGCTGGTACAGTATTGGAAAACTTAACTATTGAAGAAATATTGTCAAAACTAGATGTAAATGATGCTAACATTAGAAACAATGCAGGCGGTTATTACAACCACACTTTATACTGGCAATGTATGGCTCCTAAAGCTGGTGGACTACCTCAAAATATTTTAGCTGAAACTATTACAACAGATTTTGGCTCATTTGAAAACTTTGCAACATTATTCAAAAATGAAGCTACAAAACAATTTGGTTCTGGCTGGATATGGCTTGTGGTAGATAAAGCCGGAAAACTCCAGGTGACCAGTACTCAAAATCAAGATAATCCTTTGATGCGAAATGCACTTATTCCCGGAACTCCAATATTGGCTTTAGATGTTTGGGAACATGCTTATTATCTAGATTACCAATACCGAAGAAAAAATTACATAGATGCCTTTTTTAGCGTAATCAATTGGAAAAAAGTAGCTGAAAATTATGATGCTGCGATAAAAAAATAATTTTATATTTTTCAATTCTAAAAACAAAAAAAATTCGGATATGATTATATCCGAATTTTTTTTTGTTTAATATCCTACCCTTTTCAAAATCACAATAAAACTCTAATAATGATATTGTAAATTATACGATAAGATGGCAGCTTCTTTTTTTATAACTGATAAATAAACGATTCGGATGGAGCAATTGTAATATGCGCTTTTCCTTCCCCATTTAAAACCTGCAATTGAATGGAGCTCTTATTATACAACTGATCAGTTAATGTATAATTTCCATCTTTCAAATTCCATTTTTGGATAATATCCGAAGGAATTTTTAATTTGAAATTGCTGGTGGTAAGCCAAGAAAAATTAGTGACAACTATTAATTTTTGAGTATCAGACCAACGTGTGAATGCATAAATCCCAGAATCATAACCTTGAGTTTTTTGGCGATTCACCGTTTGAATTTCTTGGTATTTCCCCATTAAAGCCGAACTATTCAAAGAAAAATTCAATACTCTTTTATAAAAATCACGCAACTCTTTTTCATCCTGCGTCAATTGACCGCCATCAAATTTTCCTCCGTTCATCCAACGTTGATGGTTAGGAACTCCAATATAATCAAAGATTGAAGTTCTGGAATGAGTTCCAAATCCTGCCTTTTCATTCCCAGCCTCACCTACTTCCTGACCAAAATAAACCATCGTAGGCGAAGTGCTTATGGTAGTGGAAACCACCATCAAAGGCTTTCCTTTTTGTGGCGTTCCTGCAAATTCTGGACTAGCCAAACGCTGTTCATCATGATTATCAAGAAAATGTAACATATGATGCTCAATATCTGCCATTCCGTTTTGTATGTCTGATAATCCATCAGGCAATGACCTTCCTTGAATGATATCTTTTAATTTATCATAGGTTTCTACTTTATCATACAAATAATCCATTTTACCTAAATGAATGTAATTTCTATATTCTTTAGGATTGTAGACTTCGGCTAATAAAAAAGCATCCGGATTTTTTACTTTAATTGCTGAATTCATATAACTCCAAAATTCATACGGCACCATTTCGGCCATATCAAATCTAAAACCATCAACTCCTTTAGCAGTCCAATACAAAGCAATATCTTTGAATTTATCCCAAGAATCCGGAACGTCTTTTCCTTTCCAAAAATCGAAATGCTCCTTATATGATTTGGTATCAGAACCAGCTGGAAGTTCCGGAAAATCTTTGGAGCCATCCGGACGAATCCCGTAATTCACTTTTATGGTTTCATACCAATCATTACGATCTGGTTTTGCCATACGAGAACCATTACCGGTCCATTTTGCTGGACTTTCTTCAAATTTACCATCGAGTAACGGATTCTTTTCTCCATTTAATGGTTTATCTGTATCCGGTACTTCAAAATGAGTATTTGGAATATAATAGAAATTATTATCTCTTTTGTATTCAACAGTTGTATCATCATCAGCTCCAAAATCTCTAACACCTACCGGATTATTCTTTCCTTCATATTTGCGCGCAATATGATTGGGAACAATATCAATTATCACCTTTAATCCAGCTTTGTGTGTTCGCGCAATCAAAGCTTCAAATTCCTGTAAACGATTCGCAGGATTTACAGCCAAATCTGGATTTACATTGTAATAATCTTTTACGGCATAAGGAGAACCTGCTCGCCCTTTAACAACTTCCGGGTCATCATTGGAAATACCAATAGCTGAATAATCCCGTATCAAAGCATGATGTGGAACTCCGGTATACCAAACATAAGTAACTCCCAAATCCTTTATTTCCTGTAATGCAGTATCCGTAAAATCGTTGAACTTCCCTACTCCATTTTCCTCAATAGTACCCCAAGGCTTATTGGTGGTATTTTTATTTCCGAATAATCGGGTAAAAACCTGATATACAACTTCTTTTTTATTTGAGACTGACTCTTTCTGTTCTGCGTTCATTTTTAAATCTTTCGTTTTACAAGCCGTTGCTAAAAGCACAACGCTTATCCCTGCAACAATAGTTATTTTTTTCATCATATAAAATTATTTATGCTGATTTCAATACTTTTTATAGTAAAATGAATATCAATTTTTAAATTTAATATTTTTTAAATAAAAGAAGTCTATATCGTTTGAAATTAAATAATTCTGTTTTCAAAAACAGACACTACAACGAAGGAGTTATACCATTTGTTGATAACTTTAAAAGTAATATCTAATGTTTATTGGTTCCCTTTTAACTAATTATAAATATATCCTAATATAGATTATGGTTGTTTCCTTTTTCATAAATTTGACAAAAATTAAATCCATTGAAGAAATTGCTATTTTTCCTTCGTTATTGTTTCATACTGCTCGCTACTAATTTGGTTTTGGCGCAAGCCCCAAAAAAAATTATTGTTGAACATTCTGATTTCGCTGATGTAAACCAGATAGAAATGCCTGATGCTTTTTTACTCACTGGAAACGTTCGTGTGAATCATGATGGTGTGGTAATGACATGCAACAAAGCGTATTATTTCCAAAAGGAAAACTACATCAAGGCTTTTGGAAATGTCCAAATGGTACAAGGCGATACTTTATTTTTAAACAGTAAATATGCTGAATACAATGGAAATGTAAAGAAAGCACTTGCTTCCGGAGATGCAGTAATGAGTTCCCCAGATGCCACTTTGGTAACAGATGTTATTAATTTTGACCGAAACATTCAAGAAGTATTTTACGACACACCAGGGACAATTACCAATAAAGACAATACGCTAAAAAGTAATTCAGGAAGATATTATGTAAAACAAAAGAAATTCCAATTCCTGACTGCGGTTACCATCACAAATCCAACGTATGTAATTAAATCAAATCATTTGGATTATTTCAGTAATTCCGGGCATTCGTATCTTTTTGGACCTTCAACAATTACCAGTAAAGCCAATTATATTTATACCGAAAAAGGGTTTTATGATACCAAAAAAAATCTGGCGCATTTCCTGAATAAATCTTATATCAGATACGATGATCGGGTAATTAAAGGCGACAGTTTGTATTATGACCGAAACAGAGAATTTGCATCGGCAACACGAAATGTAAAAATAACGGATTCCATCAATCGCGGAATCGTAAAAGGACATTATGCCGAAGTGTATAAAAAACTGGATTCTATGTATGTGACCAAAAGAGCTGTTGCCGTAAATTTTGTCGAAAATGACTCGGTTTACATCCACGGAAAAAAATTAATGGTAACAGGAAAAGAAGGAAACCGAATTATCAGAGCGTTCAATAATGTCCGATTTTTCAAAACAGATATGAGCGGAAAATGTGATTCGATTCATTCGAGTTCCAAAACAGCTTTGACGAAAATGATTGGCAATCCGATACTTTGGAACGCAGAAAATCAAATCACTGGCGATGTAATGCACCTTATAGGAAACAACAACACCCAAAAACTAGATTCGCTCAAAGTGCTCAATAATACATTCATAGTCTCCAAAGACACGATAGGAACCGGCTATAATCAAGTCAAGGGACAAAATCTCTACGGTAAATTTGAGGAAGGAAAACTACATGATGTCGATATTGTAAAAAATGCCGAAGTCATCTATTACATGCGGAACGAAGCTCATGAGCTCATTGGTATCAATAAGAATGTGAGCAGTAAAATCAATCTTATTTTAGAAAAAAATGAGATAGAAACCATCACCTTTTTTCAGCAAGTAGATGGCGATATTTATCCCGAACAAGATTTACCGGAAAATGCCCGTAAACTGCGAGGATTAGTCTGGCGTGGCGATGAACGAATAAAATCCAAGGACGATATTTTTCCTCCTGAAGAAAATGAAGACAATGATAAAATTGCCAAAGCAACCAAATCAGCTGAAGCGAAAGAGGATATCCCTATGAAAATCCGAAAAGAAACCCTGAATTACGATAAGAAGAAAGGCAAAAAATAGTGTTCAGTCGCAGTATTCAGTTTTTCTAAAAACGAATAAACGATCAAACTAATAAACGATTAAACAAATAACCGTGAATACCGATTTCATAAAATACCAAGCACAAACTTCTCCTTATCCATTGGGTATGGAAGTATCGCATGCAGTAGGTTCATACATTTACGATTCCAATAATAAAAAATACTTGGATTTTGTGGCGGGAGTTTCCGCTTGCGCATTGGGACATCAACACCCGAGAGTCAATCAAGCCATCAAAGATCAGTTAGACAAATATTCACACGTCATGGTCTATGGGGAATATTCCCAAAGTCCGGCAGTTCAGTATTGCAAACTATTAGCCTCACTCCTGCCCGCTCCTTTAGACAAAACCTATTTGGTCAATTCAGGAACGGAAGCCATTGAAGGCGCTTTAAAACTCGCCAGACGAACCACAGGAAGAAGCCAATTGATTTCATGTCACAATGCCTATCATGGCAATACGATGGGTTCTATGAGCGTCATGGGATTTGAAGAACGTAAAAGAATTTTTCGCCCGTTGATTCCTGATGTTGATTTCATCACCTTCAACAACGAAACCGATTTACAAAAAATAACCACCAAAACCGCAGGAATTATTCTGGAAACCATTCAAGGTGGTGCCGGATTTATTCAGCCACACAATGATTTTCTTAAAAAAGTGCGCCAACGTTGCACCGAAGTGGGCGCGATGATGATTCTCGACGAAATCCAGCCGGGTTTTGGAAGAACAGGAAAACTATTTGGATTCCAAAATTACGATGTCGTTCCTGATATTGTGGTAATGGGAAAAGGAATGGGGGGCGGCATGCCTGTAGGTGCTTTTACGGCTTCATCTGCCATGATGGATTTGTTGAGCGATAATCCTAAACTAGGACATATCACGACTTTTGGAGGTCACCCTGTCATTGCGTCAGCCTGTTTGGCGACTTTGCAGGAAATTACTGAAACCAATCTCATGGCCGAAGCTATGGAGAAAGAAAAGCTATTCAGAACACTTTTGGTACATCCTTTGATAGTAGAAATAAGAGGAAAAGGATTAATGCTGGCTGCAATGACAGAAAGTGCCGATATAACAAACGAAGTGATTCTCAAATGTCAAGACAAAGGACTCATTTTATTTTGGTTGTTATTTGAAGGATGTGCCATTAGAATAACACCACCTCTAACTATTTCTGAAGAAGAAATACGAGAAGGTTGTAGCATCATGCTTGAAGTAATGGATGAAATTTTGAACAAGAATTAATTATTTTAAAACATCGCAATGGGGAGCTATTTCCCGCTATACGTTGCAATCTTTCCTGACCTGAACTTGTTTTCAGGTTCCTGAAACTCGTTCAGGTCAGGAAAGGATTTCCACTTCTATCGGGGCTAGGGCATCAGTTTAAACCAAAGCTTTTTTTGTTAATTAAATTGTTCACAACAATTCTAACTTTCCCTCACAGTACACGCACGATTCCCTAAATTTATTTAGGCCAAATTAAAAACACACAGTATGCAATTAAGCAACGAAGAAGAAGACTATAACTTATCATTGTCTAAATTTGAGTCCATGTTGAAAACCAACAAAGTTCTCTTTTTTGACTCCGAAGAATTTGAAGAAATTATTCTTCATTATCTCGATATGGGTAAGGCCGCTTTGGCAAAAAAAGCACTGAAACTGGCATTGGAACAACATCCAAAATCTACCGGACTAAAATTAGTCCAAGTGGAAATGCTTGTGTATGATGACAAACTCGAATTAGCCGAAAAGCTATTGAACGAGTTGTACGCCATTGAACCAACCAATGAAGAAATTTACATTCAAAAAGCCAATATCTGTTCTAAAAGAGACCAGCATGAGAAAGCCGTTGAAATGTTGAAAATAGCATTACAATACACTGATGATTATGCCGATGTCTATAATTTAATAGGCATGGAATATCTTTTTATGGACAATCTTGAAATGGCAAAAGAAAGCTTTATCAAGTGTCTGGAAGAAGATCTGGAAGACCAATCAGCGTTGTATAACGTTGTGTATTGTTTTGAGTTTTTAGATCAAAATCAAGAAGCGATTACCTATTTGAATAAATACATTGACAAAAATCCATACAGCGAAATCGCCTGGCATCAATTAGGACGTTTGCATTATGGCGTAAAAGAATATGAAAATGCAATTCGCGCCTTTGATTATGCCACTTTAATCGATGATGAATTCCTTGGTGCTTTCATGGAAAAAGCCAAAGCTTACGAACGTTTAAAAAAATACGCAGAAGCCATAGAAAGCTACAGCAGAACCATAGAATTAGATGACGCGACTTCCTATGCTTTACTCCGTATGGGTAAATGCTACGAAAAACTGGGAAACAAAGTTTTAGCATTAAAATATTTCAATCAAACCGTGCATGAAGATCCGCTTTTAGATAAAGGATGGATTGCCATAACTGACTTTTATGTACGTCAAAAAAACTACCAAAAAGCGTTATTTTATGTCAACAAAGCATTAGCCATTGACAACCAAAATCGTTTGTATTGGAAACGTTTTGCTACTATTAATAAACAAATGAACTTCTTTGAAGAAGCTGAATTTGGATACAGAAAAGCAGTAGAGTTTGGTGATTACGGTTTAGACACCTGGTTATTCTGGGTGGACATCCTTCAGTTTTTAGGCGAATTTGAAAGTGCCATTCAAACGTTATTACAAGCCTCTGAATATTTTCCGGAAGAAAATGAAGTAGAATACCGTTTGGCAGGATTGTATTTTATGATTGGACAAAACACTAAAGCAAAATTCCATTTGAGTAATGCTTTGCGATTAAATTTTGACAACTATATTCTTTTAGAAGATTTATTCCCTGTAGTTTGGACAAAGAAAATGGTACAAAATTACATAGCAAAACATAAAAAATAATGGTTGACATAGTTAGAAAACGCTTTGGTTTATTAGGACGTAACATTAATTATTCATTCTCAAAAGGATATTTTACCGATAAATTTAATAACGAAAACTTCACAGGTTGTACCTATGAAAATTTTGACATTCCTGAAATATCCTCTTTTCCGGAGATAATTAAAAACACTTCAGATTTAAAAGGATTAAATGTTACTATTCCGTACAAGGAAACAGTAATTCCGTTTCTCGATAAATTATCTAAAAACGCAGCACAAATTGGCGCTGTGAATACGATTAAAATTACCAAAAAAGGAAAATTAAAAGGATACAATACAGACTATTATGGTTTCAAGAAATCATTAGAACCTTTATTGCAACCACACCATAAAAAAGCCTTGATTTTAGGAACAGGAGGCGCTTCTAAAGGAGTTGCTTTTGCTTTGGATGAACTAGATATTCCATATACTTTTGTTTCCAGAGAAGCCAAAGAAAATGCTATCGATTATGACCGAATCAATGCAACGACATTCGATAATTATCAAATCATAATAAATTCCACTCCGGTAGGAACAAGCCCTAACGTGGATGCTTTTCCATTAATTCCGTATGAGTTTTTCACGGATAAGCATATTGCCTATGATTTGATTTATAATCCTGCCGAAACTCAATTTCTTAAAAAAGCCAAACAACAAGGAGCCCAAATAAAAAACGGACTGGATATGCTTATTTTTCAAGCAGAGAAAGCCTGGAAGATTTGGAATAAATAGTTAAGAAGTTTATTTCTTGTCAAATCGAGCGCAGTCGAGATTTTTGTTTTACAGGTATAATTATTTTAACTCTCGCTTAAACTAATTAATTCCATTAATTAGCATTGAATTTTTATAGATCGTCTTGTTTTAAAATTAGCATAATGCTGATTTAAAACAAGACGATTTTTTTATATAAAAAAAGCGACAACCGTAAGGATGCCGCTTTGAATGTTTTCACAACGGAATAATCCTTATTGTGAATTGCTTCAAAATTGTACTGCAAGTATACAACAAAAGTTTTACTATTCGATTGAGGTTTCCCGTAAAAATTGTAATTTTTTTATTATTAAATTTAGAGCTTAATTTTAGATAACGAGAAAAATCATTATAAAAATGAAAAAAATATTAGGATTGGATTTGGGGACGAATAGTATTGGGTGGGCGTTAACAAACAATGACTTCAATAATAAAGTTGGAAATATTGAAGGATTAGGAAGTCGAATAATTCCTATGAGTCAAGATGTTCTTGGTAAGTTTGACAGCGGAGTTTCTATTTCTCAAACTGCCGAAAGAACAAAATATCGTGGAACAAGAAGATTAGTACAACGCTTTTTATTAAGAAGAGAGCGACTTCATAGAGTCCTAAACATTCTTGATTTTCTACCTAAACATTACTCCGAAGCAATCGATTTTGACAAACGTTTTGGGCAATTTAAACCTGAAAGAGAAGAAAAATTATCTTTTTATAAAAATGAAAGTGGTAAAAACCAATTTTTATTTTTAGAGAGCCATCAAGAAATGCTTTCTGAATTCAAATTGATATATCCTGATTTAAAAAAAGTTCCTTATGATTGGACAATTTATTATTTGAGAAAAAAAGCACTAACCGAAAAGATAAGTAAAGAAGAACTTGCCTGGATATTGCTAAACTTTAATCAAAAAAGAGGATATTATCAATTGCGTGGAGAGGAACAAGAAGAGAACAAAAATAAATTAGAGGAGTTTCATACTCTTACAGTTGTTAATGTAATTGAAAGAGAAAAAGGAAAATCTGGTATATGGTATAACGTGATTCTTGAAAACGGTTGGATTTATAAACGAGAAAGTAAAATCGCATTATTTGACTGGGTTGGAAAACCAAAGAATTTTATTGTGACTACCGAATTAAATGATGACGGAACTGTAAAACTAAACAAAGACAACGAAGAAAAGAGAAGTTTTAGGTCTCCAAAAGAAGACGATTGGGGATTAAGAAAAATCAGAACTGAACAAACGATAAATCAAAGTGAAAAATCGGTTGGTTCTTTTATTTATGATGAACTTTTAAAGAATCCTAGTCAAAAAATAAAAGGTGAATTAGTTCGGACAATTGAAAGAAAGTTTTATAAGGATGAACTATCAAAAATTCTTAAAACTCAAATAGAATTTCATTCCGCTATTTTAACTGATAGAAATCTATACAAAAAATGTATTGATGAATTGTATAAACATAATGATTCTCATAAAAACAACATCAAAGACAGAAGTTTTGACTACTTGTTTTTGGATGATATTATCTTTTATCAACGACCACTTAAAAGCAAAACTTCATTAATCAGTGATTGTAGTTTGGAATTTAACCCCATTAAAGATAAAAAAGGTGTTTTATTAAAAGATAGTAATGGAAAACAAATTTTAAAACCTTTGAAATGTATTGCAAAATCAAATCCTATTTTTCAAGAATTCAGATTATTACAATTTGTCAAAAACCTTAAAATTTACAAAAAAGAAATCGTAAATGAAATTGATGTTACAAATGATTATTTAAAATCAGAAGACGATGTGGTAGAATTATTTAATTGGCTAAATGATAAAGCAGAAATCAGTCAAAAACAATTTTTAGCTTACCCAAAATTCAAATTAAAAGAAGATAAATACAGATGGAATTTTGTGGAAGACAAGATCTATCCTTGTAACGAAACAAGAAATCAGTTTTTGAATGCAATCGCAAAAATTGATATGGATAAATCTTTTTTTGACTCCAAAAACACTCAAGATTTATGGCATATTTTATATTCTGTTACTGATAAAATCGAAATTACAAAAGCAATTACAACTTTTGCCAAACGACATAATTTACCTGATGAATTCATAACAAATTTTTCGAAATTAAAACCTTATAAAAAAGATTATGGTTCTTATTCTGAAAAAGCAATAAAGAAATTATTGACGTTAATGAGAAGAGATAAAACATGGAATCAAGATGCTATTTCTAACAAAGTTACTGCTAAAATAAGTGCCATTAAAGAAAGATTGGAATTTATAAATTATGATGCCTCAATTCTTGAAGAAGTATCTGACAGCGACATTCCAAAACAAGTTTTAAAAAGTTTTATAAAATGTACTGAATTCAATAGAGGTTTAAATACCTATCAGGCATCGTATTTAATATATGACAGACACAGTGAAGCTAGTGACATTTCAAAATGGAAAACTCCAGAAGATATTGAACACTTTTTAAAGTACGATTTCAAACAACATTCACTCCGAAATCCAATTGTAGAGCAAGTCATTACAGAAACTTTACGCGTTGTAAAAGATATTTGGCAACATTATGGAGAAGGTCGAGAAAACTTCTTTAATGAAATTCATATTGAGTTAGGCCGTGAGATGAAGAACGACAAAGCAACTCGTGAAAGAATGACAAAACAGATTTCTCAAAACGAAAACACAAACTTGCGAATCAAAGCCATTTTAACGGAATTAAAAAATGATGGTGTTAATGATGTTCGTCCCTATTCGCCAAGTCAGCAAGAAATTTTAAAAATATATGAAGAAGGTATTTATAGTAGTGAAAACAGAAAAGAAAAGTTAGAAGAAGTTGATAAAATCAGGAAAAATGCGAAACCAACAACTTCTGAAATTAACAAATACAAACTTTGGCTGGAACAAGGTTATATTTCTCCATATACAGGAAAGTTAATACCATTAAGTGATCTTTTTACAACAAAATACCAAATCGAACACATTATTCCACAATCAAGGTTATTTGATGATTCCTTATCAAATAAAGTCATTTGTGAATCCGAAGTCAATGAACTTAAAAGTAATATGACCGCTCTAGAATTCATCTTAAAAAATGAAGATAGAATTGTAACCTTAACTGGTGGAAAAACAGTTAAAATATTTACTAAAGAAGCTTATAATCAACATATAAATAGTTACTATAGCAAAAATAAAAACAAGCAAAAACGATTATTGAGTGAAGAAATTCCAGAAAAATTTATTGAACGGCAATTAAATGACACTAAATACATCAGCAAAATTGTAAAAAATCTTTTGAGTAAAATAGTTCGAGAAGATGATGAACAAGAAGTAACCTCAAAACATATTGTTTCCTTGAACGGTTCAATCACTTCAAAAATGAAGCAAGATTGGGGATTAAATGATGTTTGGAATCAAATTGTTACGCCTCGTTTTGAAAGACTAAATACTTTAACCGACAGTAATAAGTTTGGAAATTGGGAAAACAAATTTGGAAAAAACGTTTTTCAAACAACAGTTCCAGATGAAATTGCCAAGGGGTTTTCTAAAAAAAGAATTGACCATCGCCATCACGCTCTCGATGCATTGGTTATAGCTTGTGTAACAAAAGACCACGTAAATTACTTGAATTCAATAAATTCAGAGAGAAAAAACTATTCATTGGTTTCTAAATTAAGAATTCAACAGGAACAAATTATAACAAAAGACAATCACGACGGAACACTTTGTGAAGAAAAGAAACTAATAGCGAAAGAATTTCATAAACCTTGGACTAATTTCACTAAAGATGCAAAAGACATACTTAACCAAACCATCATCAGTTTCAAACAAAACACTAGAGTTATCAATAAAACGGTAAACAAATATCAAATTTGGAAAGAAGAAGATGGTGTAATGAAAAAAATCACAACTAAACAGGTAAAAGGAGATAACTGGGCGATTAGAAAACCAATGCACGCTGAAACCGTGAGTGGAAAAGTATTTTTAAAGCGAATTAAACAAAGTCATATTACTATTGCAAATGCTATTGCGCAAATAGAATTGATTGTTGATGCAGCCATTAAAAAACAACTAAAAGAAAAAATCAAGTTATATCCAAACAATAGTGAGGGTCTAAAAAAACACCTCAAAGCTTTTCCTGTAACGATAGATGGAAAAGCTATCGATAAAGTACAGATTTATGAAAAAATTGAAGCCACAGCAACTCGAAAAACACTTGATATTACTTTTGATGAAAAAAGAATTGAAAAGATAACAGATACAGGAATTCAAAAAATTCTATCGAATCATCTTAAACAAGAAATCTATCAAAATGCTATTGATGAAAATGGAAAAAAAATCCCAGCTAACGAAGTTGCTTTTTCTGAAAATGGTTTAGATGAATTGAATAAAAATATTACAGCATTAAATAATGGCAAAAAACATCAACCAATAAAAAAAGTTCGTGTTTTCGAGGAAAGCGGAAGGTTCTTTCTTGGAGATGCAGGAAATAAAAAAGACAAATTTGTAGAAACTGCATCAGGAACTAATCTATTCTTTGCAATTTATAAAGACAATAGTGGAAAAAGAAACTACAAAACTATTCCATTAAATGAAGTCATTGAAAGTCAAAAATTTGGTGCATTAGAAAAACTAAAGCCAAATGAATGTTCTGTTCCAAATATGTATATAGATGAAAAAACTCAAGAATTATCTACTCTTCTCTTTTATCTAAACCCTAATGATTTAGTATTTGTACCTACAATTGAAGAAATTGAGAACTCTAATAACATTAATATTGAAAACTTTACAAAAGAACAAACAGAAAGAATCTATAAATTCACAGATAGCAGTGACACAACGTGTAATTTCATACCTGCAAGTTCATCAAGTTTAATATTTAGTATAACAAAGAAAGATCAACAAAAAATAGGTTTAAACTTTCCTATACAAAATGAATATGGATTAGGTAGTCCTCAATCAAAAAATCAAAACTCTATAACTGGTGTTCAAATTAAATCCATATGTTGGAAGCTAGAAATTGATCGACTTGGAAAAATTAAAAGAATCATCCGATGATAAAACGAACCCTTTTCTTTGGCAATCCAGCTTATTTGAGCACCAAAAAAGAGCAAATTGTAATCTCTTATCCCGACTCTAAATTCAATAGGATTGGGCTTTAGCCCATTCGAAAAAATAAGGATAAATAAAAAAGGCTTTAGCCAAAAACATTTCGGCTAAAGCCTAATAGAGATAAATTTTATATCCCCTCCATTTGAAAATGGAGGCAATTCATAAAATAGAGACAATTGATAAACAGATAAAATTCAAAAATCATAAGCAATTTAAACAATAAATTATGCCTTATATCAAAACCTATATTCATTTTGTTTGGAGTACAAAAAATAGAATTCCTTTTTTGGACAGTAAAGAATTAAGACAAAAAGTTTGGCAACATATCAAAGAAAATGCCAAAGAGAAAGGAATTTTTGTTGATTTTGTTAATGGATATTCAGATCATTGTCATTGTTTGGTTTCTTTAGGAGCTGATCAAAGTATTCAAAAAATAATGCAACTCATAAAAGGGGAATCTTCGTTTTGGATTAACAAAAACAAATTGTGTTTAGAAAAATTTGAATGGCAAGATGAATATTTTGCTGTTTCTGTTTCGGAATCTATGCTCGACAAAGTTCGAAATTATATTAGAAACCAAGAAGAACATCATAGCAAACAAACATTTCAAGAAGAATACAACGAATTTATTGCTAAATACAAATTTCAAAAAGAATAGAATTTGGCTAAAGCCATTTACATTATTATCATTTTTTCCCCTCCAGCTAAAGCTGGAGGCAATTCAAAAGTTGCAGCATTCAATAGAATTAGACTATAGCACATTCAATATATAATAATTCCAAAATCAATAGGATTGGGCTTTAGTCCATTCAACAAAAAAATTGAGTTAAAAAGGCTTTAGCCAAAAAAAATTGTTGAGCATTTTTTAAAGAAATTGATCATGAATTTGTAAATCCAAAAAAAATGATAAAACGCACCCTTTTCTTCGCTAATCCCGCTTATTTAAGCACCAAAAACGAACAAATTGTAATCTCTTATCCTGATAAGGAACAAGAGACAAAAACCGTGGCTATTGAAGACATTGGCGTTATCGTTCTGGAAAACCAACAAATCACAATTACTAATGGTTTGCTAGAAAAACTAATTCATAACAATGTAGCATTAATCAATTGTGACCAATACCATTTGCCTATTGGCTTATTGATGCCTTTGAACGGTCATACAGAACAATCTGAACGGTTCAAAAACCAAATTAATGCATCAGCCCCGCTCAAAAAGAATTTGTGGCAACAAACCATTAGTTCCAAAATTATGAATCAAGCGGGAATATTGAAAGAAAAAGGAATCCCAATGCGTAAAATGGAGCTTTGGGCAAAGGAAGTAACTTCCGGTGATGCACTCAATCACGAATCAAGAGCGGCAGTATATTATTGGCAGAACCTCATTCAAATAGAAAATTTTACTCGGGGACAAAAAGGAATTCCACCCAATAATTTGTTGAATTATGGCTACGCCATTCTACGGGCTATTACGGCACGAGCTATTGTTAGTTCCGGAATGCTGCCCACTTTAGGTATTTTTCATCGCAACAAATACAATGCCTATTGTCTTGCCGATGATATTATGGAACCGTATCGCCCGTATGTAGATGTGATTGTATGTCACATCATGGAAACTGAAGATACTTTTGAAGA
The DNA here is from genome assembly GCF_048158545.1 of Flavobacterium melibiosi. Lineage (NCBI taxonomy): Bacteria > Pseudomonadati > Bacteroidota > Flavobacteriia > Flavobacteriales > Flavobacteriaceae > Flavobacterium > Flavobacterium melibiosi. The sequence continues at coordinate 173,930 of NZ_JBLNKU010000003.1, read as the reverse complement.
ATTGACCATTGACATTAAAAAACAATTATTGAGTATTGCCAGTATAGATGTTTTTATTGACGGAAAAAATAGTCCGTTGATGGTTGCCATGAGTAGAACAACACATTCCTTACACGAATGTTTTGAAGGAACGACAAGGAAAATTTTATACCCTGTTTATGTATGATGAACATTACACCCGTTTAAACCAATATAGAAGTTTGTGGATATTAGTATTTTTTGATCTGCCCACCGAAACACGCAAAGAGCGCAAAATAGCCAGTACATTTCGTAAGAAATTATTAGACGATGGCTTTTCCATGTTTCAATTTTCGATCTATATGCGCTTTTGTGCCAGTAGAGAAAATGCTGAAGTACACACCAAAAGAATAAAAAACAACTTACCCGAACACGGCAAAATTGGCGTCATGCAGATAACCGATAAACAATTTGGGATGATGGAACTTTTTTATGGAAAAAAATTGGTAGAAACAGACAAACCTTCACAACAATTAGAATTATTTTAGTCTTACAGGATTAGAAAAAAGACTAGCGTCCTCAATCACAACATATAAACACCCCCTTTTTTCAATTTCAAAATAAGCTCATAACTACCAACATATCAAACGATTGAATCGCGGTATGTTGGGAATTATAAGCTAAAATACAATTTTGAAAGCAATTCACAACAAAAAGGTACTAAACGATACATGAGTTGTGGTTGGGAATTATAAGCTAAAATACAATTTTGAAAGCAATTCACAACGATTGGTCAGTAAATAGTAGAAATAACGTTGTTGGGAATTATAAGCTAAAATACAATTTTGAAAGCAATTCACAACCTAAAAGCACTTGCTTTAACACTATAATTAGTTGGGAATTATAAGCTAAAATACAATTTTGAAAGCAATTCACAACATGTTATTGTATTAGAAAAAACATTATTAGGTTGGGAATTATAAGCTAAAATACAATTTTGAAAGCAATTCACAACGAGTCCATGATAATTATATGTTTTAATTATGTTGGGAATTATAAGCTAAAATACAATTTTGAAAGCAATTCACAACTACATCGCTGGATTTCGTAAGTGCAACCTCGTTGGGAATTATAAGCTAAAATACAATTTTGAAAGCAATTCACAACTATCACTAGTCACATGAGACGCGTCATCTAGTTGGGAATTATAAGCTAAAATACAATTTTGAAAGCAATTCACAACTATTTATTACATACGAAAAATAATATTAAAGTTGGGAATTATAAGCTAAAATACAATTTTGAAAGCAATTCACAACCTGCTGTTCCGGTTAAAAAACCTATATCATGTTGGGAATTATAAGCTAAAATACAATTTTGAAAGCAATTCACAACGGGTTTTTTCTTATATTTACAAAAATTTTTGTTGGGAATTATAAGCTAAAATACAATTTTGAAAGCAATTCACAACTTACTTCCTCCAATCCATAAGGAGTTGCCGGTTGGGAATTATAAGCTAAAATACAATTTTGAAAGCAATTCACAACTGTTTATTGCTCCGTTAATCGGAACACTTAGTTGGGAATTATAAGCTAAAATACAATTTTGAAAGCAATTCACAACTGTCTAGTAAATTCATATAAAAATCTAGTTGTTGGGAATTATAAGCTAAAATACAATTTTGAAAGCAATTCACAACTATACCAGCTTCAGTAGTTTCAGATTGTGGTTGGGAATTATAAGCTAAAATACAATTTTGAAAGCAATTCACAACGAAGCTGCTGGAATTAATGTAGAGTGGATTGTTGGGAATTATAAGCTAAAATACAATTTTGAAAGCAATTCACAACTCACTTTCCGCAATATGACCGCCATTATTTGTTGGGAATTATAAGCTAAAATACAATTTTGAAAGCAATTCACAACAGGAATTAATAAATAGTAAGTAATGATTTAGTTGGGAATTATAAGCTAAAATACAATTTTGAAAGCAATTCACAACGAAAGATTCCATGCTGTTAAATACAGAAACGTTGGGAATTATAAGCTAAAATACAATTTTGAAAGCAATTCACAACAGGAACCGCTCCGTTGTTACGGTACAATCCGTTGGGAATTATAAGCTAAAATACAATTTTGAAAGCAATTCACAACAAGATTTCATTTGTCGATGGATTTAAAGGGTTGGGAATTATAAGCTAAAATACAATTTTGAAAGCAATTCACAACTATATACATAATTAAATAATTAACTCTCTCGTTGGGAATTATAAGCTAAAATACAATTTTGAAAGCAATTCACAACCCTGCCCATATCCAAATAAAATAGAATTTAGTTGGGAATTATAAGCTAAAATACAATTTTGAAAGCAATTCACAACCCAAATGATGCCGTTCAGTTTGGGCAACAAGTTGGGAATTATAAGCTAAAATACAATTTTGAAAGCAATTCACAACTATATCCGTTGTCGATATAAAACTGATAATGTTGGGAATTATAAGCTAAAATACAATTTTGAAAGCAATTCACAACATTGAAAGATAAAGCTGACGGGATGATAAAGTTGGGAATTATAAGCTAAAATACAATTTTGAAAGCAATTCACAACCCGCATCTTAAAGTTTATGATGCTGATTCTGTTGGGAATTATAAGCTAAAATACAATTTTGAAAGCAATTCACAACTGAAGCATAAACTTAATATATAGAAAGATGGTTGGGAATTATAAGCTAAAATACAATTTTGAAAGCAATTCACAACAATAAGTCGATTCCTAAAAAGCCCGCTATTGTTGGGAATTATAAGCTAAAATACAATTTTGAAAGCAATTCACAACTTTGACGACCTTGTTGTACGAAGCCCACGAGTTGGGAATTATAAGCTAAAATACAATTTTGAAAGCAATTCACAACGCAAATGGCGTCGGGGATCATCATTAACGAGTTGGGAATTATAAGCTAAAATACAATTTTGAAAGCAATTCACAACAGGTTGCAAACTTCGTCCAAAACCACGTTTGTTGGGAATTATAAGCTAAAATACAATTTTGAAAGCAATTCACAACCAAACGTACCCACACTTGTAAATAAATTGGTTGGGAATTATAAGCTAAAATACAATTTTGAAAGCAATTCACAACGGACTCAGGACCGCTATTTAATTCGTTTTTGTTGGGAATTATAAGCTAAAATACAATTTTGAAAGCAATTCACAACTGCAGCCATGTTTTTAATTGCGTTGGGCTAGTTGGGAATTATAAGCTAAAATACAATTTTGAAAGCAATTCACAACTTGGCACTCGATAAGTATTTACCTTTGCTAGTTGGGAATTATAAGCTAAAATACAATTTTGAAAGCAATTCACAACAAAGCGATTTAGGTAAATTAGTTTTCGGGGGTTGGGAATTATAAGCTAAAATACAATTTTGAAAGCAATTCACAACGGTGGAGGTATGCTCCCCTTCGATATGCTCGTTGGGAATTATAAGCTAAAATACAATTTTGAAAGCAATTCACAACTTAAGGGCTAAAATTGAAGCGGTCATACGTGTTGGGAATTATAAGCTAAAATACAATTTTGAAAGCAATTCACAACAACAACTACATCGGTAATTCCGTTGTTAGGTTGGGAATTATAAGCTAAAATACAATTTTGAAAGCAATTCACAACCTGTTGTTAATGCTATTGCGGTGGAAATTAGTTGGGAATTATAAGCTAAAATACAATTTTGAAAGCAATTCACAACGCAGCGATTCCAGTGGGAGCAAGCACGGCTGTTGGGAATTATAAGCTAAAATACAATTTTGAAAGCAATTCACAACGACATTCTGATTAGCCCTTATCTTTATTTAGTTGGGAATTATAAGCTAAAATACAATTTTGAAAGCAATTCACAACACGACTTCGCAACATTAGAATTAGCAAATGGTTGGGAATTATAAGCTAAAATACAATTTTGAAAGCAATTCACAACCTGATCGGTCAAATAATGTCAGTACATTTTGTTGGGAATTATAAGCTAAAATACAATTTTGAAAGCAATTCACAACTGCAATGCGATAAATTCCTCGAGTTCTACGGTTGGGAATTATAAGCTAAAATACAATTTTGAAAGCAATTCACAACATCGATAGCGTGATTGCGTTCCCGCAGGACGTTGGGAATTATAAGCTAAAATACAATTTTGAAAGCAATTCACAACAAGCATTGATTCAAATGGTTCTCCATTTCGGTTGGGAATTATAAGCTAAAATACAATTTTGAAAGCAATTCACAACTGCAATGCGATAAATTCCTCGAGTTCTACGGTTGGGAATTATAAGCTAAAATACAATTTTGAAAGCAATTCACAACATTCTGTATTGTCTGGTTTAATATAATCCAGTTGGGAATTATAAGCTAAAATACAATTTTGAAAGCAATTCACAACCCTCTTTTTGAAGGTGCAAAGCCACATATCGTTGGGAATTATAAGCTAAAATACAATTTTGAAAGCAATTCACAACATTTACCTTGCTCTGAATATCCAAAGAAATGTTGGGAATTATAAGCTAAAATACAATTTTGAAAGCAATTCACAACTGAATATAGTTATGACCGTCACGGCTAACCGTTGGGAATTATAAGCTAAAATACAATTTTGAAAGCAATTCACAACTGCAAAAACTGAATCAGTGAAACATCGCTTGTTGGGAATTATAAGCTAAAATACAATTTTGAAAGCAATTCACAACACTGGGAGCATTTACCATTCATGCAGGTATGTTGGGAATTATAAGCTAAAATACAATTTTGAAAGCAATTCACAACATGATGCATCTTCGCCCGTCAATGGCTAAAGTTGGGAATTATAAGCTAAAATACAATTTTGAAAGCAATTCACAACAAGTTGATAGCCGAACTCTTAAAGTATCCTGTTGGGAATTATAAGCTAAAATACAATTTTGAAAGCAATTCACAACCTTGCCCTGATGCAACAAATAATATCCATAGTTGGGAATTATAAGCTAAAATACAATTTTGAAAGCAATTCACAACATTCTAACGTTGATGTTTACGATGATGAAGGTTGGGAATTATAAGCTAAAATACAATTTTGAAAGCAATTCACAACTCAGCAGCTCACAAAAACTTTGTTGGAACTGTTGGGAATTATAAGCTAAAATACAATTTTGAAAGCAATTCACAACAGGATTTACCCGCTGAGGTTGACCAAATTTGTTGGGAATTATAAGCTAAAATACAATTTTGAAAGCAATTCACAACACAGTCTGCATACTCACTGAAACCGCCTTTGTTGGGAATTATAAGCTAAAATACAATTTTGAAAGCAATTCACAACCGCTAACTAGGTTCTTGCAATAAAAGTCTGTTGGGAATTATAAGCTAAAATACAATTTTGAAAGCAATTCACAACAGTGCTCCTATTACAGGCTTAGGACAGACTGTTGGGAATTATAAGCTAAAATACAATTTTGAAAGCAATTCACTACGAAGGGAAAATTTGGAATAAATAATAGAAAAACCTCATTTTTCGTACACACACTTATGTAAGTAAAAAAGCCATTTTAAAAGAGTGGCTTTTTGTTTAAAATAGTGAACTGAAGTAAATAAAAAATCCTGATTAATTCCCAAAACCCTAGCCCTGATTACTTCACTTAGCTTCCATTTTTATAGGAGTTCAGTGAACTTCGTTTGCAGCGGCATCCTTTTTTATCCGTTTTTTAGGCGGATAAAAAAGATAGAGCGAATAGCAGGAAATTGCTTCAAAAAAAACAAAATTTTAACATAAAACGACTCTAAATAAAGGATTTATTTTGTAATTTCATGCTCCTTCACTATCTTTCGTGTTCGATACAAAAAATAAAAACCTTATACATTGAAAAAATGTTAGAAGAAAAGAATGATAACCTGCTGGAAGCAGATGGAAGTTTAGAGAATAATTCACTTGAATTAAATCAATCAGATACTATTATGGAAACTGAAACAATCGACGAAAGTAACGATAGCGTAGCTGTTCATTCTATTGGCGAAAATGTTATAACCCTAACAGGGGATGAGTTGGCAAATGATGAACCTACCATAGAAACTGAAAACCAATCGGTATTAAACGCAATTACTGAGGCTAATGCTGAAGAAAGCGAAGATCACACCTTGAAAGAGCGTCACGATATTCCGATGCAGGATTACGACACATTGTCTCTTGAAGCATTGGTAGAAGAATTGAAGAGTTTAGTTTCCAGTGAAAAAGTGATGTCTGTAAAAGATCATATTGAAGAAATCAAAAAAGCATTCTTAGCAAAATATAATCATCTTCTTGAAGAGAAAAAAGAGGATTTTCTTGCAGAAAATCAAGATCCAAATGAAGAATTTCAATATCACTCTCCATTAAAAACACAGTTTGACAAATATTACTCTCTTTTTAGAGATACTAAAAATACACATTTCAAGAGTTTGCAAACGAATCTAAAAACGAATTTAGAAAACCGTTTGGCTATTGTTGAAGAATTGAAAGAATTAATCAATCCACAGGAAAACATCAAGGACACCTTAAAACATTTTAATGATTTAAGAGAGCGATGGAAAAATGCAGGACCCATTCCTAAAGATAAATACAATCACGTTTGGAATAATTTCCATTTTCATGTTGAAAATTTCTATGATTATTTACATCTTGACAGAGAAGCGAGAGACTTGGATTTCAAACATAATCTAGAACAAAAACAAAAAATTGTAGCTCGTGTTGAAGAATTGGTAAAAGAAGCCGATGTCAATAAAGCGTTCCGAGAATTACAGGATTTACATAGAATCTGGAAAGAAGATATTGGACCAGTTTCTAGAGAACATCGTGATGAAATCTGGAATAAGTTTAGTGATTTGACTAAGCAAATGCATGATAAACGTGAAGTTTTATTTGAAAATCAAAGAGGAACAGAACTTGAAAATTTAGAAAAGAAAAAAGAAATTATCGCTAAAATTGAAGTTTTAGCTACTGAGAAAGTCAATGCTCATTCGCAATGGCTAACTCAAATAGAAAAAGTAGAAGCTTTGCGTACTGCTTTCTTCTCAGCCGGAAAAGTGCCATCGGATGTAAATGAGGAAACTTGGGCCAGTTTTAAAACTGCTGTTAGAAATTTTAATTCTTTCAAAAATTCATTTTATAAAGACATTAAAAAAGATCAAAACGACAATTTAAGCAAAAAAACAGCTCTTGTTGCCAAAGCCAAAGAATTACAAGAAAGTCTTGATTTTGCTGCGACTACTCCTATCATGAAACAAATTCAGGATGAGTGGAAACAGATAGGACATGTGCCAAGAAAATATTCGGATAAAATCTGGAAAGAATTTAAAGACGCTTGTAATCATTATTTTGACAAATTAAAAGAGCAAAAAAATGAAGAAAATAGCGAAGAAGTAGAAGCCTTTGATAATAAAAAAGCTTATTTAGAAACGTTAAGAGAATTCCAATTGACTGGTGATCACAAGACAGATTTAGATGCTATAAAATTACATATTGAAACGTGGAAAAACTTTGGAAAAGTTCCTTTCCCAAGAAGACATATTGAAGGGAAGTTCAATAAAATCCTGGATGCACTTTTTGAAAAATTGAGTTTGAGTAAAAAAGACACTGATATGATTCGTTTTGCCAATAGAATGGACAATCTATCCGAAAGTAACGATACGCGCAAACTGGACAACGAAAAGATATTCCTGATGCGTAAAATTGAAGAAGTTCAGAATGAAATTTTCCAATTGGAGAATAACATTCAGTTTTTTACCAATACCAGAAATGCAAAAAAAGAAAATTCTATTGTATTAGAAGTTCGTAAAAACATTGCTATCCATAAAGAAAGCCTTGATGTTTGGAAAGAAAAGCTAAAACAATTGAGAAATTTGAAAATAGAATAATTTTCAATAATAGTTAAAATCACAAACCTCGTTCTTAAATAGTTCGAGGTTTTTTTATACAACAGAGTTTCGGGTTTTAAAATTTTAACTTTCATTTATCAGAAAAAACTACCTAAAGTTAATCGTAAATTTTAAATTTGCAAAATGAATTCGTTCCGAAAAACACTTGTTTTTATTGGGCTTTTAGTAGCCTTTTTATTTGCCTTTAGTGCAAGTGAAGCTCCTATTCATATAACTCAATTAGAAAAATCCAGTTCTTCGATTTCTGATGATGGCATTCATTCTTCAGATTTCATACAACCTCAAGTAAGTAATTCTTTTAACTCCTATCATAAAACTCCTGATTATACCATTGCAAAATATCTAGAAAATTTTCTGATTGCAATTCCGGATTTTAAAATTAATACATTCTTTATTCGTTTCGCGAAACAAGACATCAATCGATGTGAGATGGTTTCGCTCCTACTCTTTCCTTTCCATTTTTTTTGGTGATTTAAAGCACTGAATTCGTAATTAGAAGATATATTTATCTTCCTTTTTGAATTGATTCCTTTTGGTTTCAGTTCAACTTATAATGCTTTACAAATAACTAAAAAATAAAAAAATGGATACATCCGTAACAATAATTGGCCTAATACTAACTTTAATAATTGCTATTCCTCTTTTCTATTCCATCAGGTCTACTTCAATTAACAAGACAAAAATTAAATTTATAAAACAAAAATTCAGCCAAAACAATCGCTTTAATTTTGAATTGACAGAAACACAAAACAAAAAAGTTTTGGCGTTAGACGAAAAAAACAAAGGATTTCTTTTGATTGATTTTAATGCAAAAGAAGAAGTTGTTTCTTTTGTAGATTTAAATACGGTTCAATCTTGCAAACTAGTTCCAACTACGGAGAATAATAGTGATACAATTCTAAAAATTGAATTCGAATTTCAATACAAAGAAGGTAAAAAAGTAGCGTTTATTCCATTTTACAAAATTGAGAATGATCAAATTGGTCAAGTTTGTTTGTATGAGGATCATCAACTAGCCAAAAAATGGGCGAAAATGATTCAGGATTGCATCACCGTCTAAGTAATTGATTTGTTCTGTGAAAGAGGCTTTTGAAGCCTCTTTTTTTTGTAAAAGGTTTTTCAATATGATAATTATCATTTTAATATTTGAGTAGTCGTTCTACTTTTGATTAATGTTAAATGACTCCGCTATGAAAAATTCTTTAATTCAAAAATACAATGTTCCAGGCCCCAGATACACCAGTTATCCAACGGTTCCCTATTGGGATGAAACTGATTTTTCAGATGCCATTTGGACTGAAACGCTAAAGAAATCTTTTATAGAAAGTAATTCTTCCGAAGGCATCAGTTTGTATATCCATTTGCCTTTTTGCGAAAGCTTATGCACTTTTTGTGGCTGTAACAAGCGTATTACCAAAAATCATGGCGTTGAAAATCCGTATATAGAGGCAGTTTTAAAAGAATGGACTTTATATTGTAAAATTCTTGGAGAAAAACCAACCATAAAAGAGATTCATTTGGGTGGAGGAACTCCCACGTTTTTTTCGACAAAGAATTTAGAGGATTTAATAAATGGTATTTTTGTTCATGCCAAAAAAGCCAAAGATCATGAGTTTAGTTTTGAAGGTCATCCAAATAATACTTCGCATGAACATTTGCAAAAGCTTTACGATTTAGGTTTTAGAAGAGTGAGTTTTGGTGTTCAGGATTATTCAGAGAAAGTCCAAAAAGCAATTCACCGTTTGCAGCCTTTTCATAATGTGGCAAAAGTTACATTCTGGGCCAGAGAAATTGGGTATACTTCCATAGGTCATGATATTATTTTTGGATTGCCATTTCAGGAAATAGAGCATATTATAGATACAATTGAGAAAACAAAATCATTACAGCCCGACCGATTGGCCTTTTATAGTTACGCGCACGTTCCTTGGATTAAGGGAAATGGACAACGCGGTTTTAACGACGAAGACATTCCAAAAGATGATAAAAAGAGAATGCTTTATGAAACCGGTAAAAAATTATTGTATGAAAACGGGTATCATGAAATAGGAATGGATCATTTTGCGTTGAAAACAGACAGTTTATATGAGGCTTTTCAAAATGGCACATTGCACCGCAATTTCATGGGCTACAGCTCTTCAAAAACACAATTAATGATTGGTTTGGGAGTTTCTTCCATCAGTGACAGTTGGTATAGTTTTGCACAGAATGTAAAAAACTTGGAAGATTATTATCAAATATTAGAATGGAATAAATTACCGGTTTTCAGAGGGCATTTATTGACGAATGAAGACCTCATCATCAGAAAACACATTCTGAATTTAATGTGTCAATTTGAAACTTCCTGGAAAAACAAAGAGGGTTATTTCAATGAAATTCCAGACGTTATACTTCAGTTGAAAGAAATTGAAAATGATGGATTAGTAATCATTAAAAACAATAGCATTGAGGTCACAGAAAAAGGGAAACCTTATGTTCGTAATATTTGCATGGCATTTGATTTACGCTTGAAAAGAAAAGCTCCGGAAACCGAATTGTTTTCGATGACAATCTAATGTTTCAAAACCTTAAAAATATAAAAGCACGCTGAACGGCGTGCTTTTATATTTTGTAAGATTATTTAAAAAATTAGTGACAATTCGGGTTAGATTGAATATACAAACTCATATTCGACGGGGAAATATAAGGAATCCCCAATCCCAATCCTCTCAAAATGAATAAGCAACCGATAACTACGGCTACATAAGGAATTGCTTTTTGGATTCTGTTTCGAATAGGCATCGTTAAAAATGAGTTGATATACACTACGCTGCTCATCAAAGGAACGGTTCCTAATCCGAATAAAATCATATACAAGACCCCTAGGCTTTCACTTTGCATGGCGATAGCACCAAACAAGGCAACATAAACCATTCCGCAAGGCAAAAAGCCGTTCAGTAAACCAATAGTGAATAGGGATTTATAACTCTTATTTCTAAACTGACTTCCTAAAGCCGTTTTGATTTTAGAAATTAATCTAAAAACCGGTTTTGAAAAATTGTATTTAGCAAAAATTTTATCTGGCGTTACAACTATAAGAATCATGGCTACACCAATGAATATAGATAAATTCTGTTGTAAACCAGCCATAAAAAAACCTTTTCCAAGTAGTCCAAAAACAAAGCCAATAGTGGCGTAAGCTATTAATCTTCCTAAATGGTAGGTGATGATTTGAGTTACTTTTTTAGCCTGATTCGTTCTGTCTACGGGTAACATCATAGCAATTGGGCCGCACATTCCTATGCAGTGAAAACTACTTATTAAACCGAAAATGAAGGCAGTGTAAAGCATTTTTTTAGTCTAATGTCATAAAGTCAAAAGTCTTAAAGCCGATTGATGGACTTTCTGACTTTCGACTTTAAGACTAATTGATATATATCGTTTCTTTAGACAAATACGATTTTCCATCATATTGCCATTCCATATTAATGTCCCATCGACCGCCTGCCAAACTTTTTTTAGGTATGAGCAAAGTAGTAGCATTAGATAGTGAAATTGGAATTTCAAAATCTAATTTTTTGTTAGACGGTCTGTAAAGGGACACTTTACCTTTGATTTTTTTTGGAACAAATACTTTTGGGAATGCTATTTCAACTCCATTTGAAACACTATTTATTGTTGGCTTTTCAGCCAAATTTGCTACATTTTGAATTCGTGCCATTTCATCTCCAAAATGCGCATCATGCTTGTAATATTCTTCTACAACTAGCTCATTATCATATTTTGAATCGGATTGTACCGTAAAAACAAAATACAAAATGAAGGTTATAAACAAACCAAAAGCAATTACAATTCCTGTTCCCCAGCTAATTTTCATGATCTATTTTTTTATAAATTCTAATCCTAGATTAAAAGGATATTAATCAAAACTTCGCGGACTCAAAAAGTTAGTGGTGCTGGTTTCAATTTTTTCATCTCCATTATAAACCTCAATTTTCAGTTTTGTTTTATCGTTGTCCAATAAATTTTGATTGATTTCAACAAACAGCGTTCCGCTATTCATACCTTGTTTTGGGACTTTTAAATCTTGCTTGCCAACCACTTTTAAAGTTCCTTTTATTCCAACAAGTTTAAAATGAATATCATCAAAATCATTGTTAGTTTTATTGATAATTTTAAAAGTATAAATATTACTGATATTCTCCCCTTTATGCTGAAACAATTGCCCTGGCAATCTCAAAATACTGGCTTCAACATCCGAACGTAAAAACAATAATCCAATCAGAATTCCTGTCAAAATGAATAAAACTGCCGAATAGCCTTTCATCCTAGGCGTGAACTTGAACTTTACTTTTTTCTCAATTTCATCTTCAGAAGCGTATCGAATGAGTCCTTTAGGCAATCCTATACCGTCCATAATCGTATCACATTCATCAATACAAGCAGTACAATTGATACATTCCATTTGTGTCCCGTTACGGATGTCAATTCCGGTTGGACAAACGTTCACACATTGTTTGCAATCAATACAATCGCCTTTTCCGGTAGCGGCTCTATCCTCTTGTTTATTGAATTTAGCCCTGCCCACTTCTTTTTCGCCACGAACAAAATCATACGCTACATTTATCGATTTATCGTCTAATAAAACACCTTGTAATCTTCCGTAAGGACAGGCAATAATGCAAACCTGTTCTCTAAACCATGCAAAAATAAAATAGAAAACTCCTGTAAAAATCAATAAAGAAACCAAAGTGCTGACATGGTTTTCTGGTCCTTCTTCAATCATTAAAAATAAGGTATCGCTACTGATAAGATAGGCCAGAAATACATTGGCAATAAAAAAAGAAATGATCAGAAATATAGACCACTTAAATCCTTTTTTCCTGATTTTCTCTGCATTCCATTCCTGTTTTTCCAATCGGATCTGAGCACCACGATCGCCTTCAATCCAATATTCAATTCTGCGGAAAACCATTTCTAAAAAGATGGTCTGTGGACAAATCCATCCGCAAAATATCCGTCCAAAAATCACCGTAAAAAGGATGACAAAAACGACGCCAATAATCATAAAAAGAACGAACAGATAAATATCCTGTGGCCAAAATGGAAATCCGAAAATATTAAATCGTCGCTCCAATATATTGAACATCATGAACTGATTGCCATTTATCTTTATAAAGGGATTCGCAACAAGTACAATCAGTAAAAAATAACTAACCCATTTTCTGTAATCATAAAATTTTCCTGAAGGTTTTTTAGGGAAAATAAATTTTCTGTTTCCTTCTTCATCAATCGTTCCAATTGTATCTCTAAAAGCTTCGTCTGGTAATTTTGACATTTTTTTTTATTTAAAACACAAGTTCAAAATAATTATTAAAATTCTTAAGCTAAATAAAAACGTGTGTTTCTAATTGTTATTTAACTGCAACTGTAACATTTTCTTCTATCCAAACTTCCCCTTCCGGAGCTTTTGGATCTACAGGATTACTTCCCTTCAATGATATAATGTAACTGGCCACTTTTTGCATTTCTTTTGGTTTCAGCGTTCCTTTCCAAGCAATCATTCCTTTTCCATCCCTACCGCCATTTACCAAAGTATGGAATATATTTTTTATGCCACCACCTAAAATCCATTGATCGTCCGTTAAGTTTGGTCCAATTTGTCCACCACCGTCAGCTCTGTGACAAGCTGCACAATTAGTGGTAAAAATTTCTTTTCCAGCTGCTAAATCGGCAGGATCTGTCAACAAGGTCACCGTTTTTTCATCCATCATGTCTGGAGCTGTTTTCATATATTCTGCAATATCAATTTTGGCTTGAGCAACTTCTTTTTTAAGTTCCATTTCCTGATTATCAGCCCCTAATACTTCATATTGCACCATATAAACAACCCCAAAAACGATACAAGCATAAAATAAATACACCCACCATGTCGGTAAATTATTATCTAACTCTTTAATCCCGTCGTAATCATGCTCCAATAACAATTGATCTTCATTCTCTAATGAATCTGACTTAGTCAACATTTTCATTAGATTTTTGTACCACTCACTATCCTTGAAGCTTAACTCATTTGCTGAATCTAACCTTAATTTCTGTTCTTCTGTCAATAAACTATATGTAATAGTATCGACTGCACCCAACGTAATTTCTATCGCTATCAGTAAAAAAAGAAATACAAATAAGAAGATCGAAACCATTGGAAATTTTATAAAAGCAGGTCTATCTCCTGAGTCAATAAAATATTCCATTGCCATCAATACAGCAAAGAAAATAACAGGTACTCTAACGTATACTGGAATTAATTTTTTCATTTTCTAAATTTTAAAAAATTATACTATTTAATTGTCTCTCAATGGAATTTGACTCAATTCATTAATCGTTTCTTTATTGTAAGATAAAACCCACACACCGAGACCTACAAAAAAGACGAAAAAAATTAATAATGATAGGATGGGATATATCGCCACACCTTCAATCGTTTCCATATTGTGTTTTATTTGTTCAAACATCATTTTTATTTTTTAGCAGTATCTTTTACTTTAATATCGGTTCCAAGTCTTTGCATATAAGCAATCATTGCTACAATTTCTCTCTCGTTCATTGGAACAAATTTCTCACCTCTGGCTTCGGCTTTTTTCTTGCTTTCTTCATAACTTTTTACGAAGTCAGGATCGTTTTTCAAGCTTTCTTCAATTGCAATAGCTTGTTTTCTTAAATCATCTAAACCGCTTGCAATCTGAGCTTCTGTGTAAGGAACACCAAGCGTAACCATAACCTGCATTTTCTTTTGAGTCAAAGAGACATCCATTGGTTTATTGTCAAACAGCCATTTGTAACCTGGCATAATGGAGCCAGCAGATATACTTTGCGGATTCCAAAAGTGGTTAAAATGCCAATTGTCATTGTATTTTGCTCCAACTCTTAATAAATCCGGGCCTGTACGTTTTGATCCCCAAAGGAATGGATGATCGTATACAAATTCTCCTGCTTTAGATTGCGGTCCATAACGTTCTACTTCACTACGGAAAGGACGAACTGACTGCGAGTGACAACCTACACAACCTTCACGAATGTATAAATCACGTCCTTCTAGTTCTAATGGAGAATAAGGTTTTACACTTGCAATGGTTGGAATATTGGATTTAACCATAATCGTTGGTACAATTTGGATAACACCACCTATTAAAATTGCGACAGTTGCCAAAATGGTTAACTGAATCGGTTTTCTTTCTAACCAAGGGTGGAATTTTTCCCCTTTTACTCTTCCTGCACTAATTTTTAATAATTCAGGAGCCTCTGCTAATTCATCTTCAATTTTAGAACCTGCTCTTACAGTTTGAATAATGTTATACACCAAAGTAAACATTCCAATTAAATAAAGAGTTCCACCAATAGCTCTCATCCAATACATTGGCATAATTTGAGTTACTGTTTCAAGAAAGTTACCGTACGTTAAAGTTCCGTCCGGGTTAAATTGTTTCCACATAGATGCTTGTAAAAAACCAGCAACATACATTGGAATCGTATATAATATGATTCCTAAAGTACCTATCCAAAAGTGGAAATTAGCTAATTTAAGAGAGTACAAATTGCTTTTGGTCATTCTAGGAACCAACCAATAAATCATACCAAAAGCCATGAATCCATTCCAAGCTAAAGCACCTACGTGAACGTGAGCAATAATCCAATCCGTGTAATGCGCGATAGCATTTACGTTTTTAAGCGATAACATAGGACCTTCAAAAGTCGCCATTCCGTAACCGGTAATCGCTACTACGAAGAATTTCAAAACGGGTTCAACACGCACTTTATCCCAAACGCCTCTCAACGTTAAAAGCCCGTTTATCATTCCACCCCAAGATGGCGCAATCAACATAATAGAAAAAGCAACTCCTAAATTTTGTGCCCAGTTAGGCAATGCAGAATATAATAAATGGTGTGGTCCAGCCCAGATGTAAATAAAAATTAACGACCAAAAGTGAACAATTGACAGTCTATAAGAATATACCGGACGATTCGCCGCTTTTGGAACAAAGTAATACATTAACCCTAAGAACGGTGTTGTCAAGAAAAACGCAACCGCATTGTGACCGTACCACCACTGCACTAAAGCATCTTGAACTCCTGCGTAAACCGAATAACTTTTCATTCCAGAAACCGGCAATGATAAACTATTAAAAATATGCAAAACTGCCACCGTAACGAATGTTGCCAAGTAAAACCAAATCGCAACATATAAATGGCGCTCTCTACGTTTTAAAATGGTTCCAATCATATTAATACCAAAAACAACCCAAATCAATGCAATTGCAATATCTATTGGCCATTCTAATTCGGCATATTCTTTTGAAGAGCTATATCCCAACGGTAATGATATGGCTGCAGCGACAATAATTAATTGCCAACCCCAGAAATTAAGATTACTCAAAAAATCACTGAACATTCTGGCTTTTAACAATCGCTGCAACGAGTAATAAATACCCGCAAACATTGCATTTCCTACGAAAGCAAAAATAACCGCATTGGTATGTAAAGGTCTTAATCGACCGTAACTCAACCACGAAATACCATCCGTAATATTTGGAAAAAGAAACATAAAGGCCAATGTAAGCCCCACTAACATTCCTACCACTCCAAAGACAATGGTTGCGTAAATGAATTTTTTTACAATTTTGTTGTCATAATAAAACTGCTGCATTTCCATATTTAAATTTGTTTTTATTTTAATTTTAGTGTTTAAAGTTGAATATTATAAAGTCGTTGAACTTTCGGTTTTCGGTTTTTTAACTTTCGACTGAATTAGCTCATCGTCAAATAGCATTCTGACGGATGGCGTATAATCGTCGTCATATTGACCGGTTTTTACTGCTCGAATAAAAGCAATAAAGAAACCAATGGCGACTATTATACTGATGGAGATTAATAAATAAATGACACTCATACCTTAATTTGTGTTAACAAAGTTACTTTGACGTTTTCGAGTAAAATATGACATTTGTCATACTTATTGATATATGTTAAATTTATGTGAAAGCGAAACTCAAAAATTTATACAATTCTATTTTTTATTTGCATAATAACTACTCATTACCGTTACAAAACTCACAATGGTTATAGTGCTCAACGGCATTATAATAGCTGCAACCAAAGGCAATAAATTACCGGTAATGGCAAACGATAATCCCACCACATTATACAATAAAGAAAGTGCGAAACTCATTTTGATTGTTGTTATGGAATTCTTAGATAATTTCAAGAAATAGTTCAATTTTTGAAACTCATTGGCATCCAAAATAGCATCACAAGCCGGAGAAAAAACATTGACATTTTCAGAAATTGAAATTCCAACATTACTTTGTGCCAAAGCTCCGGCATCGTTCAATCCATCGCCCACCATCATTACGTTTTTACCTTTGTCCTGCAATTTTTTAATGAATTCTAATTTTTGTTCCGGTTTCTGATTGAAAATCAATTCAGTGCCTTTCGGCAAAAGCTGTTCTAAAGTGTCGCGTTCACCTTCGTTGTCTCCAGATAAAACCTTGATTTGATAGTTGCTACTTAAGTTTTTGAAAAGCGCCTCAAGTCCTTCTCTGTATTGATTGTTAAAAATGAATTTTCCGTAATAAACATCATTTATCTTGATGTGAACCGATGTTTGCTGAATGTTATTTTCTTCTTTTTTATTTACAAAAGCTGCAGAACCTATTTGAATTTGGTGACCAAAAATCTGAGCTTGAATCCCTTTTCCTGTAATTTCTTCAAAAGCATCTACTTTCAACTTTTTAGTGTCATTTGCTGATTTATTTTGCAAAATTGGAATAGGCAAATAGTCATACAACATTCTGCTCAAGGGATGATTTGAAGCCCGCAATACATTTTTTATCAGCAACAAATTCTCATCCGAAAGAAGGGTTCCTTCATAGGAAATATTCGATTTTTTATTGGTGGTAATCGTTCCTGTTTTATCAAAAACAATCGTATCTACTTTTGCTAATTGTTCAATAACTAAAGCATTTTTGAGATAGAATTTCTGTTTTCCTAAAATTCGCAAAACGTTTCCAAAAGTGAATGGTGCCGTCAATGCCAAAGCACAAGGACAAGCAACAATAAGCACTGCCGTAAAAACATTGAAAGCGGTATTGGCATCAATAAAAATCCAATATCCAAATCCCGAAAAAGCAATCAGTAATAAAATTGGCGTGAAATAACGGCTGATGCTATCGGTAATCGTTTTGTGTTTTTGCTCCACATTTTTTTGGAACACATCATTACTCCATAATTGCGTCAAGTAACTTTGAGAAACAGAATATAAAACCTCCATTTCGATTACTTTTCCTATTTGTTTTCCTCCGGCAAATACTTTATCACCAGAATGTTTCGTAATAGGAATCGCCTCTCCCGTGACAAAACTATAATCGATTTCTGCTTTTTCTGAAATTAAAATCCCATCAACCGGAATCAGTTCTTGGTTTCTGATGAGTAATCGATCGCCTTTTTCAACTTCGTAAATCGCAACACTTTCTTCGGAAGCATCCGCATTAATTTTGGTAATTGCGATTGGAAAATAGGATTTAAAATCCCTTTCGAAACTCAAAAAACTATAGGTTTTGATTTGGAACATTTTCCCTAAAAGCATAAAGAAAATCAATCCGGTTAAGCTGTCGAAAAAACCGGAACCATAGTCCATGACGATATCAAACGTACTTCGCACAAACATTACAACAATTCCTAAAGCAATAGGAATATCGATGTTGAGCATTTTGGTTTTGATACTTTTATATGCCGAAACATAATAGCCACTCGCTGAATAAAAGAAACTGGGTAACGCTAAAGCAAAAATCAACCATCTAAAAAAGCCACGGTATTGGTCTAACCAATATTCTTTCACCTCAAAATATTCCGGAAACGAAAGCAACATAATATTTCCGAAACAAAAGAAAGCAACACCTAATTTATATGTCAAACTTCTATCGACATTATTACTTCCCGTTTCATAGTTTTCTAAACTGATGTAGGGTTCATAACCAATAGAACTCAACAAATAAACAATCGTTTTAATAGAAACTACTTCTGGATTGAATGTGATTCGGACTCTTTTTTCAGGGAAATTAACCTGCGAAGTGCTTATTCCTTTTTGAAGACGCTGTAGATTTTCCAAAATCCAAATACACGAGCTACAATGAATATGAGGAATGTTAAGTGAAATAATTGCGGTTGAATTTTCTTGAAATTCCAAAAGTTTGGATACAATACTTTCATTGTCTAAAAAATCATATTTACCATTAATGTCTTGCGGGGTTGCTCCAGGGGATTTTTCAAAATCATAATAACAAGCCAAATCATTGAGACTAAAAATTTCGTACACCGTTTTACAACCATTGCAACAAAAATTTCTCGCGTCAAAAATAATTTCTTCTTCTTTTATAATATCTAAACCACAATGGAAACAGTTTTGTGTGTCCATAACTTTGCTCATTTTACCTGGAACAAAGGTCATCAATTGAATACGTTAAAAATATGATATTTGTCATATTAAAGAGTTAGTTTTGTAATACAAATAAATCACAAACAATATGAGCAAATGCGAACAATGTATCGTCAGAGAATTTAGCTCTTTAAAAGCACTTACTAAAGAAGAGTTAGTAAAACTTTCTGACTGTAAAACATCCCATATTATTAAAAAAGGGGAAGTGATATTTGAAGAAGGAGAAAATGTGAATGGTATTTATTGTATAAAAGATGGTATTTGTAAACTGACTAAACTCAGTGCAAATGGTAAAGATCACATTGTAAAATTGGTTACAAAAGGTGAATTACTGGGCCAACGTTCCATGATTAGTGATGAACCCGTAAATCTAAGTGCTGTAGCTCTTGAAGATATGCAGGTTTGTTTTATTCCAAAATCAGAAGTGATGGGCTATTTTGACAAGAACAATCAGTTTTCGATGAACGTGATGAAAACTATTTGTGGTGATCTAAAAGAAGCCGATGATCACATGGTAAATTTAGCCCAAAAAACAGTCAAAGAAAGATTAGCCGAAACGCTTCTTTATTTACATGATACTTTTGGGAAAAATGAGGATAACTCTTTAAAAATACAACTCTCCAGAGATGAACTAGCCAGTATGATTGGTACTGCCACAGAAAGCTGCATTCGTTTATTATCTGATTTTAATAAATTAGGATTGATTGAATTGAATGGTAAAAAAATTGTTTTGAAAGACATTAATGCCTTAAAAAAATTAGCAGATTAATTCAATCTGCTTTACTATTTCTTGTTCATCACAAAATAATATACCGGAATTCCCAGCGCCACAATACACAATCCCAAGCCCGTATTGAACGTATCATAAATCAATAAAGTGAGACAAATTGCCACTGTAACAACAATATAAAGTGTGGGTACGAATGGATATCCAAACGCTTTATAAGGTCTATCTGCATTAGGTTCTTTTTTCCTAAGGATAAAAACACCCAAAATCGTCAAGATATAAAACAACAATGACGCAAAAGTAGCATAAGTCAACAAATCTCCAAATTTTCCCGAAATACAAAGTATGCAAGCCCAGATACATTGCACCCATAACGCTTTGGCAGGAACCTGATTTTTATTGAGTTCAGTAGCTTGTTTGAAAAATAATCCGTCTTTTGCCATGGCAAAAAACAATCTTCCACCAGAAAGAATCAAACCGCTATTGCAACCAAAAGTGGAAACCATTATTAAGCCAGCCATTACAAAAACACTTACATTTCCCATAATCATACTTGCAGCAGCCGCTCCTACTCTGTCATTACTGGCAAACATGATTCCGTTACTGGCAATATCAGTAGCGTTTGGAGTTCCCTGCATTGGCAACAAAGCCAAATAAGCAACATTCGCTAAAACATAAATAATGGTAACAATCAAGGTTCCAAGAAACAAACTTCGGGGAATATTCTTTTTAGGTTCTTTAATTTCACCTGCAATGAAAGTAACATTATTCCAGGCATCACTAGAAAACAAGGAATTGATTATCGTTGCACCGGCAGCACCCAAAATAGCCATTCCAGCTAATTTTGTTACCGTAATTGTTCCGTCAGGATTGACTACAGTCTTACTGGCTTCCCACATGTTTGCAAAATTATTAGACAAAACATCCGTTTGTAAACCAACATACAATCCTAAAATAATCAGCGCAAAAAGGGCAATTAATTTAGCCGAAGTAAAAATTAATTGAACTGTTTTTCCGCTTTCGACACCTTTGGTATTAATGTAAGTTAGCAGTATAATACTAAAAATAGCCAACACTTTTTGGTACGAAAAAACAAATCCGGTACCAATCGTAAAAAGTGTATGATCTAAAACAGGAAAGAAGATAGCGGCATAATTAGCAAAAGTAACTGCGATGGCGGCAATAACTCCGGTTTGAATTACTGTGAAAACGGTCCAACCATACAGGAAAGAAACTAATCTTCCGTACGCACGTTGTATGTAAACGAATTGTCCGCCCGCATTAGGCATCATTCCTGCCAATTCTCCATAACTCAATGCCGCAGCAACCGTGATTAATCCCGTTACCAACCAAATTACCAATAACCAGGCAGCAGATCCAATATCTCTTGCCATGGCTGATGTAACAATGAAAATTCCGGATCCTATCATCGAACCGGCCACTAAACTCGTGGCATCAATTAATCCTAAAGAACGTTTTAATTCGGTTTTATTTTCTGACATTGGATAATTTAATTATTTAATATTGAAGACTAAAAAACTGAACACTTAACAGTGAGTAACTACAACTTCTTCGCTTCTTCCCAAAATTGAGTTAATTGGAAATCATAGATTTCCAATTCCTATTTGTTAGGAAGACGCTTCGCTTCTTCCCAAAAAACATCCATTTCAGCAAGTGTCATATCCATTAAGGGTTTTCCTAATTCTCCAGCTTTACTTTCTAAGTATTGAAAGCGTTTGATGAATTTTTTATTGGTTCGTTCCAAAGCATCTTCCGGATTTACATTTAGAAATCGGGCGTAATTTATCATCGAAAATAAAACATCTCCAAATTCGGCTTCAATTTTATCTTGGTTACCAGCTTCAACCTCAACTTGTAATTCCTCTAATTCTTCTTGAACCTTATCCCAAACCTGATGCGATTCTTCCCAATCAAATCCAACTCCTTTTACTTTATCCTGAATTCGGCTTGCTTTAACTAATGCGGGTAAACTTTTTGGAACACCTTCCAGAACAGACTTTTTACCTTCTTTCAGTTTTAGTTTTTCCCAGTTTTGTTTCACTTCTTCCTCGTCTTTCACCACCACATCACTATAAATATGCGGATGACGGTGAATTAACTTTTCACAAATTTCGTTGCACACATCGGCCATGTCAAAATCGTTCGTCTCGCTTCCTATTTTGGCATAAAAAACAATATGCAACAACAAATCCCCTAATTCTTTTTTGACTTCGTTTAAATCGTTGTCTAAAATAGCATCGCCTAATTCGTAGGTTTCTTCAATGGTAAGATGACGCAACGTTTGCATGGTTTGCTTTTTGTCCCAAGGACATTTTTCTCGCAAATCATCCATAATGTCTAATAATCTTTCGAAAGCTTGTAGTTGGTGTTGTCTTGAATTCATTAGAAATGGTTTTTGGTAAAAATAAAAAAATCCTGTCCAGAAAAATAGCTGAACAGGATTAAATATTATTTTAAAGTAGAATTACTCTTTTTTAGCTTTTGCTTTTTTTGCAGGAGCTTTCACTTCGGCTGCAGGATTTTCTTCAACAACAGCAGCAACTTCTTCAGCAACTGGTACTTCATCTACAACTAATCCTTTTGCCTGAAGCATGTTATACCAGTTTAAAATTTTCTTGATATCTGATGGGTACACTCTTTCTTCATCATAATCAGGTAAAATTTCTTTGAAATAAGCCGTTAGTTTAGCATTGTCTTCTTTATGTGAAATTGCTTGACCTTTATTTTCTTTATCGGCAATTTTTTGCATGATTTCAGCCAATGGTTTTTCGCCTTCATACGTATAAATTGAAATTTCCGACAATAAACTCACATTGCTTTTCAAGTTTACTGTGATTTTTTTTCCATCTAATAATGATTCAGCAACAAACCCAGTACGTGTTTGTACTCTTAATACATATAAACCCGGTTTCCCAGAAATGGCTAATATTTTTTCTAAATTCATGTTTTGTGTAATTATTATTAAGAATTTGACTTATTTATTTTTTCATTTAGAACCAAAAATCATACCAAGATAAAGCTTTAAAAACTGTTTTATCTTCCTTTTTTAGCAAAAAATTTCATTCGGTAGTCTTGGAATGTTTTTCCTTCCAAAATGTTTTTCAGTTTCTTTTGGATCAATCGTTTTTTTAATGTCGAAATTTTATCTGTAAACAAAATCCCTTCAATATGATCGTATTCATGTTGAATAACTCTGGCGATTAATCCCTCGAAAACTTCTGTTTTCATTACAAAATCCTCTTCGCAATACTCAATAGTTATGGTTGGATTTCGATATACATCTTCACGAACATCCGGAATACTCAAACATCCTTCGTTGAAACTCCACTCTGTCCCTTCTTCTTTTATCATTTTTGCATTAATAAAAGTTCTTTTAAATCCTTTTAATTCCTTTTGTTTAGAATCGTCTAAATCTTCATCATCACTAAAAGGAGTTGTATCGATCACAAATAAGCGAAATGCTAATCCTACTTGTGGTGCGGCAAGTCCCACACCATAGGCATTATACATCGTTTCGTACATATTGGCAATTGTTTCTTTCAAGTTTGGATGTTCCGGTGAAAGAACTTCTCCTACTTTTCTTAAAACAGGATCACCATATCCTATAATTGGTAAAATCATTATTGTTGTATTAAGTATTATCTACTGAGAATCTAAATATAATCGAGTTAAATTCAGTTTGCAAAAATAGTAAAAAAATAGACAATGAATAATCCTCCATTGATAATTAGCTAATATTTACAATTTAGTTTAAAAGACCTCCGTTTATACTTTGAATAATTCGTACAATTCTTACCTTTGTATGTAATCCAATTCTATGATTTACAAAATCCGAAAATTTACCGACAGCACTTATTTTACCAATGCTTTAAAAGTAACAATAGCAGCAGTTATACCCGTTTTGCTTTTTTCCTTTTTTGGTGATTTTGAAATGGGTTTTACAATAGCTCTTGGAGCTTTTTTTACCTATCCAAGTGACATTCCAAGTAGTCTAAAGCATAAAATAAACGGTGTTCTCGTTACCGCTTTACTAGTTGCGGGTGTTAATTTGCTAGTGAATATTGTATATCCGTATTCCTGGATTTTTTATCCTTTTTTGGCCGTATTAATTTTCCTTTTATCTATGATTTCTGTTTATGGACAACGAGCAACAATGGTTTCTTTCTCTGCTTTACTTGCGATATCATTGGCTTTTGCAGATATAAATACAGGTTGGGAAATGGTACAACATTCGGGCTTGATTCTTACTGGAGGTTTATTCTATCTCGGCATTTCACTTACTTTTCATTATATCAGACCTCATCGTTATATCGAATTACAAATTGCAGAATGCATAAAACTTACGGCTAAATATTTAAAACTAAGAGGTGATTTATGGACCATTGACGCTGATAGAAAAGCAATCATTGAAAAGCAATTACATCTTCAGGTAGAACTGAATACCATTCGCCAAAACATAAGAGAAGTTCTTATTAGCAGCCATACTAATTCTGGTTCTTCCAATCAAAACCGAAAGATGCTTATCGTTTTTATTTCCTTGGTGGAAATACTGGAGCTTGCATTGTCTACAGCATTCGACCATGATAAATTGCATCAAAAATTTGACGAGCATCCAAAAGTGTTGCTAACATATCAACGTTTAGCGTACAACCTTGCAGCGAGTTTAAAGCAATTATCCAAAAGTGTAAAAAATCGAACTAAATATATTTCCAAACACACTTTACTTAGTGATTTAAATGCCTTACAACTTGCCATCACCGAGTACGAAAACAACTTAGGAAAAGGTCCCGCTTCCGAAGGTGTTTTTATGTTAACCACTATGCTTCAGTATGCTGAAAAACAAATTGAAAAAATAAAAATTGTGGAACGTGCCTTTACTTTGGCTATCAATTCACTGGATTTTAAAGGAAAGGACAAAGACTTAGAAAAATTTCTAACACCTCAATATTATCCTGTAAGTACTTTGATTCAAAATCTAAGTTTTTCCTCCACTATTTTCAGGCATTCACTCCGACTAACCCTAACAATCCTAGTTGGTTTTGTAGTTGGTCAAATTCTGCCTTTTCATAATGTATATTGGATTTTGTTAACTATACTTGTTATCATGCGACCTGGATATGGTTTAACGAAACAACGTTCATTCCATCGAATTTTCGGTACTATTTTAGGTGGATTAATTGCCTTTGGAGTTCTCTCATTGGTACACAATAACATTACAATCAGTATTCTTTCTATACTTTGTATGCTTTTAGGATTTGCATTTAATCAAATAAATTATAAGATAAGTGCAACATTTGTGACTATGTATATTGTTTTTATTTATGGAATACTGACTCCGAATATCGGTGATGTAATTCAATATAGAATTCTGGACACCGTTGTTGGAGCAACTTTAGCATTTCTTGCCAATTACTTTTTATGGCCTTCATGGGAATTTTTAAATATCCCCATACATTTGGAAAAATCGATTGAAGCAAATCAGAATTACTTGAAGGAAATCTCTATTTTTTACAACAAAAAAGGTTCTGTTTCCACTTCCTACCGATTAGCCAGAAAGAATGCTTTTATCGAAATAGGAAATCTAATGGCTTCTTTTCAAAGAATGATTCAAGAGCCTAAATCAAAACAAAAACAATTACCCCAAGTCTATAAACTAGCCATACTCAATCATTCACTACTCTCCTCTTCCGCTTCCCTGGGCACTTACATCCAATCGCACAAAACAACATCTGCTTCTGAGGCATTTAATGTCGTGGTCGATACCGTAATTAAAAATCTGGATAATGCCATTGCGCTTTTGAAAGAAAATGATTTGGACATCAAAGAAAACATGCCAAAAGAGGATTTAGCCATGCGATTTACGGAGTTAAAAAACATCCGAGAAAAAGAATTAAAAGAAGGTATTGCTATTGATGAGGAAGCATTTCAATTGAAAATGCAGGAAGCACAATTGGTTATAGAACAGTTAATCTGGTTAACCAATTTATCCAAAAACATTGTAAAAACGACAAAAGAATTAATGGATTCATAAATCAAAAAGCGCTGGAATTAGATTAAATATCTAAAAACCAGCGCTTTTTATTTTATATAAAATTTCTAATTATTCAGCTTTAAAATCGCTGCAGTATCTTTTCTGATTTCGGCTAATAAATCTGGATTAGTGTTCAAATTCTGACCATAAGAAGGAATCATCATTTTCAATTTATCTTGCCACTCCGGAGTTCCAATTTCCTCTTTAAAACATCTCCCAATTAAATCTATCATAATAGAAACTGCAGTTGAAGCACCCGGTGAAGCACCTAGTAAAACAGATAATGTTCCATCGGTAGTGGTAATAACTTCTGTACCAAATTCTAGTATTCCACCTTCTTTCTCATCTTTTTTGATGACTTGTACACGTTGCCCTGCACGCTCTAATTTCCAATCTTTAGATCTTGCACTTGGAACGTATTCTCTTAATGCATTAATCCTGTCTTTAGGAGACTGACGCACTTGCTCAATCAAATATTTTGTAAGTGGTATATTCTTTATACCAGCAGCAATCATTGGAATGATATTATCAGTTTTTATCGATAATGGCAAATCTGAATAGGATCCATTTTTTAAGAATCGAGTTGAAAACCCTGCGAAAGGACCAAAAAGTAATGCTTTTTCTCCATTTATCATTCGGGAATCAATATGTGGAACTGACATTGGAGGTGCTCCTACGCTAGCTTTACCGTATACTTTTGCCTGATGTTTTGCAATCACTTCAGGATTCGTACATTTTAACCATTGTCCACTCACAGGAAAACCGCCATATCCTTTTCCTTCAGAAACATCTGCTTTTTCTAATAATGGTAAAGAACCGCCACCTGCGCCAATAAAAACAAAATTGGTATATGCTTTTCTCTTTTGGCCAGTAGCCAAATCCGTAATTTTTATTCTCCAAGATTTATCCTCACGTTGTCTCAATTTTTTAACTTCGTGATTAAAATAAACCGTAACCCCTTCTAATTCTGACAAGTAACCAAAAATATTTCTGGTTAATTCTCCAAAATTTACATCCGTACCAATTGCCATTGAAGTTGCTGCAACTTTGTCAGACTCAGTTCTACCTTCCATAACTAGCGGCATCCATTCCTTTAACTGAGAAAAATCAGTACTAAAAACCATATCCTTAAAAAGAGGATTAGACTGTAAAGCCTCATATCTTTTTTTAAGGTATTCTACATTTTTTTCTCCCCAAACAAAACTCATGTGGGGAATACTTTTTATGAAATTTTCAGGTGATGAAACTTTTTGCTCTTGAACTAAATAAGCCCAAAATTGTCTGGATACTTCAAAAGATTCTGCTATACTAATTGCTTTTTTGGGATCAATAGTACCATCAGCACTTTCGGGAGTATAGTTAAGTTCACAAAAAGCAGAATGTCCTGTTCCGGCATTATTCCATGCATCAGAACTTTCGGCAGCAGCAATATCTAATCTTTCGTAAATTTCAATTTTTATATCTGGTTGTAATTCTTTAAGGATTAGGCCAAGTGTGGCACTCATTATTCCAGCTCCTATAAGAACTACTTCACTTTGTGAACGAATGGTTGTATCAGGCATAACAAAATTTTAAAGCGCAAAGATACTTCATAAAACCATAAAAATTATAACAAATAATTGTTAAAAAGTAGGAAATTACGAAAACATTATAGTCATTTTACTGCCTTAAAAACAACGCTTTTAAAATATTTTTCGAGTCAAATAATCCTGAAGCATTATCGTTGCCGAAATCTCATCAATCAGTGCTTTATTTTGACGTTGTTTTTTGTTCAGACCACTGTCAATCATCGTTTGAAAAGCCATTTTTGAAGTAAACCGTTCATCTACCCGAATTACTTTCATATCCGGAAAATGATTCGTGAAATGCGTTACAAAACCTTTAATGATAGAAGCGCTTTCTGAGGGTTCGCCATTCATTTGTTTGGGTTCACCAATAAGGACCGCTTCTACTTTCTCTTTGGAAAAATAGTCCTTCAAAAAAGCAATTGCAGTTGCGGATGGAATGGTTGTTAATCCTGAAGCTATGATTTGCATTTCATCGGTAACGGCAATTCCGGTTCGTTTTTGTCCGTAATCTATGGCGATAATTCTTGGCATTTTTTTATTTTTTTCAAAGGTAACTATTTTAATTTCCCGATTCTTAGCAACAAAGGAAAAGTCACTTTCTTATCGCTTTTCTGCCAAGAGGCTTTCAAATCATTATAAATCAAGTCCAAAGGATTTTGATTATTTTTTGAAATATAATGTTGTGTTGCTGACCATGTTTCCAGATACCCGATAAGTTCTTCAAAAGTCCATGTTAGCTTATTTTCGAAAGGTTCCACAACAATTTCATCAAATGGGAATGGTATCGTTTTGTAATTTTCATCCAGATACTTTCGCTCCGCATCCCAATACGGCCCTATTATATTGTAATAGAAATCTTTTACTATTTTATCCGACTCCTCATTGGTAGAAAACAATCCATAACCTATAACTGCAAAGATTCCGTCTGGTTTTAAAATTCTGCATACTTCTTTATAAAACAAATCAAAATCAAACCAATGAACCGCCTGTGCTACAGTTATTAAATCAAATTCCTGATTTTTGAAAAAGGTATTTTCTGCAGAGGCTACTTTATAAATTATATTCTCTCTTGGAATGGCATTTTCAAGTTGATTCTGGCTAATATCGACTCCATAAACCGTTTCAAAAAATCTGGAAAGTTTGTGTGCGACTTGCCCATTTCCGGTTGCAATATCTAGCGCAACCCCTTTGTTTTTGACAAATGAAACCAAATAATCAATCATTTCATCTGGATATTCTGGTCGGAATTTAGAATACTCAGAAGCTTGTTTGGAGAAATTATCTTTCATGTTCAGATGATTTTCATTTATTCGTCAAATTTACAACATTTGAAAAACATTAAATACACTACAAGTTAAATCTGTAACATTTTTCAAATCAATTTGCGTTTTTGATTTTAGTTAAAAAACATATCTTTGTCAAAAATCTAACTAAAATGAATCCATTACAAACAATTATAGAACAAGCTTGGGAAAACCGTGCTTTGTTACAAGAAACTACAACTACTGATGCTATCAGAGCAGTTATCGAATTATTAGATACCGGAAAATTACGTGTTGCCGAGCCAGTTGGTGAAGGATGGCAAGTAAACGAATGGGTTAAGAAAGCAGTAGTGATGTATTTCCCTATTCAAAAAATGGAAACATGGGAATCTGGAATTTTCGAATACCATGACAAAATGTTGTTGAAAAGAGGCTATGCCGAAAAAGGAATTCGTGTAGTTCCTAATGCTGTAGCGCGTTACGGTGCTTACATTTCGAGTGGTGTTATTTTGATGCCAAGTTATGTAAACATTGGTGCTTATGTTGATGAAGGAACTATGGTAGACACTTGGGCAACTGTAGGAAGTTGTGCTCAAATTGGTAAAAACGTACACTTAAGCGGTGGTGTAGGAATTGGAGGTGTTCTTGAACCTTTACAAGCTGCTCCAGTTATCATTGAAGACGGTGCTTTTGTTGGTTCTCGTTGTATTGTTGTTGAAGGTGTTCATGTTGGGAAAGAAGCAGTTCTTGGCGCCAATGTCTGTTTGACTGCCTCTACAAAAATTATCGATGTAACCGGTGAAACTCCAGTTGAAATGAAAGGATACGTTCCTGCTCGTTCTGTTGTAATTCCTGGAAGTTACACTAAAAAATTCGCTGCTGGTGAGTTCCAAGTGCCTTGTGCTTTAATCATTGGAACCCGTAAACCTTCAACTGACTTGAAAACGTCATTGAACAATGCTTTACGTGAATATGACGTAGCGGTATAATCCGTTTTCGTTTAAAATCTTTATAAAAAGACCTATTGGATATTTCAATAATTATTGTCAATTACCGTGGTTGGAAGGCCTTACAAGAATGTTTAGAATCTATTGATACAATTATTTCGAAAACATTCTCATTCGAAGTTATCATTATTGATAATTTTTCTAATGACGGACAATTTCCTGTTTTTAAACAAAAATATTCCAAGTTTACATTTATAGAAAATTCTGGTAATAATGGTTTCTCAAATGGTTGCAACTTTGGTGCAAGCATTGCTACGGGAAACCATTTCCTTTTTTTAAATCCAGATACAAAACTTACTCTTGAAGCCTTGGAAACCCTTTTACAAACAGCAGTTTCACATCCTGAAATTGGAATTTTATCCTGTTTGCAAATAAATGAAAATAATGTTTTTTACAAACAGAATAATTTATTTCCAGCTTTGGGACGCTTTTTCGGAATCTCAAGATCTCTTTTTAGAAAGTTGAATAAAGCAAAACTGGAAAGACGTTTTAACAACGACAATAATTTGTTTCATCCTGATTGGGTTACCGGAGCGGTCATTTTTATAAGCCGGGAATGGTTTAACAAAATTAACGGATGGAATGAAGATTACTGGTTGTATTTTGAAGATGTTGATCTTTGTAAAAAAATACATGATACTGGAGGAAAAGTTGCTGTTACCCGAAAAGCAACCATATTTCATCAGCATGGCGGTGCCTCTCGATTAAATGTCAAGACTAAAGCACTGACAAAAACAGAAGTGATTATTTCTAAGCACGTGTATATCAGCAATCAATTTTCAACAGGAATACAACTATATTTGCATAGTGTATTGATTTTAGGAGTACTTAGTGAGAAAATAATTTTGACGATTTTAAGCCTATTTTTATTTTTTATTCCAAAATTAAAAGTGAATCGGTTGATACTTAAAAATCTATCTGTTTATTATTTTAATGCAATACAAAAACAAACCTGGATTAGTCCTCGTGCAATGAATTACTTGAAAACAAAAGCATAATTTTTCAAATTTACTTCGAATGAAAATACTTGTAATTCAACAAAAAATGATTGGAGATGTTTTAGTAAGCTCCATATTGTGCGACAATTTGCGTAAAGCCTATCCAAAAGCGCAAATTGATTATATGGTTTATGAATCTACAATTGCTGTTTTACAAGGAAATACAAGTTTCGATAATCTCATTCTTTTCAAAGAAAAACATCAAAAAAGCAAATGGGAATATTTCAAATTATTGAAATCCATTCGAGCTGAAAAGTACGATGTCGTTATTGATGCGTATTCCAAATTAGAAAGCTGGCTCGTTGTATTATTTTCAGGTGCAAAACAAAAAATATCCTATTGGAAAAAAGGAAGAACCTTTCTTTATACAGATACTGTAAAAAGAAAAAAAACAACCAATTCTAATTTAGGTTTAATTATTGAACAACGATTAGCATTATTGAATCCTTTGCATCTGGATATGGAATTAGAAACTTTTCCCAGAATTTATGTCACCAAAGAAGAGGATGACTTTGCGATTTCGCTTTTTGAATCCCATGGAATAGACCCATCTAAAAAAACGATAATGGTTAGCATCATTGGGAGTAGTGCAGATAAAACCTATCCATTGGAATACATGTCGCAATTAGTGGATTTCATTGCAGATAAAGGTGCAGTGAATATTCTTTTTAATTATTTTCCAAAGCAAATTGAAGACGCAAAAGCAATCTACGACGGATGTAAAGAAAGCACTAAACAGAAGATTCATTTCTCCGTTTTAGGAAAAAACATCCGAGAATTTATAGCCATCATGAATCACTGTACTATGATAATTGGTAACGATGGCGGTGCAATAAATATGGCAAAAGCTTTAGAAAAACCTTCATTCATTATTTTTTCACCTTGGATTGATAAAAAAGGATGGGCTACTTTTGAAGATGGAATTAATCATGTTTCGCTACATTTAAGAGAGTTCAAACCAAATCTATTTGAAGGTAAAACGGCTAAAATAATAAAAAAAGAAACCGTTTTTTTCTATAAGGAATTTACTCCTGAGTTGATTTTCCCTGCATTAAATACTTTTTTAGAAACACATTTAAAATAGTACTTAAAAAAACAAAAAAGGAAGTTCATCACAATGCTTTATTTTTGTAAAACAGCCAAAATTAATGAAATACAATCACAACACTGAAATTTCAGTTTTAATAATCACATTAAACGAGGAAAAACAAATGAAAGCACTTTTAGCTGATTTGGGTTTTGCTGACGAAATTATTGTTGTAGATTCATTCAGTGCAGATAATACTGAGGCGATTTGTAAATCATTTGAAAATGTAAAATTTATTCAAAACAAGTTTGAAAATTATTCGGATCAAAGAAACTTTGCTATTTTACAAGCAAAAAATGATTGGGTTTTATTTCTGGATGCAGATGAAAGATTAACTCCTGAATTGAAAAATGAAATTCTAGTTACTGTAAAAAATAACGAGACATACGCTGCTTTTCTATTTCCAAGAACTTTTATGTTTGAAAACAAAGTATTGCATTTCAGCGGAAATCAAAATGATAAAATATTTAGACTTTTCCATAAAAAGTATGCTGAATATATCTCAGACAGACTGATTCACGAAAAATTAAAAGTAGATGGGAAAATTGGCATCCTTAAAAACAAACTCATTCACTACTCGTATGCGAACTATGATTCCTATAAATCAAAAATAATACGCTACGGTAAATTTAAAGCTCAGGAAAAGTTTATAAGGAAACAAAAATCATCCGATTTACTTCACCTTTTTCATCCGATTTATAATTTTTTATACAATTACCTAATCCGTTTGGGTTTTCTTGATGGAAAAAAGGGAGTGCTCATTTGCTATCTAAATGCGTATTGCATTCACATTAGATATCAAGAACTAAAACAACTTTGGAACAAGAGAAAAAAACTATCTCCAAAATAATAGTTTCTTTTTCCGTGCTATTTTTCTATGAAATTTCAGCTGAAAATCGTTCGTATAAAACCACATTTTGTCAAAAACGGCATCGTATTTCTTATTATAAAGTCTTGCATACTCCTCGCTCATTACAGCAATCATTTCGATTTTGGGCGTAAGCCTGTGAAAATTTTTCATACGGGAATCAAAATCCATATCGTCATGAAAATTCATTCGGTTTAAATCCACCAGGAAAAATTCATACTGATCTTGGGATCCTTTTTTAATCAAAGTATTTCCTGGTGAGTGATCCAGAAATTCGATTCCTTTTTGATGTAAATCAAAAGTAAACTTAGTAAACTGTCTCAATATATTTTCATGATCAGGATAATCAGGGTTTTGCACTAATTCTCTAAAAGTCAGTTCCGCCTGAAGATGTTCACTGCAATAAAAACTTTTTTCTAATCCTAATAATGTAAAATTTTCAGCGTAAGCTAAAGGTTGTGGCGTTCCTATGCCATTTTCAAGCAATTTATTCGCATACTCAAAAGAGCGTTTGGCTTTCGATTTTCTGAAATATTTATAAGCAACCTGATTAATAACGTTAGGTATTTTAAACGATTTAATGTTAACCGTTTTACCCTCCAGATCAAACAGTTTAATCGTATTTCTTTGACTATCACCAAAAAGAACACCACTTGAATCGAAATCTTCAATCATTGTCAACAAATTCGACTTATTTTTCAGGAAATTGGGGTGGATATTTATTTGCATCAATACATTATAAGTGTAAACAAAAGTAGCTATTGCTTTTTATTTATCCAATTTAAGGTTTACTTTTACTTCATTACAATGCTATTTATGTCAAAAACTATATTTTTAGAAACGCATAACCTTAAGAATAAGGCAACTGGATTAGGAACTTTTAATTATGAGCTAATTAAAGGGCTGTACCAATTAGATTTTAATGATTTGAAATTAACATTAAATGCTAAAAACCCAGAAATTCTTGAAGCCGAATTTGGTAACAAATTCAGCTATAACAAGTACAACAATTTATCGCGTCATAGTATTTTCAGAACTCGGAAAAAACATGATCTATGGCATTCCGTAAATCAGAATACAAAAGTAGAACCATTCCGCGTCAATAAGTATTTACTCACAATCCATGATGTGAATTTTGTGGAGGAAATTTCATCTGACATGAATCATAAAGCAAACAAACTCTTTCTTGCAAAATTAGAAAAAGCTACAGCGATTACTTACATCTCAGAATTTGCAAAAAAACAAACGCATCAACATTTTAATGTACCCAATGTTCCTGAATATGTAATTTACAATGGAAATCCTATTACGACCATTTTAGACACTTCTGAATTTATTTCTGAAATCCCTTTAGACAAGCCTTTTTTATACTCTATTGGTGATTTTTTAGAACGAAAAAATTTCTTGTCTATAGTAAAAATGATGATTCACATTCCTGATTTCAATTTAATCATATCAGGAAATAATAATAAGCCCTATGGAATTGAAATATCAAAATTCATTACTGAAAATAATTTGCAAAATCGCGTTTTTCTAACCGGGAAAGTGGATGATATCGCTAAACATTTTTATTTATCAAAATGTTATGCTTTTCTTTTTCCTTCAATTCGTGAAGGTTTTGGATTACCACCCATAGAAGCCATGCATTTTGGAAAACCCGTATTCTTATCCAATAAAACCTCCTTACCGGAAATAGGCGGAGAACATTCTTATTATTGGGATAATTTTGACCCTGAATACATGAAAACCATACTATTTGAAGGTTTAAATCATTTCTATAACAATCAAAACGAAATGGAATTACTTATGAAAGAAAGAGCCGCAAGTTTCAATTGGAAAGTTGCAGCGGCTGACTATTTGAAAGTGTATGAGAAATGTCTTTTTTAAAAATATTTTTCAAAAGTTACTTTCTTGTTTAGTTTGAAAATTTTGAGATGTTTAAACCACTGACCAAAGTTTTTCTTCATCAAAAATGATTTTGAAACTTTCATATCCTCTATTTTATCAAAATAGGCTCTAATTTCAACTGGATCTTTTGTAGGAATGTAACCCAATTCTTTCCATTGTGTTGGTTCTAAATAAAAAACATCCTTGATTTCTTTGTAATTATCCTTGTTGGCTCTCTTCCACTTATCCAAAAAAGTAGGATTTACGTCTTCACGATGACCCCAGTTTTTTAGTTTGTATTCCAATTCATCGACAGACCTGGATAATGATTCGTGAAGAGTTAAAGAATCTACATAAACGATTCGTTCTCTGCTTTGACGAGCCAATTTATAGTTTGGATAATTTGTTGCCAGCAATACTTTACACGTATTTTTTACATACAAAACTCCGTCATCCAAATATTTATAGATATCAATATGGTAACCAGAAATTTGTATCGGATGATTTTGTGGACTATCTAAATATCTGTCGAATTTTCGAAGTGATTTTACATATTTTTTGAAATCTAAAAAATATTCATCACTATCTACCTGAACAAGCCAATTTCCTATTCCCATTTTTAAAGAAAGTAAATGTCGTTCTCGGGTATCCATTTGAATTCCTGTAAGATTTGGAACATAGAAATTATCTCTATAAATTTCAATTTTATTGTCGGTATCAAAAGTTGCTAACCAATCGAAAAAAGAAGAATCAATTTCAAATTTATTACCGGACCAAGTCTTTAAATTTTCATCTATTGCTATAAAAATTCTGTCTGCTTCTTTGTAAACTGGAGGAATCGACAACTTTAATTTATCATAATCGTATGACAATAAAAAACCTACGTGAATTTTTTTCATAAACTATTTTCTAGAAATCTCAATAATAAATTTTAATTTAATTTATTATTTGAAATCTTTGTAAACTTAATATTAAATTTTTGTTTAAAAAAACAAATGCAAATTCCAAAAGAACTAATCCTAAAAAAGACATACTAATAGAAATATAAAGAATAAAATTAATTAGGATATAAAACCTCAAATGAAGTAATTTTACAAGCTATAAGCTACAATAATAAATCGTTAAGATATTTGAATATTATTACTAATAAAAAAATATGGAAAATATATCAGAAGAAGTTCACAAAGCCTACGAAGTCATAAAAGAAGGCGGAATCATCCTATATCCTACTGACACCGTCTGGGGAATAGGCTGTGACGCCACAAATGCTGAGGCTGTTGCTAAAATATACAAACTCAAGCAAAGAGCCGAAACCCAAAGCATGATTGTTTTGATGAATGGTGAAAAAATGATGTACAATGTTTTCAAAGACATTCCAGAAGTAGCCTGGCAAATCATTGATTTATCCGAAAAACCAACTACCCTGATACTGGACAAACCCAGAAATGTAGCTCCCAATATAATCTCTTCAGATAATTCACTGGGAATCCGTGTTGTGAAAGAACCTTTTTGCTTTAAATTAATGGAAAAGATGAAAAAACCATTGGTTTCGACATCTGCAAATATCTCAGGACAACCCACCCCTATTGCCTTCAAAGATATTAGTCCGGAAATTATAAAAGGTGTGGACTATGTTGTAAATTTGCACCGTGAAAAAATTGGCGGAAAACCGTCAACAATTATAAAATTGACGAATGATTCACAGGTAAAAGTGATTCGAAAATAGATTGCAGTATTCAGTTTTAAGTTTAGCAACTTTAGACTTTAGACTTTAAACATTTTAAAAATGAGCATTAAAACTTCATATAAAGAAGCATTAAATAATAAAATTTTCGAAGTCATTTCTCAAGCTTCCCAAGAACTTAACATTGAAAGTTATGTTATTGGTGGTTTCGTGAGAGATTTACTTTTAAATAGAGACTTTAAAAAAGATATTGATATTGTTGCTGTTGGCAGCGGAATCGAATTGGCTTTGAAAGTTTCGCAATTACTTCCAAAAAAGCCAAAAGTGCAGGTTTTCAAAACTTACGGAACGGCAATGTTGCGTTTTGAAGATACTGAAATTGAATTTGTAGGTGCTAGAAAGGAATCCTATCATTTTGAGAGCCGCAATCCTGTTGTAGAGAACGGAACGCTTGAAGATGACCAAAATCGTCGTGACTTTACCATAAATGCGTTGGCATTATCATTAAACACGACTAATTTTGGAGAACTTTCAGATCCTTTTAACGGATTGGAAGATTTAAAAAATAAAATAATTAGAACACCTCTGGATCCAGATATTACTTTTTCTGATGATCCGTTGCGCATGTTGAGAGGCATTCGTTTTGCAAACCAATTGGGGTTTGAAATCGAAGGAAATTCGTTAAACTCCATTACCAAAAATGTCGAACGAATTAAGATAATTTCGGGGGAACGTATCGTTGACGAATTGAATAAAATCCTTTCGACAGATAAACCTTCTGTTGGTTTTTTACTATTGTTCAAAACAGGACTTTTGGATATTATCCTTCCCGAATTGACGGCATTAAATCAAGTTGAAGAAATAGAAGGCCATACGCATAAAAATAATTTCTATCACACGCTGGAAGTTGTCGACAATATTTGTCCGCATACAGATGATGTTTGGTTGCGCTGGTCGGCATTATTGCACGATATTGGAAAAGCACCAACGAAACGCTTTAATAAAAAACAAGGCTGGACGTTTCATGGACATGAATTTCTTGGTGGAAAAATGGCAAAGAAAATATTCGAACGCTTACACATGCCTTTAAATCACAAAATGAAATTTGTGCAGAAAATGGTCATGATGAGTTCGCGTCCCATTGTTTTATCACAAGACACAGTTACGGATTCAGCGGTGCGCCGTTTGGTTTTTGACGCTGGAGAAGATGTTGAGAATTTAATGACGTTGTGCGAAGCGGACATCACTACCAAAAACCCAAATAAATTCAAAAAATACCACAATAATTTTGAAATCGTCCGCAAGAAAATTGTGGAAGTCGAAGAGCGCGATCAGGTACGTAATTTTCAACCACCAATATCAGGTGAAGAAATTATGGAAAAATTCAACTTAAAGCCTTCAAAAGAAATTGGAATGCTGAAAGAAGCAATAAAAGAAGCTATTTTAGAAGGAGAAATTCCAAATGAATATGAAGCTGCTTTTCAATTTATGCTAAAAAGAGCAGCAAAAATTGGATTAAAGATTAACGCTTGTTGAATTAACATTTAAAATATCTTTGCAAAAATTAATTTCATACGATGAAAAAGGAGAATAATTACGTTATTATTTGGTTGTTATCAGGATGCTTATTATTGTTTATGATGGTTGTAGTGGGAGGAATTACCCGATTGACCAATTCCGGTTTATCAATGACCGATTGGCACTTAGTAACCGATACTTTTCCGCCTTTAACAGAAGAAAAATGGTCACACGCTTTTGAAGAATATAAAAAATTTCCGGAGTATCAAAAAATAAACATCCACAATGATTTTACGTTAAGTGATTACAAATTCATTTATTTCTGGGAATGGTTCCATCGTTTTATTGGGAGAATAATTGGTCTTGCGTTTATCGTTCCATTTGTGTATTTCTTGTTCAAGAAACGTCTTTCGACAGAAACCATAAAAAAATGTGTTGTTCTACTATTCATGGGCGGTTTTCAAGGATTCCTAGGCTGGTTTATGGTACGTAGCGGATTAATCGATAATCCAGACGTAAGTCATTTTAGATTAGCATTACACTTAACATTTGCTTTTATCACGTTTGCTTATACACTTTGGGTGGCTTTAGACTTACTGTATCCAAACAAATCATCTGTCATAGTTCCATTGCGAAAATTAGCACGCGTTGCATTAGTATTTCTAGTCTTACAAATTATCTACGGCGGGTTTGTTGCCGGTTTAAATGCGGGTTTAATTCACAATCACTGGCCTTTAATGAGTGACGGGCAATTCATTCACGACAGTGTTTTCATAGAAAAAAGCACCTTATTTTTGAATCTAATCGAAGGAAAAAGCGGCGTTCAGTTTGTACACCGAACCATGGCATATGTTGTAGTTGGATTAATTCTTGCACTTTATTTCACTAGTAAAAAATACACTCTTTCCTCGTTACAGAAAAAAGGAATCAACATCTTGGTATTAATCGTATTTTTGCAATTCACATTAGGTGTCTTTACTTTGCTTTACAGTGTTCCACTTTGGTTGGGATTATTACATCAAATAATGGCTTTCTTTTTACTGACGGCAATGACATTCACTTTACATCGATTATCAAAATAAAAGTATAACAACTATTACACCTGACTATATTGTCGCATTTCTTTGTTCATAAACATAAATGTCTAAACTTGCCGCTCAAGATAAATTTTTAGATTTATCAGATTATGGAAGACCATTTGGAAAATTTCTTGCCAATAAATTAAAAAATACTCGGTTCACGCCTATTCATGTCACCTTACTTTTTGGTGTTTCGGGCTTGATTGCTATTTACTGTATTCTGCAAGGAAGTTACTATTTAGCCAGTTTTTTTATCATTCTAAAATCAATGATTGATGCTGCCGATGGCGAACTGGCACGATTAAAAAACACGCCTTCTTATACCGGAAGATACTTAGACAGCGTATTTGATATCATCTTGAACTTTCTGTTTTTAATGACCATTTGTTATGTTTCAAAAACATCATTTTGGTTTACTATTTTGGCTTTTATTGGTATTCAATTACAAGGAACTTTATACAATTATTACTATGTAATTTTAAGAAATAAATCAGTTGGCGGAGACACAACCAGTAAAATATTTGAATATAAATCTCCGAAAGCTTTGCCCGGAGAAACCCAAAAATCAGTTGATATTTTATTCCGGATTTATACCATTGTCTACGGTACTTTTGATAAAATAATTCACACACTTGACAAAGAAGCTTACAAAGTAAAAACGTTCCCAAACTGGTTTATGACCGTACTTTCTATCTACGGTTTGGGTTTTCAACTATTGATAATTGCGGTAATGTTACCTATGGATTTAATAGAATATATCATTCCATTTTTTATAATTTACACCGCACTAATTTTTGTCATAATTGGCATCCGAAAAGTATTTTTCAAGGTTTAAATTCACCATAGATATAATCTATATCTAAAGCACAAACAACACGTTATCAATTTTTTAAAAATTAATACCTTTAGTTATAATTTAACATAAATATCATTTGTATTCAGTAACGTATTACAAAACACAAACGCACAATTTATTAGAATTATACAATAATCCCCCAGAATTGTATAACATTTTTACAATTTAAAATTCCCAAATTTGTAAAGAACAAATAGTAATTTAAAACTTAGATATTATGCCGAATTCAAAAGAGATTGAAGGAAACTGGAATGAGTTAAAAGGAAAACTTAAACAAAAATTTGCCGATTTAACAGATGACGATTTGCTGTATGACGAAGGTAAGGAAGATGAAATGTGGGGTAAATTACAACAAAAATTAGGCAAGACACAAAAAGAAATTAAATCATTATTTGATTAATTCTTAAACCTAAACTTACTTAAACTGTTTCAATTGCTAGAGTCAAAATCTTTTTTTTTAGATTTTTTGAACATGCATTTGAAACAGTTTTTTTTATAACCTAAAACTACCCAATCCAATTCTTAAAATCAGAAACTTTTTCCCTGCTTACAATCACTTCATCTTCTTTATAAGAAGGTAAAATCACCTTTAAACGGGAGTTACTATAGACTACAATTTCTTTAATTGCTTTAAGAGGAACTATGAATTTTCGACTTACTCGATAGAAATCTTTTGGATCTAATTCTTGTTCCAAAAGCTCTAAAGTCGTTTCAATCAAATAATTTCTATTGTCGAAAGTATGAAGATACGTTCCTTTATTTTCACTAAAAAAACATTCGATTTCATCGGTAGCAATCACTTTTAAGTGTTGCCCTATTTTTACGGTAAAACGTTTTTTATGATTCTTCTCAAACGGATTAGAGAGCATTTTTTTAATCTGCTCAAAATCCAATTGCAAGGTTTCTTGTTTTGGCAAACGCGCTTTAAATTTAGAAACAGCAATTTCCAAATCATCTTCGTCAATGGGTTTCAAAAGATAGTCGATACTATTCAATTTAAAAGCCCGTAAAGCATATTCATCATAAGCCGTTGTGAAAATCACCGCACTCTTAATCTCAACTTTTTCAAATATTTCAAATGACAATCCATCCGACAATTGAATATCAAGAAAGATCAAATCCGGATGTTCATTTTTGGAAAACCAATCAATGGCTTCCTCCACGGAATGTAACATGACTCCTACTGTCAGATTTAGTTTTTCAAGTTTCCGCTGCAGCAAACGTGCTGCAGGCTTTTCGTCTTCTATTATTATTGTTGTCATGTAATATTGAATCGTTTATTAGGTTATTTGGTTAACTGAAAATAAAATTAGTACTGAACACTTACTTTTATTCCCATTTTTCACTTTTCTCTTTCTCCATAAATTCCTTGATTTTTTTCTCTTCCCAATTCTTTCCAAAAATCCAATTAGGCATAAAGGTAGAAAGCGCATGAGATGTTAATCCGATTCCCCAAAAGAATGCCGTGGTGAAATTCCGCCATTGCCAGTAGCTTTCGCCAACATCTAAATCTTTAATATTTAGCACCACTATCATTAAATTAACTACTATATAAACAATTAAATGGGTGTAAAATCCTTTTATTTTTTTTACACGTGCGATCGCTTCCTTATACTGTAACTCTGCTATTGCATCTGTTTTCATGATATTAGCGGTTTTGACTTTTATCTTTTTCCATCAACTCATTAATCTTTTTTTGTTCCCAGTTTGTTCCCAGAAAAGGCATGTAATTGAAGACCTTCATACCATGAAAAACCAATCCGATTCCCCACCAAAATAGCGGCCAAAAAAACCATAAATATTGAGGTGATGTGGTCAAGTTAATGATTGCCAAAGAAATTATTACGATACAATAAGCCGTTAGGTTCCTATAAAATCCCTTTATTTTATCGACCTGTGCTTTCGCTTGAAAATATTTTTCTGATTCGTTATTACTAATTTTCATAATTTATTTATTTTGAATGATTTTAGGATTTAATTCCATTTACTGTTTTGATTGTCCTTTTTTAAAATTTCATTAATCTTGCGTTCTTCCCATGATTTCCCATAACCAAAAATTTCCATCGCATGCAAAGTAAGTCCCATTCCCCAACCCAATAATGGAAACCAAA
Source organism: Flavobacterium melibiosi (assembly GCF_048158545.1). Classification (NCBI taxonomy): domain Bacteria; kingdom Pseudomonadati; phylum Bacteroidota; class Flavobacteriia; order Flavobacteriales; family Flavobacteriaceae; genus Flavobacterium; species Flavobacterium melibiosi. The sequence goes on along the minus strand of NZ_JBLNKU010000003.1, from coordinate 131,870 downwards.
ACCATTGAAATTTAGAGCCATAACTCAAATTGATAAATATCAAAAATGGGATTACAAAACAATATGAAATTAAATTCCCGTAGAATCCTTTCAATTTTTTTACGTATTCTGTTGCTCTCAAATAAGCCCCAGTTTCGTCGTATCTATTTTGTGCTTCCATAACCGTAATTTGTTTCGTTAAAATGGGGATTTTGACCGTAAATGTTTTTTCGTTTTGAATAATCAAGACTTTTCTAGTAGTAATGATTCCGTATCTGTTGACGATATTTTGCAAACCTACACCTTGCCGATCCTGCAAGACTTCTTTCTTTTGATAATCGTTTTGAACAGCCAGATAATCACCCTCAACATAAATCCGAATGTGCAACGGTCTTTGTTCACTAACTACATTATGTTTCACTGTGTTCTCTAATAAAAGTTGTAAAGAAAGCGGAACTACTTTGGCATCTGGATTTATAGCTGTCGTTGGTAATTCATAAAATAAACTGTTCTCAAAACGCATTTTCAATAAATTCATATAGGTTTTGGCGAAAGCCAATTCTTCTTCAACCGAAACCAACTCTTTATCTTTTTGTTCCAATACATAACGATAAATCTTGGATAACGAGGTTGTAAATCGTTGCGCATTATCTGGATTTTCTTCGATCAAAGAACTTAACACATTCAAACTATTAAAAAGAAAATGAGGATCTATTTGATTTTTTAAACTTTCAAACTTCGCCGAAGCGGTTCCTGCAATGATTTTTTGTTCTTTGACTTTATTTTCATTGTAAGCTTTGTAAAAATGTAAAGCATGAACTCCTAACAATACGATAAAAGCAATAATTGAAGATTCAATATAATTTGAAGGAGTTTCATTTGCTAAAAAATCTGTCATTGATTTTTTTTCTACGATAACTTTCAAAAAGATACGAAGCAAAAAAATTACAAATAAGGAAATAAAGAAAGAACTGACAAACCCAATAATTATTCGTTTTGTAGAATACATATTATCTTTAAATGTTTTGTCCAAAAACATAAACAACGCTGCATTAACAAGGTATAATGTAACACTATAAATCATACAGTATAAAAAATACGTATATAACTTAGGACTAATAGCCTCATTTCCAAATGTAATGAATTCAATTAGAAAGGACACTAAAAAAATCACAACCCCTATAAACAAAGCTTTAAGCAAATGTGGTTTTATATACATCATTCTCTTTTTTCAATAGTTACTATTCTCTATTTTGTTTCTTAAAAACGAATAATTAGAAACAATCAATAAATTTATTTACAGTTTTTCAATGCTGCTGTAGCTCTTTCTAAACCCCATTTTGGAGAGAAAGGCGTTTCAGGTTTAAAAGTAGCAAAAAGTCCAATAGCTTTTTCAATTTGTACACACATTGGTTTAGTGTCCGTTCCCCAAAATTTAGCGCCACCAATTTCAAATTCTGCTTTACCAAAAACAACTCTTGGGTTTTCCGGAGCAATTGCCTGTGCTTTTCCGTACAATTCCATAACCGTTCCGGATAATTTTTGTCCGTTTGTCATTGGGTCAAAAGCAATCCAAGCGGTATGAATCATCGCTTGCATAATCAACAATTCGGCATTATTTGGATTTTTATCCATTTCTATATCCAATGATTTTTGTGCTTTCGAAAGTAATAAATTCATTTGATCTTTATCTTTTGTTCTAAAAGCAGTCGTGGTATTCACTAATGCAACATAATAATTTGGCAACCAACTTGTTTTTTCAGCACCAGCAATTCTTTCGAATAAATCAGAAGCTTCCGTGTTTTTTCCTTCGCCCCAAAGTTGGAATGCTTTTCCCATTCCTTGCTGGAATTGCCCTTGAGCCGATAATAAACTACAGATAAAAAATGCGAGTGTGGTGATAATTTTAGTCATGATTTCTTGTTTTAAAATGGTTGTTTTTTGATGATTGAAACGTTGTGTTATTTATACTTCAAAAGTATCTCGGTTTTTATTGGTTTAAAATTTATAGATACTGAACTGTAGAATTTGATGGATGAATTGTTATTGGAATTAAATTTCGAATAGTGTCATTGCTATTCTTATTGTTATTGTCATTGTTATTGTTATTGTCATTTATAAATTCTTCAACTGATTGTCTTTTTTATCATTGCTGATCGTCCAAAAGAATCCTACAAAGAAAAAACGATCAGCCGTGGGAACGATTTCCTTTCTGTTGTAAAAGCCTGCATTATCTGGATTGTTGGCGTATTCGTATCCAAATACATTTTGACTTCCTAAAACATTAGAAACCGAGAAATATAAAATCTTTTGCTGTGACACTAAATACGCCCAGTTGAAACTCAAACTGTTGTACGATTTCGTTTTTCCATTCATGAATTTTGTTTCATTTGGGTTGTTGTATGGTCGTCCCGAACTGTATAAATTCGTAAAACCAATTTGTGATTTCCAGTCGTTTATCCAGTATTTAGTAACAATTGACAAACTGTGATCCGCAACAAAACTAGGTGTCACTTGGGAACTGAAATTTTTATAATTTCTCTCTGTGTCGATGTACGAATAAGAAACCCAATATTCTAAGTTTTTGATTGATTTTCCGTCTCTCCAAAATAAATCCAAGCCTTTCGCATAACCAGAACCCGTATTATCATAAATCGAATTATAAACGGCTCTTTCTGTGTCGAATTTCACTAAATTGCTATAATCTTTAAAATAGGTTTCAGCACGGAACGTTTTTCCATTTTTATTGTATTGAAAATTCAAAATGTAATGTGACGCTTTTTCGCTTTCAAACTGATGGTTGTTAGAGTATTTAATGTATTCCGCATTTGGAGTTTGGGTAAAATCGCCATAAGCAAATGAAAACTGACTATTTTTAGCCATTTTATACGCAAATGAAATTCGGGGTGAAATAGCAGTTTCGTTCAGAAAATCGTTATTCGAAGCTCTTACTCCTACTTTGGCAGCCCACTTTTTAGAGAAGAAAATATCAGCTTCCGTATAAACAGCTGCAATGTTCGCATCGTACCCATTGGTGAAAACCGAACCTGAATTTTCCTTGAAATCTTCATTGAATTGGGTAACAAAATAGTCGGCTCCAAAGGATAATTTCAATCGGTCAGAAAAATTTTTTTTCAATTTTAATTTCAAATGAGCCGTATTTTCATCATTGGCCACTTTATCTAAATCCAAATTTATTTTGTTGTTGCTATAACCATAACTCAACCCGGAAGTAATTTGCCAGTTGTTCCCAAAAACGCCTTTGTAAGACGAATTCAAATAGAAATTATTATTGTTTAAATCGACTCTGATTTTCTCTGGCGAATTGATATTTTCCTGATTAATATCAAATTTTGAAGAGTCAAAAGCAGCGTATACTTTCAAAATTCCATTATTGAAATTATAGCGATACACCGTTTCTCCAGACAACGATTGAAAAGGACTGTTCCAATCTGCATTTTGTGGAATCAATGTCTGATACGGCGCTAAATTCATGTAATTCGCATTGACGCTCAACGAACTTTTTGTCCATTTTTGGGTATTTCCAATTCCTAAACCTACTGTCATGAGTGCTATTTCAGTTTTATTTTGGTCTGGATCATCTTGAGTATTCAACAATAAAACACTGGATAACGCTTCGCCATATTCCGCTGAATATCCGCCAGTAGAAAATGACATTCCACTAAATAAAAAGGGTGAAAATCTGCCGCGTGTAGGTAAATTATTTGTGGTTGCACCATACGGTTGCGCCACCCGAATCCCATCTACAAAAGTTTGTGTTTCATTGGCCTCGCCACCACGAACAAACAATCGCCCGTCCTCGCCTACCGTTTGTGTTCCTGGCAACGTTTGCAAAGCCGCAATAATATTTCCCGCAGAACCCGCTGTAGTTACGATGTCTAATGGTTTCAAAACCGAAACTCTTGCTTTATCGCCCGCTTCTAATGTTCCTGCTGTAATCACAACTGCATCGAGCGACGTCACACTTTCTCTTAATTTGATGGTTTTATTTTGGAAATTAGCCACATCAATTACTGTTTTTGAAGTTTCATAAATCAGGAAACTCACTACCAAAGTTTGATTTCCAGTTGTTGTGGTCGTAAAACTAAAATCACCCGTTTCAGTACTGGAAGCGCCATCATAAGTTCCTTTAATAAAAATATTAGCACCTGAAACCGGTTTTCCTTTCTCATCTACCACTTTTCCCGAAATTGTATTTTGTGAAAAAATAGTCAAGCTGAATAATAAAACAGCAAAAGTGAAAATCGAGGTAAGCCTTCTGTTCGAATGATTTGATGGTTTCATGATATTTGATTTTGATACAGCAAATATCTATTGGAAAAATCAGAATCAAAAAAAGTTAGTACTGAACTGTTGAAATTACAGGATGAGTTGTTTTACCCAATATATTTCGAATTTGAAATCATGTATTTTTTATTTTATAATGAAAACCTTAGATTTGTGTTCAATCAAATTTTGAAAAAATGAAAAAATCAATCTTATTCCTTTTATTGTTCTCTTTTAGCACTGCGATATTTTCTCAGGAAACCGAATCAACATTTGATGAAAAACTGGCAAAATCTTTAAATGCCGACGAATATGGCATGAAGAAGTATGTTTTTTGCTTGTTAAAAACAGGAAGCAATACAACTGCAACAAAAGAGGAAACTCAAAAACTATTTGAAGGACACATGGCTAATATTAATCAATTAGCAAAAGAAGGAAAACTGGTTGTGGCGGGTCCTTTCATGAAAAACGAACGGAATTATAGAGGCATTTATATTTTTAATGCCAGCAGTATTGAAGAAGCTAAAACATTTGTGGTGACAGACCCTGCAGTACAATCGAAACTTCTGGAAGCTGAACTAACGCTTTGGTACGGAAGTGCGGCACTGCAAGAAACATTAAAAATTCATGATAAAATAGCTAAAACTAAAATCTAATTTCATGAATATTGAAGAATTACAAGTTATTTGTAAATCAAATGAAGCGGTGACTGAAAGCATTAAATGGGAAAATGATTTGTGTTTTTGCATAGGCGAAAAAATGTTTTTAGTTATTGGCTTGGACGAATCTCCAACATCAGCAGCGTTTAAAGTTTTGGACGAAGAGTTTGAAGAAATCAGCAGTCGAGAAGGTTTTAAACCTGCGCCTTACACTGCACGTTACAAATGGGTTATGATTAACGACATTAATGAAATGACCAAAAAAGAATGGCAGTTTTACATCAAACAGTCTTATTCATTAGTCAAAGACAAACTTTCTGTCAAAATAAAAAAACAACTTGGTTTTATATAAAAGCAAAAAAATTAAACTATGATAACTGAAAAAGAAAAAATGATTGCCGGAGAATATTATTTGGCAGGCGATCTTGTTTTAGTAAAAGACAGAAGAAAATCTAAAAATTTGCTCCACCGATTAAATGTTACAGAATATCGGGTCACAAAAAAAGCGAGAGAAATATTAAAAGAACTCATTCCTAATGCAGGAGCAAATCTTTATATTGAACCTCCATTTTTTTGCGATTACGGATACAATATCAGTTGTGGCGAAAATGTTTATTTCAATGTAAACTGTGTTGTTTTGGATTGTGCCAAAGTCACTATTGGTTCCAATGTCTTTTTTGCTCCAGGAGTTCAATTGTACACCGCCACACATCCGCTGGATGCTGAACTAAGAAAAACGCTGGAAAATGCATTACCAATAACCATCGGCGATGATTGCTGGATTGGCGGAAATTCAGTTATTTGTCCAGGTATCACTATTGGAAATGGTTGTGTAATTGGCGCAGGTTCAGTAGTTACAAAAGACATTCCTGACAATTCTTTGGCAGTTGGAAATCCGGCAAAAGTGATTCGGAAACTGAACGAATAAATTCTTTTGGAGACACTCAAAAATGTTCCTTCAAAAACCATAAAAAACGATTAGAAAAACAAGGCCTATCTTGTTTTACGGGGGAGATATATTATTGCAAATTAATTTCTAATATTTTAAAAATGAAACACTTATAACATTTTAAATGATTAATTTTGTTATTTACATCTAGGTAAAAAAGTACTGTTTTTTTTTACATAAGTGAATAATGGAAAGTTTACCCAAAAAATATTACACCATTAGTTTGCTCGTTTTATCTGTACTATCATTTGCTCAAAGAATTGACAACACAGCATCTTTTAGAGAAATAAAAAGCAAACACTATTTTCGTTATCATTATGATAACGACTATTTTACTGCAACTGATTATTTCTACACCCAAGGTGCAAATTTTGAATTGGTAAGTCCAAAACTGATTCAGAATCCAATAAATAAGTTGTTTAAACAATTAAAAAACGGTGAACAGCACTATGGATTGGCGTTAGAACAAATGGGCTTTACGCCAACAAGTCTCAAATCTGATAAAATTCTTTATAATGACAGGCCGTTCGCTGCAGCGGTAATGCTAAAATCATTCTTAGTTTCGACCAATGCAACTCATAAAACCAAACTTTCCTCTATTCTAAGTATTGGAATCCTTGGTCCTTATGCTTTTGGTAAGGAAATACAAACTGAAATTCATAAATGGATCAGTGATGAAGTTCCCCATGGTTGGCAACATCAAATCAAGAATGATGTCATACTAAATTATGAAATTGCACACGAGAAACAATTGTATCGCTTCGATAATTTATTTGCATTAAATTCTAATGCAAAGCTTCGATTGGGAACGATGAACACAAATATATCTGGAGGCTTAACAACTACTTTCGGAAAAATCAATTCCCCTTTTACTTCCCTGAAAAACAAAAATGGTTTTCAAATTTATGCTTATTTACAAGCTTTTGTAACTATCATCGGATATGATGCCAGTTTACAAGGCGGACTCATTAATCAAAAAAGCGCTTACATCATTACTAGTCAAAACATTAACAGATTCACTTTTCAAAAAAATTTTGGGATAGTCATGCAATACAAAGCCATTTATCTTGAATATAGCCGTTCGGAGCTTTCAAAGGAATTCGAAACGGGAAAACCTCATAAATGGGGCGGATTTAGAATTGGGTTCAAGTTATAATTTTTCAAACCAAAAAATCTAAATATAAATTTTACCTTTGTTTTTCAATAAATAATAACTTCAGGTTGAATCCTTTAAAGAGAAAAACCGTAAGTTATTTATTATCAATAACTTATTTAAAAAAATTATGCTCGTTATAAACAAAGTACACCATATTGCTATCATTTGCTCCGAATATCAAAAATCTAAAACTTTCTATACGGATGTTTTGGGACTAACAATTATTCGAGAAATTTATCGTGAGGAAAGAGAATCCTACAAACTTGATTTGGCTTTAAATGGCGTTTACATCATTGAACTTTTCTCATTTATAAATCCACCGCAACGTACTTCAGGACCTGAAGGTACTGGATTACGTCATTTGGCATTTGAAGTAAATGACATCGATCAAACGATTGATTTTTTATCTTCAAAAAATATTGAATCTGAAGCTATTCGAATAGATCCTACAACAAATAAACGCTTTACTTTCATTGCTGATCCAGATAACCTTCCAATTGAGTTTTATGAAAAATAAGGGTATCTTAAGGACCTAAAAAAGCGTAATTCTTAAAAAAATCATAAAAAATAATGATTCCACAGTTTTTAATCGTAAGAAACATTCGGCACAATCATAGACCTTTGCCTTTAAAAAATTATCCTGTGTGGCATATTTCATATAATAAACAAAATCGGCGCTGTACGCCTTCAAATTTACAAATGTAGTATCACTAACTACTTTTGAAGTCTCTAATACAGAAACAGCAATTTGCGATTTACTGGAAACAAACCAAAAAAGAGAACACAGAAGAATAAATGTTTTCGGTTGGAAATTCATAGGTACTATTTTTTATAAAAATAGGGGATAAGTAAAAACACAAAACCCTTCTCGATTAAGAGAAGGTTATTGTGAACCATATGGTACAAAATTCGAACCTTTTACTCGAAGATTTAAAACTATTGAACGAGATATTATAGATTTGAAGACGATGTGTTAAACCTCTTCACTAGGCACAACTATCGTTCCAATGGGAAAATATTTTCTAAATACAAACCCTACTAAAGGTCCTGCAATAATTAGTTGAAGCGGAAAAGCCATAGCGAAGTTAATTGGTATACCTTTTACCCATATTTCAATTAAATCTGATGACAACCCATTGGCAATTAAAGGCCCCAAAAATGACATCAGAACAACCATTCCCGTAACGAAGCAAAGAGCTGTTATTAGTATTTTTTTTAGCAATAAATCATCCTCTTTTAAAAAGTTATGAGAGAGCTTCATGGCTAATTTACCGACCAAAAACCACTCGCATAAAAAGGCTGCAACAAATGTAAAAGGAAAGGTCAACCATGCTATTTTCAAACTTTCAACTGAAAGTCCGTTATGTAATACTACATTATAAGTTGTCATAACACTGGCCATAAATAGAACCATCAGGAATGTATATACTAAATGTTCAGTCTTGTTAACTGGCATTTTATTCATATTCTTATTTTGATATTAAAGTTTCAGCAATTTGTTTTAATTTATCTAGCGAGTCGTAAAAATCTTTCAACTCTTTATCAGTTAGCACTTTTATTTTATTAGAAAAATGACTTTCCATACTATCCTCCACTTTTTTAGTAAGTAATTCTCCTTCTTTTGTTAAAAACAAGCGAACTACTCTTTTATCTGAAGAAGATAGTACTCTTTCTAATAATCTAAGTTTTTCTAATTTATCAACCGTTTGAGAAAATGGACCTTTTTCCAAGCCTATAGCTCTTGAAATGGATACCATAGATACATTAACAAAGTTTTTTACAGTCATTAAATTCTTTCTTGGGTAAGATTGAGGTATACTAACTCTTCTGGCAAAGAATAATCTTTGAACAATGCATATTTTATAAGATCTACACTATTGAGCTCAACAGATACTTTTCTTTTCATTTTTTTAAATTAGTTATAATTATAATGGTTACAAATACAACTAAAATTAAATAACTAAAAAAAATTAATCATTCTTTCAAAAATTGTGCGAGAATTGAATTAGAAATAGCAAACACAATTCAATCTATGTAGCTTTTTATGCAACTGTTTCAACTAATATTTGCTCAATTTTGCTTTGTGCATAAATTCTTCTGCTTTCTCAACCATGTTATAGCTACCGCAAAAGAAAGAAGTCCTCTCATGTAAGGCCGTTGGTAAAATTTCCATTACTCTAGAAAATCCATCAGAAGCTTTTCCTCCTGCCTGTTCTACAATAAATGCCATAGGGTTACATTCATACAACAATCGCAATTTACCTTTGGATGCATTTAAACTCGTTGGGTACAGATAAATTCCTCCTTTGATCATATTCCTATGGATATCGGAAACAAGACTACCAATATATCTCGAAGTGTAAGGTCTATCTTCTTCTTCTAATTGGCAATATTTAATATAGTCCTTGACACCTTGTGGGAAATGAATATAATTACCCTCATTTATCGAATAAATAGTACCATCAATTGGAAATTTCATATTTGGATGAGAAAGATAAAAAGTGCCAATGGCAGGATTTAATGTAAATCCGTTTACGCCATGACCCGTAGTGTATACAAGCATCGTCGAGGTCCCGTAAATCACATAACCGGCAGCAACCTGATTGATTCCAGGTTGCAAAAAATCTTCCAAGGTTACTGGCGTTCCATTTGGCGTTATTCTTCTATAAACAGAAAAAATGGTACCTACAGAAACATTAACATCAATATTTGATGAACCGTCCAGCGGATCTATCAGCACGATATATTTATTGTTGTGATCATTATTTACACCTCCAACAGTAATGAAATCATCGTTTTCTTCAGAAGCAATCCCGCAAACAATTTCTCTATTTATTAGAGTTTGAATAAAAGTCTCATTAGCATAAACGTCTAATTTTTGCTGATCTTCACCTTGTATGTTTTTCTCCCCTACAGCTCCAACAATATCTACCAGTCCCGCTTTATTAACTTTATAACTAACCACTTTTGCGGCCAGTCGAATAGAATTAAAAATTCGCGATAATTCACCAGACGAATATTTAAAATCATTTTGGTTTTCAATAATAAATTCTCCTAAAGTTTTGTTGCTTTCGTCCATTTTTTAAGCCTTTATGACATTTTTTTTAACAATTCGTAGTCTGGGTTTACTATATTTTAGGTCTAAACGTAATAAATAAAAGCGGCTTAAAAAACCGCTTTTATACTAACAAAACATAAAAACCAAACCAAACATCAATTTTAACCTTTCTATTAGTTTAACCTATTTATACAAACCTTATTCTTATTCTCAAACCTATTTAATGATGGGTATAAATTTTATTTTTCATTTTCTAATAATACAAAGATTAATACCCTAACCCTTCATTAAACTTAAATAATGCGTAACCACTTGGTTTTAAATACCCTGGAACATCTGATTGATTATCCAATACTGCCTGACGAGATTTTGGAGTAGTAAAAGGCATTTTTCCGGTTGGATTATATTTTCCCGTTAAAACATCCAATAAGGCATCTGAGGAAGTTCCAAAAGTAGCCAATACCGTTTGTAAATTTTTAGTGTCAATTTCGTCAATCACCCATGGATTCGAATAATTTATAACGACTACTGTAGGTTTGTTGGAAGTAACTTCATTGATATACGCGACATCAATTTTATTATCTGATAATTGTAATTTTATTTCAGCACCTGTACTGCTAAAAAGACTGCCAGCAGTAGGTGTAAGCCATAGGACAACTAAATCAGCATCTTTTTTATCTTTGACAAATTCAATACCTAATTCATTAGCCAGACTAGTTGAAACAGGAGTATTTGTTTTACTATCATTATATATTGACTCCAGATATACTTTAGTTCCTTTTTTAATTGGCAATAATTTCGTATCATTTCTTAATAACACAATAGATTTTCTAAAGGCTAGATCTCCCCTTTTCTGAAATTCACTGTTTCCAACCATTTTTTCGGCATAAGAAACATCAACATACGGATTTTCAAATAAACCTAATTTAAATTTTTCGGTTAAAAGCCTTTCTATCGATTGATTGATTCTCGATTCAGATACCATACCCTTTTTAACAGTCTCCAACAATAAAGTAGGATCTCCCGTACCTGAAAATAGATCTACACCACAATCAATTGCTTTTTGATAACGTTCTAAAATAGTTAAATTTTCAACACCCCAAGGCATCATTTCTATAGGTCCAGTATCCGAATTGATAATACCCTTGAAGCCCATTTTAACCCTTAAAAGATCATTAATAATAGCTTTATTATAAGCAAAGGCAACCGCTTCATATTGTGTATTTATAGGCTTTGCATAATAGGGCATAATAGATGAAGTACCCGCATCGATAGCTGCCTGAAAAGGTTTTAAATGATAATCGAACATGCTCCCTGGATAATGTTGATCTTGACCCCAAACAAAATGCGGATCTTGACCATCTACTTGTGGACCTCCACCTGGAAAATGCTTTATCGTTAAGGCGACAGAACCTGTTTCTAATTCATTCTTTTGAAAACCTAAAGTTATTTCTCGTATCATTGAAGCTGCCAAATCGGCATTTTCACCAAAAGTCCCTTCTACTCTTTGCCAGCGTGGCTCTGTAGCAAGATCAGCCATATACATATATCCTTTACGAAGACCAACTGCAGCCCATTCTTGTCTCGCAATATCTGCAAACTCTCTTGTCAATTCTAAATCCCGCATGGCAGCAAGTCCCAATTCTCCGGGCCATTTTGAAAAAATTGTGGTTCCTACGCTTAGACCTAAAGAGGCATCCACTGTGATATGATTTCTTGGATTTGAAGCAACTATAGCCGGAATTCCCAATCTTGAAGATTCACAAAGTCGCTGCAGATTATTACTCCATTCCGCCATGTTTTTTGCGCTAGTATTAGCTCTAAGAATAAAATGCCTAAGATTATATTGCGTTACAGCCTTTGTAGTCCCAACAGCTGACATTACTGGCACTGGTAATGGTTTTTTGGAAAACATATTAATGTTTTGAACCAAGTCCTCTTCATTAAATCCACTTTTTATTTCTACTTTTGGAGCATCCTGTTGAAATGCGTAATCACCTTCCATTCTTGTGGTACTGATTAGCATAAAACCTATTTTTTCTTCCAAAGTCATTTGAGAAATCAAATCTTTAACCCTAGTTTCATTTGGTAATCGCCAATCTTCATATCTATCCAGTTTACCATTTTTATTCAAATCTTTAAATTCGAACCCTTGTGATTTGATGATTTGAACCCCTTGGTTTCCTAATTTTAGTTGCACAGGACTTTGAGCAAAAGTGACAAATGAAACCAAAGTAAATGATAAAATTCTTGTAATGTTTATGTGATAATTAGTCATAATCGTGTTTTATGAAATTAATGTCTTAAAAAAATTGAAATACTGTTTTAATTTCAATTTTTAATATAATGGTTCTACCAGAAAAGATGTGAAACATTTTTAAGTGTAGTATCTTTTTTTAAGCATGTTAGGAATTTAAGGACATGCATTATAAAAGCATAAAAATGATTTTATTTTCACAAAAAAACCAGAAGAACCAATATAATATTAAGAGTTATAGCGCATATTTTATAAGATGTTTTTTAAACTTGTAACCCTTGCTATTTTTTATCTTCCGGCTTTTTTGTCCATCTTTCTCTTAAATAATGAGCTGCCATTTTGGGTTTTCTGTCCCTTGTGAACACCCCTTTGTAATTAATTCCTCCAAATCGAATAATCGCCTGACCGGTTTTAAAATCTGAAAAAGCCCAAACATGCATTCCTGCCACAAAATCTTTTGTATCTGCTACATCAAGATAAGCCTTAATGAATTGCACCTGATACTCTTCCGTAAACATCTCTGCCTGATCCGCATGCATTCCAGGAAAGGTGTCTGCTCCAAACTCCGTAATAACGATTGGCTTCTTTAATTTACTATATAAATCATCTAATTCATCGCTAAGCATTTTAGCTCCGGTTTTAATATCGCCTTGATTCGTATACCAACCCCAATAGCGGTTAATACATACCACATCCGATAATGCCAACCATTCTACTGGTCCACCCATTACTCCAACAAGTGTTTTTAGTCTGGTAGGATCCAATTTTTTTACAAGGTCAAATAATTCTTTAAACAAAATCACTGATTGTGGATCTGCTTTTTTTACATCTACAGGTGATAAATTAATCCCTTCTGGAAAAGGTTCATTAGCAACACTCCACATCACTACTGATGGATGGTTTTTATCTCTGGTAATAAGTTCCTCGATATACTTTTTACAGGCAATTTGTCTCAATCTTAATTCTTCTTTATCACCATGAAAATACAAACCAACAGCTGGAATTTCATTGATGATTAATATTCCTTCTCTATCGGCCATATTCATATATTCTTCATCATAAGGATAATGCGATGTTCTGTAAGAGTTCGCACCTACCCATTTCAACAAGGAATAATCTTTTATAATTATCGGGTTTGCCGTCCCTCTTCCAAAAACAGGAAAATCTTCATGTTTACCAAATCCTTTTAGAAACACAGGTTTTCCATTTAAAAGTATTTGTTTATCATTAGTCGAAATGGTTCTTACCCCTGTTTCCAATTCATAAGTATCTATAATACGATTGGCATCACTGATACTAACTGACACTTTATAAAGAAATGGGTCTTCTGTGGACCATAGTCGTACTTCAGGAATTTTAACAAGCACATTTGCAGTGTTGCCATTTAGAACAAATTCAGATTCGTATACTTTGTTATTTCCAGAAATAGTAACTTTACCCTTGGTAGCTTTTCCTTCAGTATCTACTTTTACATTAACAGAACCTGTCGTGTTTTCAAATCCTGTTTGTACGGTTAGATCCTTAATATTAGCAACTGACTGGACGCTATACAAAAATACATCACGCTGTAAACCTGCATAAGGGAAAAAGTCGAAATTAGCTTTTGGATAACTATTGAAGAATCCTCCAGCTACACCACCACCAGTGGGAACACGAGTTGGTTTTAATACATTCTCCAATTGAATCGTTATTCTGTTTGCTACATTCCAATTTATAAGTGTCGATATGTCAAAAGCAAAAGGCAAATTCCCTCCTTCATGTGTACCTACCGGTTTTCCATTGAGATACACTTTAGAAGCATAATTAGCGGAACCAATTCTAACATAAATTTTTTGACCTTTCCAAGAACTAGGTATAAATATTTCTTTTTCGTACCAAGCAGTCCCAAGATAATCTCTACTATCCGTAAACTGCTCGTTCCAGCTTCCCGGAACGGCTATAGAACGAGTATTAGGCAAACCATTCTTCCAATTTTGAGCTTCTCCAACATCTAGAGAATCTTTCTGAAATTTCCATATACCTGAAATATTCTCTTTATTTCTGAACTCATTTTGTTGCGGAAATAAAGCAATATCTTTGGTCTCAGCTGTTTTAAAATCCTGGCCTACCGCCTTAATGAACGAGACAAACAGAATCGCTACTATTAAAATTTTATTTTTCATAAGTAATCTAATTTTATTAATTAATTGATTGTTTCTTCTTTTATTTTAAACCCCGCTATTTATTGTAAATCCACCGTCAACACCAATATCCATTCCGGTTACAAATTTAGATGCATCACTTAACAACCATACCAAAGCTCCAGCTAATTCTTCTGGTTTCCCAAAACGTTTAAATGGCGTTTGTCTTATAATTGAATCCGCTCTACTGGTATAAGACCCATCAGGATTAGTTAGTAAGTTGCGATTTTGTTCCGATAGAAAAAAACCCGGTGCGATAGCATTTATTCTGATGGAATCCTGATATCTATTAGCCATTTCAACGGCAAACCATTTTGTATAGTAATCTATAGATGCCTTACCCATACTATATCCCAAAACTCTGGTTAGAGCTCTTTTTGAACCTACTGAGGAAATATTGACAATAGAACCATTTCCTGTCTTAGCCAGAGCAGGTCCAAAAACTTGATTGGGTATAATAGTGCCCCACAAATTAAGTTCCATAGCTTCCTTCATCCCTTCAATGTTCAAATTGAAAACATCATCGTCTGGATTTAGAATCCCTTCTGGGACATTACCTCCTGCTGCATTAACTAGACCGTCAATCTTACCGTATTTTTGAGTTATTCTTTCTTTTGCATCCACTAGTTGCAGTTCGTCTAGCACATTAACCTTTAAAAATATAGCTTCTCCACCATTTAGCTTTATTTCTTCAACTTGAGCATTTCCTCTTTCTTCATTCAATCCCAATATGATTACAATACCTCCGGCTTGAACAATTGCATTTACAAAATGGCCTCCCAAAACACCCGTTCCTCCCGTAACAACAATCACTTTATTGTCAAGCGAAAAAATATTCTTTTTTGTCATTTTATCATATTTTTAATAATTAAAACGAAACAGATTTAAATTGTTTCGTTTTAATTAAACAACTTTTAATATCCAGTATTTTGCTCTAAAACAGCATCTTTATTCAAATTAATTTCCGTTTGAGGAATTGGCAATAGTAAATTAGTGGCACTAATTCCTGTAATTTTTTGACCTCTCCCAATTACTCTATTTACAAGTTGACCCGTACGCATCAAAGTCATTCTACGATTTTCTTCGGCAAGAAGTTCTCTTGCTCTTTCATCAAGAATAAAATCTATTGTAACATCACTACCAGTAACCGGAGCGGCATTGGCACGGCTTCTCAAAATATTGATTGTTTGGGCTGCTTCTGAAAGTTTTCCCTGTTTAAACTGTGCTTCTGCTTTTAGCAGGTAGGTCTCTCCCAATCGCATAATAATGATATCTTTTATCATAGCAGATCCAAAGGGATCTTTAGGATCGTATTGATTCCACTTATTGGTCTGAGGCACAATAAATCGCTGGGTATTCACTGATGGATCATTGATATCTACTTTTTGCCCAAACTTTGCAAAAGTAGGGTCGTTATAGTAATAATCTCTTCTTAGATTGTATTTTGAATTTCGCATGTCACCAGGGGAATAAAGACTGTTCAATACCCAATTAGTCAAAGCAATTCTGCTGATTCCTCTTCCTCCCAAAGAATCACAAAGCAACATCCCTTTTTGTTGGTGGTAGCGAGATCCCCAAACTCTTCGGTGTTGTGGAAATCCAATTTCATCGGTTGTTCCTGCAGGCAAACTTGATCCTGTACCTCCTACCACTGATGATGGGTTTTCAATCTCTAATACCCAGATTGCCTCTTTGTTTCCTTGAGATCTCCTTTGGTTTCCATAAATAAACATATCAGAAAATGGATCTCCAGGCTGATTTGCTTTAACACCATATCTTTGGTTTACCAAACTGAAATCACCGCTATTTATAATCGCATCACAGGCAGCCTCTGCAAGACTGTTTTGTCCCATTCTCAAATAGGCTTCGGCAAGTACCTGCGAAGCCATTGCAGAATGGGCTCTTGAGTACATCTTTCCTTTTACATTACTGCTGACATTGTTGACAGTAGGCAAATTTGTTTTTGCAAATACTAAATCATCCACAATAAGTTGGTTCAAATCAGCTAAATCTGCTCTTACAAAATCAGTCTTTGGTCCACTGACCGGAACTGTAATCAATGGCACTTTACCAAAAAGAGTTACCAAAGTATTATAAGCCAATCCTCTGTAAAACTTAGCCTCTCCGGCTATCTTATCTTTAGCAGCCTGAGCTAAAACAGTTTTAGGATTATCAAGGGCAGCAATAATTGAATTTGAATTATTAATAATTTTATATGCCCATTTCCATGCATATGATACTGCCGGATCTGTAGAAGTAAGATTCGCATAATCAGTAAAAGGAACACTCCATGGATCCATGTCTGCCGGAGACTTATTATAGGCCACATCAGTACCGATTTGCCAACAGCCTAACCAGCCCTGACCTGTCGCATTAGGCAAAGAAATAAATGTGTGCCAGGCTGAATATTGGTTTTGCAAACCAACCAGGGCAGCATTTAATCCCAGCTCATCATTGAGTTCTGTAGGATCATAACTTGAATATAATTTTTCATCTAAATAATCATTCTGACAAGAGCTAACTCCCATTAAAATCAGAAGACTAACCATATATATTTTATTTTTCATTTTAAAAGTTATTAAAAGTTATTACTTATTTTAGAGTGATATTTGTACCAATTGTAAACACAGAAGTCAAAGGATAACTATTCGTGTCAAACGCTAAAGTTTTATCAAAATCAGCCTCTGGATCCCATCCAAACCATTTGGTCCAGGTTACCAGGTTTCTACCACTCATATAGATCGTTAATCCTCCTAAATGTAATTTATCAAGTACTTTAGTATTGGCTACATAACTTAGTGTTACATCTTTTAGCCTGGTATAACTGGCATCTTTTGGATAATTATAGTCTCTTGTATTGGTATAAGAAAGTGCAGGTCTTGTATTATTTTGATTTGCTGCTGTCCAATATCCAACTCCGGCAGGTAAATTTTGTCTGCCTCCATAATCTCTATAATCCAACAAGTTATTGCTTTTAGTAATTCCTTGTGCTGTTTGAATGAAAACATTTAAATGGAAATCTTTATAATGGAACGTATTGGTAATCCCTCCTGTCCATTTTGGAGCAGTCTGGCCTAAAACAACTCTGTCAGCAGGAGTAATTGTTCCGCTTCCATCTGTATCTGCAAATTTTATATCTCCCGGTTTAGCCGTAGGATCTACTCCTGCAGGATTTTCTCCTACCTGCCATATACCTACTTGTTTGTAATCATAAACCACACCTATCGGTTTACCGATGAACCATCTATTACCAATATCATCTTTTTTATCTCCGTATAAATCAACAATTTTGTTTTTATTGGTAGCAAAATTGGCACTGGTCTCCCATCTAAAATTCTCTAAATTAAGAACTGTAGCTTTTAGTGAAATCTCCAAACCTAAATTAGATACTTCTCCCAAATTTTGTAATACCTTACTATAACCCGTTATATCCGGTATGGCACGCAATAACAATAAATCTTTGGTACGTGTACTGTACCCATCAATGGTTCCGGAAATTCTTTTGTTGAACAATTCAAAATCTAACCCAACATTAGTTCCAAGGGTACTTTCCCAAGTAAGATCTTTATTCCCTAATACATTAGCTACAACACCTACGGTACTTACACCATTAAAAGGTAATCTGACAGTAGTCGCAGTGGATGAAGTCACGTTTGGATTAATTGCCTGATTTCCTGAAAGTCCATAAGAAGCTCTTAATTTCAAATTACTAACAAAATCCGAATTTTCTAAAAACTTTTCTTTCGAGATATTCCAACCTAACGCTACCGAAGGGAACAAACCGTATTTTGAACTATTAGATCCAAAAGCGGAGTAACCATCTCTCCTTGCCGTAGCCGTAAAAAGATACTTACTGGCATAGGAGTAATTTAATCGTAACATTTGTGACAAAAGATTTGACTTATATCCTTGAGAACTTGCAGACGTAGAAGAAGCTGTCGAAAGGTTATTGAAAGACAACTGGTCATTAATAAATCCTGAAGCGGATGTAGTAGACGAAAAGAAATCCGTTTGTTGTGCACTATAAAGTCCAGTAACCCCTATAGTGTGATTTTTCCAGCTTTTGTTGTAATTAAATATATTCTCAACAGTCATACTTCTGGTTTCGCTATTTGCTACCATAGCGGTACCTAATAAATCCCCCGTTTTTCTGCCTAAATAACTTTGAAATTGAGTTGGAACCAAAGTATAGCCTACATTTAATTTGTATTTAAATCCAGGCAAAAAATCTGGAGTTAAGTCGAAAAAAGCATTCGCTGTAATATTTTGATTTCTGTCGTTACGAGGACTACTCAATCTGGCCATTGGGCTTCTGAATACCAGTTCTCCAAACATCGGAAACACTTCATAATCTCCATTGGCATCATAAAGACTACCATAAGGACTCATTCTGCCTGCCAAAGTTAAATTAGTGTGGCCACCATCATAATTATTGTTTGTCAAAAATAAATTTACTCCTCCATCTAAATAAGGCGTTATTTTGGCATTAATATTTGATCGAAGACTCCCACGTTGAAAGTTATACCCTTTCAGAACTCCTTTTTGTTCTAAAAGATCCCCTGAAATATAGTACTTAACACTTTCGCTACCTCCAGAGATACTCACATTATAGTTTTGGATTTTTCCTAGTTGATCCACTTGATCCATCCAATCGGTAACTACACCATTGGCATAGTTTTGTTGCTCATAAAGATTCGGTAAAACATTCGTATCCGATGCTCCGGACTGTACTTTCCAGTCAGCATATTTTTGTACATATTCAGTTGGCCCCATAGGATTTACTCTATTGGAAAACTGTTCAATACCAGCATAGGTGTTGAATTTTATAACTGGTTTTCCTGATTTTCCTTTTTTAGTAGTAATCAAAATAACACCATTTGCTCCCCTAGTTCCATAAATCGCAACTGCCGAAGCATCTTTCAATATTTCCAATGATTCAATATCATTGGGATTGATATCATTTAAAGATCCTCCTGTAGTACTAAATGGCATACCATCCAAAACGATAAAAGGACCTGTCGCAGCACTGATAGAACTTGCTCCTCGAATTTGAGCTGAAGTTCCACTTCCTGGAGCAGATGAGCTCTGAATTACATTTACCCCGGCAACGGCACCTTGCACCGATTGCAGTACATTGGTAACAGGAAGTTGTGAAAGTCGTTCTTTCGATAAAGAAGTAACAGACCCTGTCACATCAGATTTTTTCTGCGTACCGTACCCCACAACAACTACTTCATTTAAAGTGTTATTCGTAGGAGTTAGTTTTACATTAATAGTAGTTTGATTACCAACTGCAATTTCTTTCTGATCGTAACCAATAAAGGTAAATACCAATGTAGAACCTGCATTAGCCTGTATAGCATACGCCCCTTCAAAGTCAGTAGCCGCTCCATTATTTGTACCTTTAATAAGAATAGAGGCCCCAGGTAGCGGTTGATTATTTTCATCTACTATTTTACCTGAAATTTTTATTTTTTCAGATTGGCCATAAATAACAGTAGAGAAAACTAAGAGCAACATAAAAATTGTTTTTTTCATAATTTTTTTTGGTTAGGAATTAATTTATTTGTTTTTGGATAATTATTGACTAATGCTCATTATTAAACTTCCTTCGTGTAGGCACACGTAATTTTTTAAAAAAAAGCATTTTAGTATTACCGTGTGCGCAAACATAAGTCTTATTTCTTAAATAAAAAATAAAATTTATAATTATTCTCAAAAAAAAACATAAAATTTAATTATGTGTTTTTTTAAATATAGTTTTGTAAACTATTATCTATAAATTTAACTATTTCTAAAAATAGAGCTTGATTTTCATTAAATAAATTAAAATCATAAGGCAGGATCTTAGAAAAATTAGACAAGAATATAAGGGATTTGATTTACTAAAAATATTCATTAGCGATACTAATACAAAAGACAAACCTCTTAGGGCTTATAAAAGTTTCTTACCATTTAAAGTAACACTGGAAAAAAGTTTTTCCGGCAGCAACAATAGAATATTTGAATTACAAATAAAACCATTAGAAAGCAAAACCGAAAATTAAAAACCCATGCAAAGCGGCTGCTTTAAAAGGACTTATATAGGTTATTATTCGATTGAGTGAATATGGTGGGTATTACTGAGCAGAGTGGTTCTTTCTCAATTTTGGTGAAAATAAAATAATAATTACATTTATTTTTCAATACATCCTTTCCTTTTACAAATACTTCAATTTTGTCGAATAGATTATATACTTGAGCCTCTTTGTATTCTAAGGCGAACAAGGAAAAGAGCTCGCAATATAGTACAACGTAATTTTAAGGCTATTAAGCCCAATGAAAAATAGGCTACTGCTGTTGCGGAATATAAGTATCTGTTAATAAATTGTATTTATTACCTATAATAAATTATGAATTAGCTAAAAAACCAAATTTTAAACAAATAACCAACAGGCTAAAAAATATTTTAAAGTACTATCAAATAATACCACTATTACACTCAGATCAAGGCCGCCAATATCAAATGAAATACTATAAAATACTATTGAAAAAAAAGGGATTAGTACAAAACGTCAGGAAAAGGAAACTGTTTAGATGATGCACTTATGGAAAACTTCTTTGGAATGTAAAAATCAGAACAATTTAATATCATAAAATTTAGCGCTATAAAACCGTTAAACAGAAATTAAAGCGTATCTCAAATAGTATACTAATGATAAAATTGAATTTAAACGAAATGAGCCCGATGTAATATCGAGCTCATTAGTGTCAAAATTAATTATAAACTTGTCTAAACTTTTGGACGCAGTCTAGAAATCATAGAAGAATACAGCATTACAAATCCTGTATAGGAGCATATTTAGGAACTAATAGCTTCATTATTGACCAAGCTAATAAATAAGCCGTTGCACAAAAAACAAATACAAGGGTATAACCCGTCTTAATTTGTCCTAAAGCCTCAAAATGATCAATTAAAGCACCGGCTGTCTTCGTAACAAGAACCCCGCCTATTCCACCTGCCATTCCTCCAATTCCCACCACAGAACCTATAGTTTTTTTAGGAAACATATCCGATACTGTAGTAAAAATATTAGCAGACCATGCCTGATGTGCTGAAGCGCCTAAACCAATCAATAGTACCGGAATCCAAAAACTAATATGTCCTAACGGTTGTGCCAATAACACCACCAGCGGAACTATTGCAATTATTAACATCGCTTTCATTCTTCCATCATAAGGAGTAAAACCTTTATTAATAAAATAAACAGGAAACCAACCTCCTCCAATACTGCCAATCATTGTCATACTGTATAAAACCACTAAAGGTAAAACGATAGCGGTACCCACCATGTTAAACTCTGCCTGTAGATATTTTGGTAACCAAAATAAAAAGAACCACCAAACACCATCTGTCAAAAATTTTCCAATTACAAAGGCCCAAGTCTGACGGTAGCCTAATAATTTAATCCAAGCAACCTTCTCTTCTGTTTCGACTATCTGAATGATCGTATTGTCATTTTCACTGGCGATATAATCAAATTCTTCTTTGGACAACTTCTTTTGATTTTCAGGTTTTTCATATAAAGCATTCCAAAATAAAATCCATATAAAACCTATTGCACCAACTGCTATAAAGGCACTTTGCCATCCCCAATGAACAGCAATCCATGGCACCGTTAATGGCGCTAATATTGCACCAACATTTGAACCTGAATTGAATATACCTGTTGCCAAAGCACGTTCTTTTTTTGGAAAATATTCGGCTGTGACTTTGATCGCAGCAGGGAAATTTCCCGACTCACCAAAACCTAAAACTGCTCTGGACACCATAAAACCGGCAATTGATATTGGAACTGCACTGATTCCTACCCAAGCCAAAGCATTGGTAAAAACACCTCCAATAGCTATTGAATAAGCGTGCATTATAGCTCCAATTGACCAAATAGAAATTGCCAGAATATAACCCCATTTTGTCCCTAATTTATCGATAATCCTACCAGCAAAAAGCATGGATATTGCATAAACAAATTGAAATACTGCAGTAATATTAGCATAATCACTATTTGACCAATTGAATTCCTTAGATAAACTGGGTGCTAATAAACTAAGTACTTGTCTATCTAAATAATTAACTGTAGTAGCAAAAAATAAGAGTCCACAAATTGTCCAACGATAATTTTTTATTTTATTGTTCATATACGGTTGTTTTTAAATAGTTTAAAGCATTATTAAAACAAATATTTTCAACCATTTTACCAATGAAAACCGTGTCATTAGGAAGCAAACCTTTTTCCATTTCATCCCCGAGCATATTACATACTATTCGTCGGAAATAATCATGTCGAGAAAAGGACATAAAACTTCTTGAATCGGTAACCATTCCGACAAAGCGACTCAATAACCCAAAATTAGATAACACATTTAACTGATTTTCCATTCCTTGCTTTTGATCTAAAAACCACCAGGCAGCTCCATATTGCATTTTCCCCGGAATTGGCCCCTCATTAAAGTTAGCAACCATCGCAGCTACCATCTCGCTTTCACTAGAATTAAGATTATAGACAATCGTTTTTGTTAGTCCGTTAGCCAGATTAAGTCTATCAAAAAACCGAGCCATTTTTTCGGCAGTATTTGGAGATCCAACGGAATCAAAACCATTATCAGGACCCAGCATCTGATTCATCCTACTATTATTATTTCGAATAGCCCCCACATGAAACTGTTGTGTCCACGATTTTTCATTATTCATTAATGCCAATTTTATAAGCATTGCTGATTTGTATTTGTCTATTTCTAAATCACTAAGTTTTTTACTTTCCCTTGCTTTATCAAAAATTGCAGCAACCTCATCTGCTGTAAAATCTTCGGCGTAATAAGTTCCATGTCCGTGATCAGATATCCGACAGCCCATTTCGTGAAAGAAATCATGACGCATTTGAATTGCATTTACAAAAGAATCAAAATTGAGAATAGTATGCCCGACACTTTTTTCAAGTTTATCAATCCATTTCAAAAATTCTATTCCATTTTCTATATTCACCGATTTATCAGGACGAAAACTAGGCACAACTGTTATTTCAAATTTATCATCCTGAATTTGTTTATGATAATACAAATCATCCGTAGGATCATCTGTTGTACCTACCATTTTCACATTCATTTTTCGTAATAAATTTTTGACGCTAAAATTTGGAGTCTGTAATAAGGCTGAACAAGTATTAAAAATAGTTTCGGCATTTTCGGCATTTAAAAGTTCCTCTATTCCAAAATAAATTTTCAACTCCATGTGCGTCCAATGATACAAAGGATTCCTTAAGGTATATGGAACTGTTTCAGCCCACTTTTTGAATTTCTCCAAATCAGTTGCATTACCTGTAATATATTTTTCGTCAATTCCGTTGGCTCTCATGGCCCTCCATTTATAGTGATCCCCTTCAATCCAAATCTGGGTAATATTTTCAAACTGGCGATCTTCGGCTATGTCTTTTGGAGACAAATGATTGTGGAAGTCTACAATAGGCTGTTTTTTAGCATATTCATTATAAAGTACTACTGCTGTCGGACTATTTAACAAAAAATCGTCTGAAATAAATGTTTTTTTAGACATAAATATTTTTAATTAAATAGACTTTTTTCAATTCCCATTTCTAATCCACGTAATTCAGCAAGACCGCGTAAACGTCCGATTGCAGAGTAGCCTGGATTTGTTTTTTTATTTAAATCATCCAACATCTGATGGCCATGATCTGGTCGCATTGGGATGATTCTTTTCGTTTCTTTTTGTTTTTTTAGAATAGATTTTACCACTTCATACATATCTACATCACCTTCTAAATGATTTGCTTCATAGAAATTTCCTTCAGCGTCACGTTGGGTACTTCTAAGATGAATAAAATTCATTTTATCCCCATGACGATCTACAATACCTGGCAAATCATTTTTAGCAATAACTCCGTAAGAACCCGTACACATACAAAATCCATTTGATGGTGAATCAATTGCATTTAGTAATTGTATTAAATCTGCTTCGGTACTTACCACACGAGGCAAACCTAAAATTGGATAAGGAGGATCATCAGGATGAATAGCCATTAAAACGCCTGCACTCTCGGCTACTGGAATGATTTCACGCAAGAAATAATATAAATTTTCTTTCAATTTATTGGCATCAATACCATCATACCCTTGTAGTACTTTTAAGAAATCTTCAACAGTATAGGATTCTTCTGCACCTGGCAAACCAGCAATAATGTTTTGTTGCAATTTTACTTTATCAGCATCGGTTAACTTTTCAAAAGTAGCTTTCGATTTTACTTGCTGTGCTTCAGAATAAGTAGTTTCTGCTCCAGGTCTTTTTAAAATAAACAATTCAAAAGCAGCAAATTCATTGATATCAAAACGCAAGGCTTTTGACCCATCAGGCATTTCATAAGACAAATCGGTTCTGGACCAATCTAAAACGGGCATAAAATTATAACAAACTATATTAATTCCACATACCGCTAAGTTTTTAATACTTTGCTTGTAGTTTTCTATATATTTCAAATAATCACCCGATTGTTTTTTGATATCCTCGTGAACTGGAATGCTTTCTACAACTGAAAAAGTTAATCCTGCAGCTTCCACTTCATTTTTTCTCTTCATGATTTCATCCACTTCCCACACTTGTCCATTTTTAATATGGTGTAAGGCAGTAACAATTCCGGTTGCACCGGCTTGTCTAGCGTCAGATAATTTCACAGGATCATTTGGTCCGTACCATCTCCATGTTTGTTCCATTTGCTTATATTTTATATATTATTATTATTTACTTTATTTATATACTTGACACCCCAAATCCACCATCTACATTTACGCTAATACCCGTAACAAATTTAGAAGCATCACTGCACAGCCAAATTAACGTTCCGCTTAAATCGTCTGGTACACCAAATCGTCGCATTGGAGTTTGATCAATAATTTTCTCTCCTCTAGGTGTCAAACTTCCGTCTGATTCTAATAACAGCGCTCTATTTTGTTCTCCAATAAAAAATCCCGGAGCAATGGCATTAACACGTATTCCTTCTCCAAATTTAGTTGCCATTTCCACAGCCATCCATTTAGTGAAATTATCGACAGCAGCTTTTGATGCGGAATATCCCACAACACGGGTCAAAGGACGTTGTGCCGAAGCTGAAGATATATTGATTATTACTCCTTGTTTTTGTTTAGCAAAAACTTCTGAATAAACTTGTGTGGGTAACATTGTACCAATAATATTTAGGTTCAATACCTTTTGTAAATCTGCCGTTAGCATATCATAAATCGCCTTGTCTGGAGCAATAGTCGCGCCCGGCATATTTCCTCCTGCAGCGTTAATTAAAATATCAAGGCGTCCGTATTTTTCTATAATAAAATCTCTTACTGCTTCAAGGGAATCCTTGTCTAATACATTGGCTACTACAGAAAAAGCTTGCCCTCCATTAGCGTTAATTTTATTCACTACAAGATCTGCTTCTGCCATGGACAATCCCATTATCCCAGTAATTACGCCAGATTGTGCCAAAACTTCACCCATATGACCTCCTAAAACCCCTGCTCCTCCTGTTATTAAAGCGACTTTTCCTTTTAAATTAAATAGATCATTCATGTTTATATTATTTATTGATTTTTTATAGATTGAATTAAACTCAAAACTGCGGTGGTATTATTTTCGATAGATTGATATTCCTTTTGATCCATCACTATTTTACTGATCAGTTTACTACCCATGCCCACCGCACAAACTCCTGCCTCATACCAAGCTTCAATACTTTCTCTAGTAGCATCAACTCCGCCTGTAGGCATGAATAAAAGATTTGGAAAAATATCTTTGATACTATTCAAAAATGCTATTCCAAGTATGTTGCCGGGAAATAATTTAATGAATCGTATTCCTGCATTTTCAGCTGCAATTATATCCGAAGGTGTCATACAACCTGGCCCATAAAAAATATCTTTACTTAGCGTATAGCTTGCAATTTCGGGAACAAAACCGGGGCTTATTATAAAATCAGCTCCTGCTTGAAGATATTCTTTAGCTTGGTTTAAATTTTTGATTGTACCAATACCAATTAACAATCCGGGCATTTCTAAATTTCTTAATTTAACAAGTGCTTTAAAGTTATTTAAGGCTGTATCGCCTCTGTGCGTATATTCGACCGCTTTTATTCCTGCTTTATAGATCGCTTTAAGCACTTCAATACTTATTGTTTCATCTGCATTAAAATACAAAGGCAATATTCCCTGTTGAATAATGGTATCTGTTACTTGTTGGATATTTTTCATTTACTTATGTTTATATCTTAATTTTTATTACTAATTTTTTAATTTCTCCGACTCCAATCATGGGAGCGTGAACATCCTCCGGAAAAAAAATGACAAATTGACCTTTTGCTAATTCGAAAAACATATCGGGTGCATCACTAAAAAATCGTACCTCTTTTTCCGGATTATAATCGCCATTAGGTATTACACATTTCTGTCTGGGCTTCCAGCCAAAAGTTTCTTTCCCTTTGATTCAGTACTGAATATCAATATTCTTATCATGACATTCAAACTTTGACAAACTAATTTCTTTTGATACCCCTTGGAATGTTACCACAAAAGCCTTTAAATTTTCAAAAGTGCCAACAGTACCATCTTCCGCTTTTTCAAGATTACTGTGGCTCATTATAAATTCAAATGCTTCTTTAAAATAAGGATTTATGCTAAAATATTTTGAAGCATTTTCTAGAGAATTTATAATCATAAATGTATTTTTTTATCGTTGAACCCTAACACTTCCTTCACCTTTCATTAACTCTAACACTTCATTTAAAGACGCGTGATTAAGATCCCCGGGAATAGTGTGTTTAATTACGCTGGCAGCAACTGCAAACTCAGCAGTATCCTGCGTTGACATACCTGTTACCATACCATAAATTAAACCGCTTGCAAAAGAGTCTCCTGTACCGACACGATCAACAATTCTGACATCATATTTCTTGGTCACGTGAAATTCAGTGCCATCATAAACCAAAGCACTAAAACTATTATCACTCGCGCTATGGCTTTCTCGTAATGAGGTGGCTATAAATTTGAATCCAAACTTTTCTTTCATTTGTTTGAAAATATCCTTAAAACCGGCAATAGTTATTCTACCATCTATGACATCGTTTTCTTTTGGTTCAAAACCCAAAGTGGTATCAGCTCCAATACAAACATCCACATATTGGCAAATTCTTCCCAATACCTCAGCAGCTTTTTCTTTACTCCATATTTTTTTTCTATAATTAATATCGATGCTGGTAGTAATCCCCTTTGCTTTTGCAGCTTTCAAAACCGATTCAGTTAATGCGGCGGCCTGATCACTCAAGGCTGGAGTAATTCCACTAGTATGAAACCATTGGGCACCTTCTAAAACGGCATCAATATCAAACTCCTCTATATTAAAATCAACAATGGAAGATCCTGCTCTGTCATAAATAACCTGCGAGGCTCGCAAAGATGCACCTGGTTCCAAAAAATAAATTCCCAAACGATTTCCTCCTTTAACTATAAATTGAGTATCTACACCAAAACGACGCAAATGATTAATTGCCGATTGACCAATAGCGTTATCAGGCACTTTTGTAATAAAAGTCCCTTGCAATCCATAATTACACATAGCAGCTGCAACATTCGCTTCTGCTCCACCATAAGTGGCATCAAATGTTTCAGACTGAACAAAACGTTTATGATCTTGTGTTGACAATCTCAACATAATTTCACCTAGAGTTACCACTTTCTTACTCATTATATTTAATTTTTTTATTTGATCTGCAAAGCGATTATTTTAAACTGTATTTAAACTATAGCGAATAAAAACTACAGAAAGAGTCAAAACGTGTTCGCGCACGTTTTTTTTTATATATTTGTCTATTCTTTATAAAAAAAATGCAAATTTATTTTCATAAAACTATTCTTTCTTAAATCAATATCAAGAAACAAGAAATCAATTCGTGTACGTACACGGAATATGACAAATATATAATAAAATTTCAATCATGCAAAAAAAATATCCTATTATGTTAAAGAAATTCTAATGCCAACAATTATTCATAATTAAAAAGAATCATTTTTTTTGATTATCTGTCATACATTTAAGACTTTTGTAAATTAAAAAAAAACATTATTTTTGATTTCACTTATGAAAAGTGAAATTTTATCATAACCTTAAACTAAACGATTATTATTACAATTAAAAAAATTGCTCAGCTTGCTGCTGTTTCTGAGGGAACAGTAGATAGGATTATACATAATCGAGGACAAGTTACGCAAGAGAACATTGATAAAGTTAATGCCATTATAAAAGAACATGGTTATAAAAAAAATATTTTTGCCAGCAATCTCGCCTTTAACAAAAAGTTTAAATTTGCAGTTTTCTTACCTAAAAATGAAGGACTTGAATATTGGGAAATCCCAATTAACGGTATTGAAAGAGCAGAAGATGAATTTCAAAAATTTGGAGTTACTTTAGATTATTATTTTTACAAATACAACTCAAATTCATTCAAAAAAATAGCTTCAAAATTATTAGAGCAAAAATATGACGGTATTTTATTTGCTCCTATCTTTCATGAGGAATCAATTTTATTTTTAAATCAATGTAAAAAGAAAAATATTCCGGTAGTCATGATTGACTCTAATATAAAAGAAGTTGACAGTTTTGCCTATATAGGTCAAGATGCTTTTCAAAGCGGATATCTCGCAGGAAGACTCGTTTGTTATAATTCAGCTTCAGAAAATAACGTTTTGATAATAAAAATCACTCGCGAAATAGAAAGCACCTCCGTATACCTGCAACGAATTAAGGGATTCTATTCTTTTTTTGAAGATCATAAAGAATTTGCAAACTTTAAGTTTTCAGAAATCAGATTGAAAGACTCCGGTCAAAAACAACTAAACGTAAAAATGTTTGAAGGAATTGATACAATTTTTATTCCAAATTCAAGATCATATATTGTTGCTGAATTTTTGAGCAAAAACAACCTAAAAAACATCGTATTAGTTGGTTACGATTTATTAGAGGAAAATGTAAAATATCTGAAAGAGGGAGTTATTAATTTTTTAATAAATCAAAAACCAGAGCAACAAGGTTATTTGGCTGTTGAATATTTATATAAAAAAATTATACTCAAAGAAAATGTTCAAAATACGCATTACATGCCTTTGGAAATTATCATAAAAGAAAATTATTAAAACTCGCGAAATTTTTACTTGTTGTGAAATATAGTAGTAGCTGTCTTAAATATCAGAGATTCGTAAAGAAAAGCTTATCTTAAGTATAGCAAAAAAATTACACCAAATATTAAGAATAGAGCCTATTGCCTTTTTTTGTGGAAAAACATCATCGATGCATTTATTAAAACATTTTACACTAAACTTTAAATTGATGCTAAAGGAAGAATAGAAATTCGATAACTGGCTGTCGGAAAAAGCAATCTTGGAATTAAAAAATTCTGTTTGAGAAAAAATACTGTTACTTAATAATAAACAACTACCATAAAGAATTATCTTAGTAGTGATTTGATCAACACCATTTTTTTACTTACATACATCTACAATGGATTTCAATGTCCATAAATTTAATACTTGGACAATACCTATTTGCGGACTCAAAACTATGTGCATTTTGAAATAAATACATTAGTACCGCATCGAAGCTGATTGTATCAAAAAATAAAAGATAGCATACCAAGTCGTTAACCGAAAGGAGGTAAGACTTTACAACAAATAGCCGAAAACTTAAATCAATTACACTATTCTGCCAGAAATATGTAAGACATTCAATGCTACCCAAGTAGTACTGCCACCTAAAAAATACGTTTTAATTTTAGAATAGAAAGTCGCTATTAATCTTATAATTCGAGTATATTTGTAGTCGATTTTGATTTTCAATAGCAGCAGTGTTCTTTGGATTATTTGACTAAAATCATCCGTAAAATCACCCCTGATATTTTACAAACAAATCTTAAATAATTTATTTAAAGATATTTAAACATAAATAAAGAACAAATATTAAGTTATGGTTTATAAATTTAGAGTAATTCTAGACGCAGAAGATGATGTTTTTAGAGACATTGCAATACTTGAAGACGATACTTTAGAAGATTTACACAATGCTATCTTTAATTCCTTTGGTTTTGACGGAATGGAAGTAGCTTCATTTTATACTTGTGATGAAACATGGAATCAGGAAGACGAAATTTCGCTTTTTGATACCGGAGATATTCCAGGGGAACAAAAAGTAATGAGCGATTATCAATTATCGGATATTTTAGATAAGCAAAATACCAAGATTATATATGTGTATGATTTCATCAATATGTGGACTTTCCTTGTAGAATTAGCTGCTATTGAAGACCAAGTTCTTGGAAATTTATATCCAGAAACGATATTTTCTCACGGTGAAATGCCTGATGAAGCTATGGAAAAAAACTTTGAATCAGATAATGCCGATGACTATAATGATGAATTTGAAGATGGATTGGACGAAGATGATTTAGACATGTTTGAAGGAGATGATAGTTTTGAAGACTATGGGTTTGAGGAGAATTGGAATTAAATAACTAAGCGAATAAGCATCAAGAGCCAAGATGAAAGACTTAAAAATTGTCATTTATCTTGGCTCTCTCATCTAATATATAAAATACAAAATATGATCAATTTATATAATACCCATATCGAGAACTTATCAATTCACAGAGTTGGTAATAAAAGTAGAAACGAAGCTATTTTTTTATCAGAGCAACCTTTTAATCTGAACGATGAGATTGTACCTTTGATGAAAGAATTTTTCTTTAAACCATTTAGAGAAAAAGAAGAAAACTATTTTCAGTTTGCTCATGAAATTGATTTGGATTACAATGATATGTTTAAGTTTGCAACAGAGATTTTTGAAAATCCAAGTATCATTCATGAAGCTTCTAAAAAAATCACAAAACACTTATTTGAGCAATCCAATCATCCTCACATCAAGAATGGAGAAGTATATGTTACGTATTTAACAAACGTTAGTATTGATAATAATGTGGTAGATGCTATAGGGATATTTAAGAGTGAGATACAAGCTGACTTTTTACAATTTGAGGAAAAGGAAACACACTTGGAAATGATTTTGCAACAAGGTGTAAGTTTAAATAAATTAGACAAAGGCTGCTTAATCTTTAATTATAAAAAAGAAGAAGGTTATAAAATCCTAACAGTGGACAGCAACCGTTACGATGCAAGATATTGGCTGGAACATTTTCTTTCAGTAGATGCTTTTGAGGATGAAAATTTCATTACCAAAAAATATTTGAAATTCTGTCAGAACTTCGCCAAAGACGTTGTTTTCCCGGCAGAAGATAAAAAAGAAGAAGTAATGTTCATGAACCGCTCTGTGAACTATTTTGCTAAAAACGATCAGTTTGAAGAGACTAATTTCTTGAACGAAGTTTTAGATAATCCGGATTTGATTCCAGAATTTAAAAACTACAAAATAGACAAAGGGGAAAAATACAGTATTGAGGATGTAACCTCATTTCCTATTGCTAATGCAGCGGTTTCTGATGCTAGAAAATCAATCAAAAACGTAATCAATTTGGATACACACATTCAAATTAAAATGGACTTCATCAATCCTGAAAGTGCCGAGAAATTTGTAGAAAAAGGTTGGGACGAAGAAAAACAAATGTATTACTACTTAGTTTATTTCAATAAAGAAGAAAAAAGCTAGTTTATAATTTTTACACATCTAAATTTTCAATCCTCAATTACTTAAGTAGTTGAGGATTTTTTTTGCACTTATAACACTTTATCATAGAGGTTTATAAAATACTTTATTTTTTTATAAGAATTTTATTGTTTTTATTAACTTAAAATGTATTTCATCGATTTTATTTGATGTTTAAGCGATTATTAATTAACTTTAATCCCCTTTAATCCCCAAATCTAAATAACCAAATAGTATGAATACAATCAAAGAAAAATTTCTAAGTAAAAAAATTCTGTGTTCACTATTTGGTCATAAAATAATTACAACCCGAAATGTCACAAATCATTTCAAGGAATTTAAATGCACTGTTTGTCAACTTGAATTAACTAACGATGAAAAAGGCAGGAAAACATTTCTTACGCCAGAACTAAAAGAAATAAATGAAACCCTCATAGGCTTTTACAACAAAAGAATTCATTCGATATAAAATTATCCTCTGATTTATTACAATTCATTTGATTCCTAAATAACCAATTATTATTTTTTAAGCCTAACCTTTAAAAACGTAAAACATGCTAATCCTACTATTAATAAAGTCAATCCTGATATTGAGACAAAAAAATAATCAAAAAAAACTGCTACGATACAATAGCATTTCCATTAGATAATTTTCATAAACTGTTCAAAAAAAAACTCTCATTTAGCTTCAAAAAAATTGATTTTCTAAATTTGAATCATACTAATTCTTTAAAAAAAGAACCTGAAATTTGTCTATCCAATTTCGTTTATTAGTAATTTTGTATTCTAAATAAACTATCAGATGGATCATCATTTGTTTAAAGAAAGCCCGTTCAAAACTCTAATTTCATTCCATAAACTCATTGAAGCTTTAGAGAAAATCGCAACTACTAATGTCGATTATCGCTCCAATTATGCCAAAGCATTATTAAAAGAAATAGAACCTTTCCCCGAATTCAGAACCGGAATCGAGGATTTGAATTTAATTTCTGAAAACGAAACTCTGATAAACTATCTATTAGCTGATCTTTTCCCTACCGCACTGACTCAAAACGAAATTAAAGCGGCTACCATTCCTTTTCAGAACTTTACATTCAATTACTCCGAAAGATTCAAAAAAATACTTCAAAATGCCGGAAGAACATTTGACATGACAATCAGGGATTTTGATGAAAATCAATTCTATATTATGAATTGCATTTTGATTTTGAATACCATTTATGGTCAACATTTTGATTTCAACAGACCTTTATTTTACGATATCCCAGATGCAAATGGTATCATGAAGCATTACAGAATTCTATACAATGCTGATTTTATGGAAATTATCCCTACTGACAAAGCGATAAAATTATCTCCAGAAGATATTGATTTATTGATGGATAATTATGATAATATCGATTTGTGGAAAGAAAAATTTCCTTCTGAAAGCTGGATTTTAAAAGGCTTCGGTATCGTATCTTTATTTGATGCTTCCATTGAAAGTGCGGTTTCAAACTTGAAAAGCAATCTTTTAAAATCAGAAAAACATCAGACGGATAATAGTAATAATTTTGAAACTATTTTTCGTTCTATTTTTAAAATCCCTGATTTGAAAGTTGGTTTTATCATTTATAATGAAGAAGATGAAAAGTTTGTAAAGCCTCCCTATGATGATAAAAAAATAGACAGTTTTATTCTACACGATATGCAAGAAGTCGATTGTAAAAATGCGCTTTTTGGTTGCTCATTGGAAAATATTTTGGAACAAAATAAACCGTTTGTAATTTCAAACGTTGAAAAATTTGCCAAAATATCAGAAAATGAAAAACTGGGAGAACATTTTTTAAAACTCAATATTAAAAGCTGTATTCTTGCTCCGGTGATAAAAAACGGCAAACTTTTGGGCATTATAGAATTAGTTTCGGCAAAACCAAGAGAACTTAACAGCATTAATGTAAACAATCTGGATTTGATTTTACCTTACGTGGTAGACACATTGGAGCGTTACAAAAATGATATGCAACACCAAATAGAAGCTATCATTCAAAGAGAATATACAGCCATTCACCCAAGTGTTTATTGGAAATTCAGAAGAGAGGCGCTTAAATATTTCCAGACTAATAATCCAAATAAAGACTATATTTTCAAGGAAATCGTATTCAAGGAAGTGTACCCTTTGTATGGGCAAATAGACATTAAAGGTTCCTCAAATCATAGAAATGAAACGGTAAAAGAAGATTTAAAAAATCAACTCGCATCGCTTATTCAAATCTTTGAAAATCAAAATTCAAATACTAATTTGGTTTTATTGGAACAACGAAAATTTGAATTGCAATCATTATACGATCAACTGGAATTTCCTTTAAAAGCTGATACTGAACAACAAATTCAGCTTTATATAGAAAAAGAGATTCATCCTATTTTAAGGAATACAAAAACAAACGAGCTAGGTGAAACACTAGAGCATAATTACTTTGAAAGTTTAGATGAAAAAACAGGAATGTTTTACCATGCGAGAAAGAAATTTGATAATGCCATGTCTATTGTCAATAAAAAACTAGCTTCAATTCTTGATAAAAAACAAGTTGAAGCACAAAATATTTTTCCGCATTATTATGAACGTTTCAAAACCGACGGTGTGGAACACAATCTTTATATAGGTTCATCAATTACGCCAAACAAAGATTTTGACAGTATGTATCTTCATAATTTGAGATTATGGCAATTGCAAACGCTATGCGAAATGGAATTGGAACACCATCAACTTAAATCTTCATTGCCTTATGAACTTGATGTAACTTCATTGATTTTAGTGTTTAGTTCCGCTATTTCTATCCGATTTAGAATGGATGAAAAACGTTTTGATGTTGACGGTACTTACAATGCCCGTTACGAGGTAGTAAAAAAACGCATCGACAAAGCCAATATCAAAGGAACAAAAGAAAGAATTACCGAAAAAGAAAAAATTACAATTGTCTATTCCCACAATAATGAGGAAACAGAATATTTGAATTATATCAAATTTTTACAATTCAAAAAAGTATTGGAACCAACCATCGAACAATTTGAAGTGGAAGAATTACAAGGAGTTTCTGGCTTAAGAGCAATCAGGGTAAAAGTAATTAATGATAATAAGGAACAAACTCCAAAAAACTTTTCTTACCAAGATTTACTGGACGAATTGAATTAAGAACCAACCATTTTAAAAGCAATTACAAAAGCAATTACTGAGATTATAATTCCTATCATGAAAAAATTATAGGCAACTCTTAACAAACGGTATTTTTTCTCGAGAACCAATCCCAGAAAATATAAATCCTTAATCATGGAGTTATAAAGGTATTCCCTGTCTTTCATCATTTCGTTCATAGCCCATTGGTATTCCTCCAAAGGCATTTTATAGAAGTTTCCGAAGAAGAGTAAATTCACTTTTTTAGCTTCAATATCTTGTCGCGTAAAAACACCTTTGGTCACTTTTGGTCGTGTAGAAAGTATTGCAAAAATAATAGTAATCACACTAGACATCAGCATGATAAAAGTAGGAACCATGAGATGAACATTTTTTGGGCTGTCTAATTTCGGAATTAAAGTAGAAAGTGCTATCGAAATAATAATAGCATTTACTGATAGTAAAATATTGGCTTTACTGTCTGCAATACCACTTAAACTGGTATGATTATTTAATGTTACCCTAAATAAAGTATCAACAGCTCGCTCGGGTTTTTCTTCTTTTTCTCTTTTTTTATATTCTACTTCCGGTTCGTTGTTCGTTTTCAAGTTCATTTTTTTTATTTTTTTCTGAAGACGTTTTATATTTTTCTGCTTCAAAGGTTGCCAATTTTCTAAAGCATAATCCGTATAAAATCGATGAATATTAGCTAGAAAATTGAAGTTTTCTACAACCCAATCCTTATCTGTAAAAGATTTTCCTTCTATATTTTTCCATTCATTTCTTAAACCTTCACAGCTAAAAATATAATCATCACTCAAAATATGATAATAATCCGCATCTTTTATTATTTTTTCAAAAAATGTTTGGGGAACATATTCCTTTTCAGTGGCTTTTATTAATGTTGCCACTTTCTCAATATAGTCCGGAGATTTTCCTATTTCGGTTAGGAAATCAGAAGCGATTACAATACTTGAATCTTCATGATTCGTGCAACCGTTTACATATCCTGTGTCATGAAACCATGCGGCAACAACTACAACCTCTTTATCAGAGGCAGTTATATTTTCACTATCCGCAAGTGTTACAACAGCATTAACTACATCACGGGTGTGATTAAAATTATGGTAAGTATATGAATGAGAAAGTTTATCTTTGAGTAATTTACTAACAAAATTTTCTACTTGTTCAATAAGGTTCATACAGAAATTTTTACACTACTAAAATATGAAATTGTTTTCGGATAATCGTTTTATAACTTCAAATAAAGCAGTTTTTATATTATTTGCTTCGGGATTCATTTTTCAATCGTGTGCAACACATCACGCACAATTTGGTAAAAAAATCAAAAATCCGGTAATACAAAACGGAACAGATAGCTCAAAAATTGCACATACTTTTTATTTAATTGGTGATGCAGGGAATGCAAATGAAAAAAGCGCACAGCAAACCATTGGTTTACTGAAAAATCAATTAGAAAAAGCAAACAAAAATGCAACTCTTTTATTTCTTGGCGATAATATTTATCCAAAAGGATTACCCAATACTGACCATCCAAATGAGCGAATTATTGCCGAAAGTAAGCTTACAAATCAACTAAAGTTATCGAAGAACTTCAAGGGTCAGACTATTTTCATTCCTGGAAACCACGATTGGTACAGTGGAATAAAGGGTTTAGAACGTCAGGCAAAATTTGTAACCGAATATTTAAATGATAAAAAATCATTCTTACCAAGAAAAGGCTGTGGGATTGATGATTTAGAAATCAATAAAAATCTGACGCTGATAACTATAGACAGTCAATGGTTTCTGGAAGACTGGGACAATAGTCCAACCATCAACGATGATTGCACAATAAAATCAAGAGAAGCTTTTTTTAATGAATTAGAAAGTATATTAAACAAAAATCAGGAGAAAACAGTAATTCTGGCGCTGCATCATCCGTTAATGAGCAACGGAACGCACGGCGGCCAGTTTTCTTTAGAAAAACAGCTATTCCCATTAGAGCAAAAGATTCCGCTGCCTGTATTAGGCACTGCAATTAATCTAATTAGAAAAACATCTGGAATAAGTCCGCAAGACATTCAAAATAAATACTATACTCTTTTTATAAAACGAGTAAAAACACTGTTGCAGAGTCAGGATAATGTCATTGTCGTTTCTGGCCATGACCATAATTTGCAATACATTGAAAAAGACAACATCAAGCAAATAGTAAGTGGTGCAGGTTCAAAATCAGAGGCCGCGAAAGCCGTTTTTCCAAATGATTTCTCCTATGGAGGAAATGGTTATGCTGCATTATCAGTTTATGAAAATGGAGCGGCAAAACTTTCTTTTTACGGGAAAGAAAACAACAAAGAAAAACTGATTTTTGAACGATTCATACATGATTCGAAAGACGATTTTAGCACTAAAAACTTCCCAACTTCATTTCCAAAAACTACGGTAGCCTCTATCTATTCAAAGAAACAAACCAAAAAAAGTATATTTTATAAATTCTTCTTTGGACAGCACTATCGAAAATATTACAGTTTACCAATAGAAGTGAAAACAACAACTATTGACACCCTTTTTGGAGGCTTAAAACCGAAACGTGCCGGAGGTGGGCATCAGTCTAAATCATTACAACTCTTTGACAAAAATGGGAAGGAATATGTAATGCGTGCCTTGAAAAAAAGTGCCACACGTTTTCTACAATCGGTGGCCTTCAAAGACCAGTTTATCTTAAACGAATTTGAAGATACGTACGCTGAAGATCTCTTGTCTGATTTTTACACGACCGCACATCCTTACGCTCCTTCAGCAGTGGGGAATTTAGCCGAAAAAATTGGCGTAGCGCATACCAATCCAGTATTATATTATATTCCAAAACATAAAGCTTTAAAAGATTTTAATGTCAATTTTGGCAATGAATTATACATTGTTGAAGAACGCCCTACCGACAGCCAGATAGGGGTCAAGAGCTTTGGTTATCCAACAGCGATTATCAGTACAGAAGATTTAATGAAGAACCTCCACAAAGATGAAAAATATTCAGTTGATGAAAGCGCCTACATCAAAGCCCGATTATTTGACATGCTTATTGGAGATTGGGACAGGCATCAAGATCAGTGGCGTTGGGGCGAATATAAAGTAGATGGGGAAATTATTTACAAACCTATTCCACGCGATAGAGATCAGGCATTTACCAAATACGATGGGGCTTTATTTTTTGTTTTGATGAAAAAAGCACAATTGCGACACATGCAATCTTTCAAAGACAAAATTAAAAATGTTAAATGGCTGAACCGTGAGCCATACCCGTTAGATCTTGCTTTTATAAAGACAGCAGATCAGAATGAATGGATAAAACAGGCCAAATACATTCAGGAAAACCTTTCGGATTCGGATATCGACGGTGCCTTTAACAATTTGCCAGCAGCCATTCAGGATGAAACAATCAAAGACATCAAACGCAAATTGAAAGTTAGAAAAAATCAACTGCATCGCTATGCTACAGCATATTACAACGTATTACAAAAAACAGTTTTGATTGTTGGAACCGATAAAAAAGATAAATTTATAATCCAACAGAAAGCAAAAAATAAACTTGAAATCGAAGTATATCGATTAAAAAATGAAGGTGAAGAATTACTTTACACCAAAAATTTTATTGCTGGAAAAACAAAAAAAATATGGGTTTATGGATTAGATGATGATGATGTTTTTGAAGTAAAAGGAACATCAAAATCAAGGATTAACATCCGATTGATTGGAGGCCAAAACAACGATTCTTATTTAGTTGAAAACGGAAAAAAAATAAAAATTCATGATTTTAAATCAAAATCGAATACATATACTTTAGATTCTAAAAGCAAAGTTTTATTATCAGATGACTATGAAACCAATCATTATGATTATGAAAAACCTAAGTACAATTCATTTTCAGCACTTCCAAATATAGGTTTTAATCCTGATGATGGTGTGAAATTTGGTATTGTAAGCGGCTATATTGTTAATGATTTTAAATTAAATCCATACACGCAAAGACACGTTTTAAAAGCCAATTATTTTTTTGCAACCAATGGATATGAACTGGTTTACGATGCTCATTTTCCGAAATTATTTGGCAAATGGGATTTGGATTTAGAAAGCCAATTCACGAGTCCAAATTTCACCATTAATTATTTTGGTTATGGAAATGAGACCGTAAATTATGACGAAACTTTTGGAATGGATTTCAATCGTGTGCGCATCCGAATGTTGAAAGTTTTGCCATCTATCAAAAAAGTGGGGAAATACGGAAGTGAAATCCAGTTTCAAACCAGTTTTGAAAGAATTACCGTTGAAGAAACGAGGGATCGCTTTGTAGGCATTCCCGGAAATATAAATCCTGCTGTTTTTCAAAACCAGCAATTTGCCGGAGCAACATTAAAATACAGTTTTGAGAATTATGATATTCCATCATTTCCTTCCATGGGAATGGGATTTTCTGTTGCTGGAAGTTGGAAAATGAATTTGGAAGATACCAAAAGAAATTTCCCAACATTAGAAAGCAAACTAAATTTTAATCATAAAATTGATGCTCATGGAAAATTCGTTTTGGCTACAATTTTGAAAGCAAAAATACTATTGAATGACAATTTTTATTTTTATCAAGGTGCGACTTTGGGAGGCGATTATGATCTGAGAGGCTTCAGGAATGAACGTTTTTTAGGAAATCAGTCATTCTATCAAAGCAGTGATTTACGATGGAATTTAGGAAAAATAAAAAGAAGTATTATACCGATGTCCTATGGAATCTTAGCCGGTTTTGATTACGGTAGAGTTTGGCAAAAAGGAGAAGATTCGGATAAATGGCATCAATCCTTTGGCGGTGGATTGTGGATCAACGGGCTGAATGCACTTACGGCCAGAATTACCTATTTTAAAGCTGCAAATGAAGAAGCCCGAATTGCTTTTGGTTTAGGATTTGGATTTTAGTTTTTTAATACTGACCTCATAAACCTTCCCTCCCACACTTTTAGTTTTTTCATCGGCCATAAAAAGTCTGTCATTATCAATAAAAGAAGCCGCTTCTTTTTGGGAAAAATGATTTAATTCGAGGGTAGTTTTTGTTCCTTTCAGAAAATTATCACCTTTGAAACTTTCGAATAAAAAAACTTTATCATGGGTCAAAACAGCAACTTTGGACTCATCGGGACTTATCGTTGCGGCCGTAATTGCACAGTGATTGTAATTGTCACAGGTTTTAAACTCACCCATTAAAACTGCTTGGTGAAAACCTGGCGTATTTGGAATTTTATATACAAACGCAGTACCATCAAATCCCTTACTTCGGTTTTTGATGAAGAGATAGAAGTTATTTTTGAATTCGAAAAAACCTTCGACATCATAGAACATTTCTGTTTTTTTAGGAGGAAAATCTTTTTGTTCCGGATACGCAAATGAAATTTTATAAGCTGGAATTGCACTTTCAGCAGCTAAGGAATTTTTATCGATTTTATAAATACTTAAATCCTTTCTTTCATTATCATTGTTACCAAAATCTCCAATATATAGATTT
This sequence comes from Flavobacterium melibiosi, assembly GCF_048158545.1. Taxonomy (NCBI): domain Bacteria; kingdom Pseudomonadati; phylum Bacteroidota; class Flavobacteriia; order Flavobacteriales; family Flavobacteriaceae; genus Flavobacterium; species Flavobacterium melibiosi. The sequence goes on along the minus strand of NZ_JBLNKU010000003.1, from coordinate 90,912 downwards.
CCATCTTTATCTTTTGTGATATCTTCCCAATCAATATTCTCTGTATTTTCGATAGTTATCGTTTTTTCAATTTTACCGTTTTCAAAATTCAGTCCATAAATTTCATTCGCATTACCACTGTCTTCCAATGCCCAAAGCAAATTATCCTGGGAAGAATAAATAATTCCCGAAACTTCCTTTAACTTTTTAGGCAAAGAATGTACAGTTGATATTGAATCCGAATTTTGCTGACAAGCAAATAAAACAAATACGACTAATAGTGAAATACAATTTTTCATACTCAAGGCAGTGTAAATAGTAGTTTTATAAAAGACTAAAATCCAGTATTAAATAAATTAGTGTTTTTGAAGTTTCTGGTTATAAATTCAAAAGCTGCACTCATTACATTTCCCATAGATTTTGCTTTTTTAAAATTCAAATCATTAGTATAACTATACAATTCTAATTTCAATTGATTCAAATGTTCATCAGTAGAAATAACGTCAGAACCCATAATTTGCAATAATCTTTTGATACGATTTTCGGCAGAATGAATTCTTTTGGCTAAAACGGCTCTTTCTTCATCTTTGTACTGTTCTATCGAACTGGTTTGAAGTTTTTCCTTAACTAATTTTACCATTGGATAATTCTCCTTGAAAAACTGAGGACGGTAGACTTTAAAATTTCCTTCGAAGCATTGTTGGTCAAAATCAATTGCTCGGATTCTATAAACCACCTGATCAAAATCGTGAATGGGAACAATTACATAATTATACGAACGCATATCTCCTAATAATCGAATCATACAACGCTCATTAAACTTGACAAATTCTTTTGCAATTTGTGATTTTTCGGTTTCGGTACAATCGGCCAGAAGCGTTTTTATAAAAACATCTCCGGCAATTCCCATGATGTGTTCTTCAATTAAAGTGTCTTTATATACTAAAAAATTTATTTTATCCGGGGATAAAATGTGTTCCAATTCTAATCCGTAAACACGAGAAGCATCCGCTTTCTTGATATAAAAATGGGTGTAATTATCATTTAGGATGTTTCGAACTTTTATTCGAAATGGTTTCGAGTTTCCAAAAGTGCAATAATCGATTGAATCCACATTCAGAAATTTAATAATTCCAAGGTTACCATCGGAATGTAAAAGAGAATAGATTTTCATCAAAGTCAAATCGATTTCTTTTCGTTCAAATTCATTATAATAAACCCGAATCCATAAGGTATCCTGATCGTTTTTATCATACACATTTATAGACCCAGAAAAACGTAACAAATCATCGTAAAAAATTGGCACTTTGGAGATTCGGTCAAATCGTTCCAAATAATCCAAGAGTGAATTGTTTATTGGATAAGTAGGTTTTTTAAAAAGCATTATTGGTTCACTCATTGGAAAATATATTTAATGCAAAATTACAACAAATTAGAACTCAAAAACATCAAAAAAATACGTACTTATTCAACTCCTGTTAAATCATGATTTTCATTACCATCAATCTGATTCTAAAGCCAATCCTTATATAAATTAGGATATACTAATTACAAAAAAGCACTCTGAATAATTGGCAGATTAATTATTAAAAAAATAAAAGAGAGTATGCTTTTCAGTATTAAAGTATAACCATTTAAATTTTAGAAGATTAGAAAAAATATGATTTAAGAAATTTCAAACACCATGTCATTTTATGTTAAAAAAAGTCCAAACCAGACATATTTAATATATATTTGATTACCCCCTCAATAGATTAAACTAATACCTACTATGACAAATAAGCCTGAGCTGTATATAAAAGCTGCACAATCGGCAAAGATTGGTGTTTGGAAATTGAATTTGCTAACCAATCAAGTCTATTGGGATTCAGTCACAAAAGATATTCTTGAAGTAACTCAAGATTTTATTCCTATAAATGGAAATGGAATTAATTTCTATACTGAAGGTAAAAATAGAGATAAAATAAAATTCCTGATTGAAAAAGCAATTAATGATGGAATTTCTTTTGAAGACAAATTTCAAATCATTACTGCGAAAAACAATATCAAATATATAGAATGTATTTGTCAAGTTGAATCTATAGACGGAAAAGCAACTCAATTATTAGGCACTTTTCAGGACATAACCAAAGAGCAAAATTTAATCAACGAACTTCAATTAAACGTTGAAAAATTCTCTTCTATTTTCTCAAGTGCTAATGATGCAATTATTATTATTGACACTTCTAATGGAATCATAACGGATTGCAACTCAAGAACTACATCCCTTACCGGTTACAAATATCCTGAATTAAGAGGTACGCACAATTCTGAATTATTCCCTTTAGAATACAGAAAACAAGTCCGAATTTTTCTAGCTTATAATTTAACAAAGGATGATTATGGTGTAAATGAGACCTTTATAAAATCTAAATCAGGAGAGTCAATACCTGTAGAAATAGCTTCCGGTAAAACATTTCAAGTGAATGAAATTACTTATTTAGTATGTTTCATCAGAGATATTAGCGAAAGAAAAAATATTGAACAAAAACTGAAATTGTTATCTCTCGCTGCATCAGAAACTACGGATACTATCGTAATTGCGAATCCAAATGGTAAGGCAATATGGGCAAATCAGGCTTATCTAGATCTGACAGGATTAGATATGACGGAGATTATAGGTCAAAGACCCGGATATTTATCCAAAGGCCCCGAAACAGATATACAAGCTACAGCAATAATGCGAGAAGCAATTCGGAATAAAGAAAGTATCAAAATTATTATTCTGAATTACAATAAGAAAAAAGAGAAATACTGGTTTGAATTGAATATCACCACTGTTTTTGATAGTCAAAACAATTTTATAAATTTTGTTGGTGTGGGTCGGGATGTTACACTTAGAATCGAAAAAGAGATAGAACTTAAGCATCTATTAGAAGTTACCAGTCAACAAAATAATAAGCTTTATAACTTTACACATATTGTTTCCCATAATATTCGTTCACACACCAGTAATTTAGCAATGGTTGTAGATGTAATTGAAAACACCGAAGATATTACCGAGAAGCTTTCTTATTTTGATTTATTTAAAGAAGGAACCGAAAAATTATCAGAAACAATTGAATATTTAAATGAAATCATAACGATTCAGCAGAAAACAAATATTGAAAAGACCCAGATTTATTTAAAGAACGAAATCGAAAAAACAAAAAAGGCATTAAGTCTGGCTATTAAAGAAAGTAGGATAACGATAACTCATACAATCCCCGAAGAGTTAACAGTCAACGCAATCCCCGCCTACTTAGATAGTATTTTACTTAATCTATTTACAAATGCTATAAAATACAAATGTCCTCACCGTAAAGCTATTTTAGAAATCGGTTATGAAATTGACGAAAACTACACCATTATAACATTCAGGGATAACGGATTAGGTTTGAATTTAAAAAAAAATGGTCATAAAATTTTTGGCATGTACAAAACGTTTCATGGCAATGAAGATGCCAAAGGAATTGGATTATTTATAACAAAAAACCAACTGGAGGCCATGGATGGAAAAATTGAAGTAGAAAGTGAAATAGGTTTCGGTTCCATTTTTAAAGTGTATTTAAATGAAAAATAAATTAACTTATATTATTGATGACGATAAGATGTCCGTCAAATTAATGAGTATTCTTATCTCAAAAAACAAGTTTTGTGAGGAAGTACATTCTTTTTATAACGGTCAATTTGCTTTAGATAAATTAAAACAAAATTGTATTGAAAATAAAAATCTACCAGATGCAATTTTACTTGATTTAAACATGCCCGTAATGGATGGGTGGCAATTCCTGGATGAATTCGTTCTGTTGCCAATAAAAAAAGAAATTTCAATTTTTATTATCACATCTTCCATCGATCCCTTTGACATTGAAATGGCTAAAAAATACAGCGTAGTAAAAGACTATATTATGAAGCCTATTACTGCTGAAAAATTAAATGCACTTTGCATATTAATTGGCGAAATAAACTAATTCCAGTTTAATAGTAACAAATCCTTACCTTGTTCGTCCTATATAAAACATAAAAAACGAGCACTTTGGAAATCATACTCTCTATTAAAAATATCAGCAAACGTTATGGCAGTGTACAAGCATTGAAAGACGTTTCATTCGAAATATACAAAGGCAATGTTTATGGAATTCTTGGCCCCAACGGTAGCGGGAAATCGACAACATTAGGGATTGTTTTGAATGTCGTAAATAAAACCTACGGAGAATATAGCTGGTTTGGTGGCACAATGCAAACTCACGAAGCACTAAAAAAAGTGGGAGCTATTATCGAAAGACCTAATTTCTATCCGTACATGACGGCAAAAGAGAATTTAGAATTAGTTTGCAAAATCAAAGGGATCAACTATGCTAAAGTAAATGAAAAGCTGGAATTAGTTGGTCTAATAGACCGCCAAAATAGTAAATTCAGTACGTTTTCTCTTGGAATGAAACAACGATTAGCAATAGCTTCAGCCCTACTGAATGACCCCGAAATTTTAATTCTTGATGAGCCTACTAATGGATTAGATCCACAAGGGATTCATCAAATTCGAGACATTATCAAACAAATAGCTGCAAAAGGAACCACTATTTTACTTGCTTCCCATTTATTGGACGAAGTAGAAAAAGTATGTACCCATGTAGTCGTTTTAAGAAAAGGTGAAATTTTATATTCCGGTTTAGTTGGTGGAATGGCTTCAAATGAAGGATTCTTTGAGTTGCAAGCTGATGATAATGAAAATTTGAGCTTGGTTTTAAAAAAGCATCCTGCTGTAAAAAGTGTTGCAAATGAAGGAGGAAAAGTTTTGGTTTATTTAAAACATGATTGGGATGCAAAGGAGTTGAATCAATTCCTTTTTGAAAAAAGCATTGTATTAAGTCATTTGGTTAAGCGTAAAAATAGCTTAGAAGAGCAATTTTTAGAATTAACAAATAACACAAAACCAACTATCAAAAACTAAAACAATGAAACGACTTCTCTCAATAGAATTACTAAAAATATGGAAAAATAAAGCCAGTCGCGTTTTGACTTTGACTTATTTTATTCTCTTAACCTTTATTGCATTAATTGCTTCAATCAAATTTGACCTTGGGATTTTCAAACTTCATCTTGCCGAAATGGGCATTTTCAACTTCCCTTTTATTTGGCATTTCAATACCTATATAGCCGCTATTTTAAAATTATTCTTGGCGATTGTTATTGTGTCGATGATGGCAAACGAGTATAGTTACGGTACATTAAAACAAAATTTGATAGACGGAATGAGTAAAAAAGAATTTATTCTTTCTAAATTCCTGACAATCATTTTATTTGCTACAGTATCAACTGTTTTTGTGTTTATAATGTCATTAATTCTCGGTTACAGTTTTTCTTCTTATACTGAAATTGGCATCATTTTCTCAGATTTGGAATACATCATAGCTTACTTCGTGAAATTAGTTGGATTTTTCTCTTTCTGTTTATTTTTAGGAATACTGGTTAAACGCTCGGCATTTGCACTTGGATTCCTTTTGGTTTGGAATATTATTGAAGGAATTGCCAAAGGAATTCTAACTTTTAAAATATTCCCAGATAGTAATAATGCATCCTATATTACACAATTTTTCCCGTTAGAATCTATGTCTAATTTAATTGTAGAACCACTCTCCCGTTTATCAATTATCAAATCTATTGGAACACAAATTGGAATGGAAAACAGCAAAGATTATGGTGTACATTTTTCAGCGGTTTTAATCGTTTTATGTTGGACTTTCATTTTCACATTCTTATCCTATCGTTTATTAAAAAATAGAGATTTGTAGTATCTTTACGGAGTTATGAAATGTATAAAAACAATCTTATTTTATATCTTCATTTGTTGCTCTACCTTTAGTGCAACAGGGCAATCTATTTCAGTAAATGACTCTTACACTGCACAACAACTTGTTGAAAATGTTTTAGTAAATAGTTCTTGTGCTACTATTACCAATCCAATTGCAACAGGAGATACCTTTACTGCCGGAAAAAAAAGTTATGGGTATTTTAACGCTGGAACCAGCAGTTTTCCTTTTACAGAAGGTGTGCTTTTAAGTACTTGGAGTAGTAAATATTCCGAAGGCCCATTTGTAAGAAATCAAGGTGGAGGTGACACTTCGTGGCTGGGTGATTCTGATTTAGAAAAGGAATTAGGCTTTACAACAATAAATGCTACCATTTTAGAATTCGATTTCACACCTTTAACTAATTTCATAAGTTTTGACTATATATTCGCTTCCAATGAATACCAGGATGATTTCCCATGTCGATTTTCTGATGGATTTGCATTTTTAATAAAGGAAAAAGGGAGCACTGCCAATTATCAAAATTTAGCGGTAATTCCAGGTACTACAACTCCCGTTTCATCACTAAGTATCCATCCTTTAATTTTACCATTTGGCGTATTCGGAGGATGTCCTGCAAAAAACGAAAACTATTTTGAGGGTTACAGCTCTGCTACCAGTCCTACTAACTATAGTGCCCAAACTGTGGTGATGAATGCCCAAACAAATGTTATAGCAGGAACAACTTATCATATAAAATTAGTAATTGCTGATGACACTTTTCAATATTATGACTCAGCAGTTTTTCTAAAGGCGGGTAGTTTTTCTCCAAAAATTGATTTGGGCCCCGATCGATTACTAACAACAAATAATCCTGTTTGTTTTGGCGAAAGCTATACTATTGACACTAAATTACCAGCAAGTTATAGCTACAAATGGTTTAAAGATGCAATCGAAATAATAGGAGAAACCAGTCCATCGCTTATAGTTACTGATACAGGCAACTATAAAGTTGAAATTACTTTGACTCCTGCAACTTGTATGACCACTGATGAAATAAAAGTAGAATATGTTGCAAAAATCGTTTTGAATGACACAACACTTTCGCAATGTGATGACAACAGCGATGGAATTACTGTTTTTGATTTAACCCGGGTTGATGCCTTGGTAAAAAATAATGCCTCAGGTTTAAGTAGCATTGTGTATTATGAATCTTTAGCCGATGCACAAGCAAAGGTAAATCCGATTGCAAATCCAACAAATTATCAAAACAAAACAGCTAACCAAATTGTCTTTGCCAGTACTACAAATTCTTATGGTTGTGCAAATTATGCAGAAGTCCAACTTCAGATCTCAAATAATAGTATTGCTGCTCAAACTCCAATTACAAATTGTGACGATGATACTGTTCAAGATGGTTTGTATCATTTTGATCTAAATGTACAAGTAACACCGCAAGTTCTTAGTGGACTGCCTGCCGGATTAATTGTTGAATATTATTTAAATTTCACTGATGCTATTGCTCAAAAAAATCCTTTACCAAACGTTTTTAATAACACTATTGCAAACCAACAAATTATTTATGCTCGAATTGTAAATGGTTCTGATTGTTACGCAATTACCCCTGAAACACTTATAGTTCAAAGCTTTAATCCTCCAAATTTCCAAGAAGAGAGCGATATTTTATGCAACGGTAGTTCTATTAACTTAATTGTTAGTAGTGGTTTTTCAGGATATTTATGGAATACGGGAGAAACAACAAATTCAATTAATGTTACTACACCCGGCAACTATTCAGTAAAAGTTACGAATACTAATGGTTGTGTTGCGACAAAGACTTTTAATATATCTGCATCAGGAATTGCAACTATTACCGGAGCGACCATAAATGATTTTGATGGAAACAAAAATTCAGTTTTGATAGAATATACTGGAGTTGGCAATTATGAATTTTCGCTTGATGGTTCATTCTTTCAAGACGACCCACTTTTCAACCCAGTAGCTCCAGGGGATTATTTAGTTTATGTCCGAGATAAAAATGGCTGTGGTCTATCAAATCCATTTAAAATTTATGTGTTAGATTATCCTCGTTATTTCACTCCAAATGGAGATGGATATAATGATGTTTGGGAAATTAGAAACCTTGATCTGTTGCCTAAATCCACAATTACCATTTTTGATCGCTATGGCAAATTAGTAAAAGAACTTAGTTCCGCCAGCTCTGGCTGGAATGGGAATTTTAATGGATATTCATTACCCTCAGATGATTATTGGTTTAACTTAACTTTTGAAGATGGAAGAATAATAAAAGGACATTTTAGTTTGAAGAGATAAGTATTTTGCTAAGATTAATAATCCGGAAGACCTTATTTTTCATTCCGTTAAACTAAATATTTTGGTAAACACAATACTAAGAAATAGTTTATTGAAAGTCTCTGTTATAAAATATGAAGTTGCCATAAATAAAGCACATAAAAAAGCCATCTCGAGTTGCGAGATGGCTTCTTTTAAATATATATCTATTACTATTATTTTATAAATTCAATTTTTTGAGCTTCTTCTTCGTTGATACTATCAAAGAAACCTTGTTCATTCATCCAGTCATCGCTAAATACTTTACTCATATAACGAGATCCATGATCTGGAAATATGGCAATTACATTACTTTTTTTATCAAATTCCCCTTCATCAGCATATTGTTTTATTGCTTGTAACACTGCTCCAGATGTATATCCTACAAATAAACCTTCTTTTCTGGTAATCTCTCTGGCAGAATGTGCACTTTCTTCATCGGTAACTTTCATGAACTTATCGATAAGGTCAAAATCAGTTGCAGATGGAATTAAGTTTTTACCTAAACCTTCGATTCTATAAGGATAAATTTCATCGTTATCGAATTCTCTGGTCTCATGGTATTTTTTTAATACCGAACCAAAAGCATCAACTCCAAGAATTCTAATATTAGGATTTTGTTCTTTTAAGTATTTTGCTGTTCCGGAAATTGTTCCTCCTGTTCCGCTACAAGCGATTAGGTGTGTAATTTTACCATTTGTTTGTTTCCAAATTTCAGGACCAGTAGATTTATAATGTGCATCGATATTCAATTGATTGAAATATTGATTGATATAAACAGAACCTTTCGTTTCCTCGTGCAAACGTTTGGCTACATTATAATACGAACGCTCATCATCAGCGGAGACATGCGCAGGACAAACATAAACTTTTGCCCCCAAACTGCGTAACATGTCTATTTTATCCTTAGATGATTTAGAACTTACTGCTAGAATACAGTTGTAGCCTTTTATGATACTTACCATTGCTAAACTAAAACCAGTATTTCCGGATGTAGTTTCGATAATGGTATCACCAGGAGATAAAATCCCTCTTTTTTCAGCTTCTTCGATTATGTATAATGCTATTCTATCTTTAGAAGAATGACCTGGATTAAAAGCTTCTACCTTTGCATAGAAATTACCTTCTAACTCTTCGGTGACTTTATTTAGCTTAATAAGTGGAGTATTACCTATTAATTCTAAAACATTATTATAAGCGTTTATTTCTTCTTTCATAAAAAAATAGTTAGTCGCAGCCAATTTTTAATTTAACCACGAACGTTGCAAATTTAACAAAAAAAATCTAATTACTTTTTAATTTTCTCTAAATCTAATAAAAAACTAAATTCTTTTGCTAATTCCTTTATAGCTTCAAACCTCCCAGATGCTCCTCCGTGACCTGCATCCATATTAGTATCAAGATATAAAACATTGGCATCCGTTTTAATTGTTCGTAATTTTGCGACCCACTTCGCTGGCTCCCAATATTGTACTTGTGAATCATGAAGACCTGTAGATACATACATATTAGGATAATTTTGTTTTTTTAAATTATCATAAGGAGAATAGGATAACATGTATTCGTAATATTTCTTTTTATTTGGATTCCCCCATTCATCATATTCTCCGGTTGTAAGCGGTATACTATCATCAAGCATGGTGGTAATTACATCTACAAAAGGTACTTGTGCTATTATTCCATGATACAATTCAGGTGCTAAATTCACCACAACTCCCATTAATAAACCTCCGGCAGAACCACCTTCGGCATATAAATGTCCTGGTGAAGTGTATTTTTGATCAATCAGAAATTTAGAACAATCAATAAAATCAGTAAATGTATTTTTCTTTTTTAATAATTTTCCGTCTTCATACCATTGTCTGCCTAAATCTTCACCTCCACGAATATGTGCTATTGCAAATATAAATCCTCTATCTAATAACGTTAATCGTGTAGAAGAAAAAGTGGCATCCATAGAATGTCCATAAGAACCATACGCATATTGTAACAAGGGATTATTTCCATCTTTTTTCAACTCTTTTCTGTACACCATTGAAATTGGAATTTTGGTTCCATCTTTGGCAGTTGCCCAAACACGTTCTTCTTTATAATTATTTTTATCGAATTTACCCCCAAGAACCTGTTGCTCTTTTTTGACCTCTTTTTCCTTGGTTGTCATATTGAAATCAATCACCGAAGAGGGAGTTGTCATGGATTGATAGCCATAACGCAAAATTTCTGTTTCAAAATCAACATTGGTTGTGGTGTAAGCGGTATACGTTTCGCTTTCAAAAGACAAATAATATTCTCCTGTTCCGCTCCATGGCATGATTCTGATTTTGTTCAAACCATTCGAGCGTTCTTCAACTACTAAATAATTAGCAAAAATTTCAATGTCTTCCAATAAAACATCTTCTCGATGCGCTATAACCTCCGTCCAATTTTCTTGTGATGTAGCTGTTTCCAGCGTTTTCATCAATTTAAAATTTTCTGCTTTGTCTTTATTGGTTAAAATATAAAAACTGTCTTTATAGTGATTAATACTATATTCAACCCCTCTGATTCGTTTTTGAAAAATTTCAAATTTTCCGTCCGGAGTGTCTGCATTTAAGATTCGATATTCTGTTGTAAGTGTACTTCCAGACTCAATTGCAAGGTATTTTCTGGATTTTGATTTTGCAACTTCAACATTATAGGTATCGTCTTTTTCAAAATAGATTAAAACATCATCCACTTGTTTTGAGCCTAATTTATGTTTGAAAACTTTATCAGAGCGCAGGGTGACTTCATCTTGAGAAGAATAAAAAAGGGTGTGATTGTCATTTGCCCAAACAGCAGTTCCGGTAACTTTTTCTATTTTATCTTCTAAAATTTCATTGGTTTCCAAACTCTTAACCTGAATGGTATATATTCTTCTTCCAACTGTATCCGTGCTAAAAACAGCTAATTTATTATCCGGACTAATGCTCAAACCACCCAATTGAAAATAGGATTGACCTTTGGCCAATTCATTACAATCGAACATGATTTCTTCTTTTGCCGAAAGGCTTTCCTTTTTTCGAGAATAAATAGGATAATCTTTTCCAGTTTCAAAACGGGTGATGTAGTAATATCCATTGTATAAATAAGGAACAGATTCATCATCTTCCTTGATTCTGCCCTTCATTTCTTCGAATAATTCTTTTTGAAAATCCTTAGTATGAGCAGTCATTTTATTATAATACTCATTCTCTTTATTCAGGTAATCAATAACTTCAGGATTTTCTCTGTCATTCAACCAGAAGTAATTATCGATTCTCACGTCATCAAACTTCTCTAATTTTTCAGGGATTATTTTGGCAACTGGTGGTTGTATATTTTCTGGCATTGTTTGCGCTTTTATATTTAAGTGAAGTTACAAAAATAGCACAAACACATTTTAAAACGATTCTATTTTCTATCTAATTTAACATTGCTTATTACTCCGAATGTAGTAATTTCGTAGTTCAATATTTAAAATTTATCAAAATGGATTTAATGGGAATGATGGGGAAACTAAAAGAAACCCAACAAAAAATAGAAGATACTAAAAAACGTTTAGACACTGTTCTTATTGATGAGCAAAGCACTGATGGTTTATTGAAAGTTACTTTGACTGCCAATAGAAAAATAAAATCAATCACAATTGACGATTCTTTATTAGAAGACAAAGAACAACTGGAAGATTATATGATTTTAGTCCTGAATAAAGCTATTGAAAAAGCGACTAAAACAAATGAAGCTGAACTTGATGCTGTTGCAAAAATGGATATGCCAATGATTCCAGGAATGGACAATCTTTTTAAATAAAAAAAATCACGTTTAAGGTTTTTGATAATGCCAAAAACCTTAAACGTGAAATAACTATTTTTGAACTACTATACTAATTTTTGTAGTGTTTCCATAACATACGTATGCATCACTTCCCGATAATCAAGATGCGTTACTATTCTCAATTTCCCATGTCCCATAGAACTGATTGAAATATTTTTTTGTTTTAACAATTCAATTAAATTCTTTTCAATGCAATTTGGAACTAATGAAAAAATCAAAATATTAGTCTCAACAGGCTCTACTGAAGCTACCCAACTTACCTTTTTTAACACTTCGGCAATTTCTTTAGCTCTTCGATGGTCATCAGCAAGACGTTCAATATTATGATCTAAAGCATAAATTCCGGCTGCCGCCAAATAGCCTACCTGACGCATTCCGCCGCCTAATATTTTTCGGATTCGCAATGCTCTGTGAATAGTCGCTTTATCACCCAATAAAACTGAACCAATTGGTGCTCCCAAACCTTTAGACAAACAAACCGAAATAGTATCGAATAGTTTCCCAAATGCTTTAGGATCTTGCTTTTTGGCTACCAATGCATTCCAGATTCTGGCGCCATCCATATGAAATTTCAAATTATTGGCATCGCAAACCTGCTTTATTTTTTGTAAATCTTCCAATTCATAACAAGCACCACCACCTTTATTAGTAGTGTTTTCTACACAAACCAAACTCGTTAACGGACTGTGATAAAACTCAGGATCATTAATTGCTCCAGCCACTTGTTCCGCAGTTATCATTCCGCGATTTCCGTCTAATAAACAGCAGGAAACGCCACTGTTGAAAGAAACACCACCACCTTCGTAATGATAGACATGCGCGTATTTATCAGCAATTAATTGTTCGCCCGGTTGCGTATGTAATTTTATCGCCGTTTGGTTTGCCATAGTTCCTGATGGAAAAAAAAGCCCTGCTTCCATCCCGAACATTTCAGCAACTTTAGCTTCCAGTTCAATAACAGTCGGGTCTTGTTTGTATACGTCATCCCCTACTTTGGCATTCAACATATGCACTAACATTTCACGAGAAGGTTTGGTAATCGTATCGCTAACTAAATTTATTTCCATATATATTTTTATTTTCAGTACGGACAATTCAAGAATTGTCCCTTCGTAAAATTTTTCTATTTTTGTGGCACAAAATTACATAATACCGTTTGTTAATTCAAGCTAGTTCAGTTAAAACTAATCTAAATGAATGATATAACGGCATTTTATATAAATATTGGAAAACCGACCTATTTAATTTAATATAATTTATGACAACTACCGAGCAAATAAAGGGTATTGTGGAGCGCCTTGGTGCGTTGAGGAGGTATCTTTGACGTTGATGCCAAACTAATTGAAATTTCAAACGAAGAAGAGAAAACTTTTGCTCCTGACTTTTGGAACAATGCAAAAGAAGCTGAAGTCATTGTAAAAAACCTTAGAAACAAGAAAAAGTGGATTGAAGATTACAACAAAGCAGTCGAAATGACTGACGAGTTGCAACTGGCCTATGATTTTTATAAAGAAGGGGAACTTACGACTGAAGAATTAGACGAGCAATATTCACTAACTGCAAATCATATTGAAGCGATTGAATTCAAAAATATGCTTTCGGATGAAGGGGATACCTTGAGTGCTGTTGTACAGATAACCGCTGGTGCCGGTGGAACTGAAAGTTGCGATTGGGCCGAAATGCTGATGCGCATGTACATGATGTGGGGTGAAAAATACGGTTACAAAATAAAAGAACTGAATTTTCAAAAAGGAGAATCTGCGGGTATAAAAACCGTAACACTCGAATTTGAAGGCGATTATTCTTTTGGCTATTTAAAAGGAGAAAACGGCGTACACCGATTGGTTCGTATTTCGCCTTTTGACAGTAATGCCAAGCGTCATACTTCATTCGCTTCCGTTTATGTTTATCCGCTTGTAGATGACAGTATCGAAATTGATATAAATCCTGCTGATATCGAAATTACAACTTCAAGATCCAGCGGAGCGGGAGGACAAAATGTAAATAAGGTCGAAACGAAAGTACAATTGTTTCATAAACCAACGGGAATTCAGATACAGTGTTCCGAAACACGTTCGCAACAAGATAACAGACAACGTGCGATGCAAATGTTACGATCTCAATTATACGAAATTGAGTTAAAAAAGAAACAGGCACAACGCGCTGATATTGAAGCCGGTAAAATGAAAATTGAATGGGGTTCCCAAATCAGGAATTATGTCATGCAGCCCTATAAATTAGTAAAAGACGTGCGTACCGGTTATGAAACCAGTAATGTTGACGGCGTTATGAACGGCGAAATTGATGAATTCCTGAAAGCCTATTTAATGATGATGGGACAGAAAGAAGAGGAATAGTTTACAGTGTTCAGTTTTCAGTAATCAGTGCGTATTTAAACCGTAAAATAAATAATAAAGCCCCTCAACTTTCTTAAAACGAAAGGTTTGAGGGGATTTTTTTTGCTCGATTTTAAAAATATTTTTATTGACTTTTGACTTCGTTTTTTATTTAGTTGTTAATCTATTTACTCTAATTTCAGATTCAACGACTTATGTCAACCAAAAATGCAAAACATAGCAAATAACAGAACTAAAAAATAACAAAACCTGAATTTTTGTCCAACGCCAAGTTGCTGAACCTAAAATTTTTGAAAGCTGTTTTAATTTTCCAACACCATCAATTAGATTTTGATCTTGAGGATTATCATTAATGCAATCCTTATTAATGTGTGGAAACTCACAAAATATTATAAAGTAAAGTGATTTTAATCTATGACACATATTAATACTTTCCTTATTCTTTTCAATAGTAATTACTTTTGAATGCTTTTCATAAAATCTTTTCCTTGTAAGTGATAAATGTCTTGAAATTCTGAAATCATAAAGTCTACAAAATAAAACTGCGATACCAAGAGTTATTGAAAGAGCAATTAAACCTAAAGAAGCAAAATAATAAAAGAGGGACCAGTTATAACTCAAAGTTGAATCTTTAATTATATTTTTAATCGACTCTTTATCAAAACAAAATGCTAAAAATCCAGTTGAAATAGTCAATAATAAGTTATTAGTTGTTGAAAGTTGTTCTAAAGAAATTTGCGTCCAAAACCTGTGTCTCTCTTTATAATCGTGAAGTTCCTCTGCCATAATACTATCAATAAAGTGGTTTTAATTTAGAAATTTTACTGTTTTATAAATTTAGATTGAGAACTTTTCCCTTCTGAAAAAACTTGTAATAAATACATTCCTTGTTGTAACTGTTGAACATTTATCTGTTTATAATTGCCTTTTTGTTCCAAAACCTTTTTACCAGCAAGATCAGTTATTATAATTTTTTCAATAACTTGATTCGTTACATTTTGAATATGAAGTATATCTTTAACAGGGTTTGGGTAGATTGAAAATGAATTATCTTTTATACTTACTTTTTCTATTCCAAGTGAAGTACAATAGGTTAATAATGGTGAAGTCGGTGCGCTTTTATTAATGTTTGTTCCATCTCCTAATTGTCCTTCATTATTTAACCCCCAAGCAAATAAATTTCCATCACTCTTTAAAGCTAAAGTATGAGTTGAAGCTGAAATTAATTGCCAATTTGTATCTGTTCCTATTTGTGTTGGAATATTTTTTGCAATTGTTGTTCCGTCTCCTAATTGACTACTATTATTGTATCCCCAAGTCCACAAAGTACCATCAGTTTTTATAGCAACTGTATGATAACCTCCTGCAGAAATAGATTTCCAATTTGTATCTGTTCCTATTTGTGTTGGAGTTAGTTTATTGATATTTGTATTATCACCTAATTGTCCCCAATAATTCCTTCCCCAGGCCCATAGTGTTCCATCAATTTTCAGGCCTATTGTATGTTCATACCCAGCAGAAATTGATAGCCAATTTGTGTCTGTTCCTATTCGTTTTGGAATAGTTTTATAGGTCGTTGTGCCATCTCCTAAGCGGCCATATGTGTTAGAACCCCAAGCCCATAGTGTTCCATCAATTTTTAGTCCTATTGTATGTTCACTACCAGTATCAATAGATTTCCAATTTGAATCACTTCCAATTTGTGTAAATACGTTTTTATCACTTGTTGAACCAACTCCTAATTGCCCCGTATTATTATAACCGCAAGCCCATAATGTTCCATTAGTTTTTAAAGCAACTGAATATCCGCTGCCCGCAGCAGCAATTTTCCAATCTGTAAAAGTGGTTGTTGATGTCGGGGAAATAGTAGATGATGATGTTCCATTACCACGTTGACCATTAGAATTGGAACCCCAAAACCATAAAGTACCGTTTGTTTTTACAGCTAGGTTATGCGTAGTTCCAGAGGAAATATTCATAAAATCATTTGAGTTAAAAATTGTTGTTGTTGGAATATCTTTATTAATAGTAGAATTATCGCCTAGTTGCCCATAATTATTTAAGCCCCAAGCCCATAAAGAACCATTAGTATCTATTGCAACAGTGTGGAAGGATCCTGCATTAATTGATTGTATACATTGTGCATTAATTTGTGTGTTTAATAGTAAAATTAGTAAAAGAGAAAATAGTTTTGTTTTCATAAATTTTGATTTGTTTAATTTATTCCCGCAAATGTAAATTGTTGATTTTTAGTTCCTTTACGGAAAACCGTAAACAACAGTTTATTTTTAAAATAAATTGTGGAAGTTCCGATAGCTATCATAATGAGATTTTTAGTTAACATTTTTTAAATGTTGTCATATATGGCATTACAAGAAGCGAATATAAACAATTTCTTGGCTTGTCAAATATGTCAAGAATGGAAAAGTTAGATTTGTTGAGAATGTTGGGGAAAAGAATTAAAAAACTACGATTGGAAAAAGGAATGGCTCAAGTAGATTTAGTGGCAAAAATGCAAGGAAACATTGACACCACTAATATTTCAAGGATTGAATCAGGTAGAACAAATCCTACTATTTATAGTCTTTATAGATTAAGTGAAGCATTAGAAATTTCAATTAGTGAGTTAGTAAATTTCGATATTAAAGAATAAAATTGATTTGCCAGAATTAATGTGAAAAAATTACAACCTTTCAATCACGGAAACCCAAATTGAACTGAAAAAACAACAGGCACAACGCGCTGATATCGAAGCTAGGAAAATGAAAATAGAATGGGGTTCACAAATCAGGAATTATGTGATGCAGCCTTATAAGTTAGTCAAAGATGTTCGTACCGGTTATGAAACCAGTAATGTTGACGGCGTTATGAATGGAGAAATTGACGAATTCTTGAAAGCCTATTTAATGATGATGGGACAAAGGGAAGAAGAATAGTTTACACTGTTCAGTAATCAGTGAGCCATTATAAGCGTAAATAACAAAAAGCCCCCTACATACGTTAATCGAAAAGTCTGAGGGGATTTTTAAATTTAATAGCTTATTTTTTTTAGACGTTTACAAAAAGACTCTTTACAAACCGCTTTTCAAAACATTAAAATTCCCCATAATAATTGTTGGGTTTCGTTTGGGATCTAACCAACTTACCATCAGCTTCATATTTCCTTCATCAATAGCAACACAACCAGTAGTAAAAGAAGGTTTTTTTACAGCCAGATGAAAAAATATTGCACTCCCTTTTCCTTTAACAATTGGATTTGTATTGTATTCTATAACCATACAATACTTGTACGCATCAGTCTTTAATAATAAATTTTCATACGATTTTGCATTGGTAACACCTTTTACATACCTATTATAATCCTCTGAATTGGGATCATCAATCCATTTATCTTCGGCAGTGGTTTGTTGGTTTTCCAATAGTGTGTTTAGTTGTTTTTCATACGTATATAATTTTCCTAGACGAAATATTCCTGTTGGAGACTTGCCGTCGCCTTCCCGTTTTTTAAGTGGCGACGCAAAGCCATTTTTGCCAATACCAACTTTTATAGGTTCCTGTTTTACAATCCAATGATTCTCTTTTTTCTCTAAGGCTACAAAAAAAGCACTATAATTTTCTGGTTGATAATTGTACACTACCAATAATTGTTCGCTGTTTTCTAACTTACTTTTATTATGCGCAGCAATTAATAATGCATTTTTAATCGTAGTAGTATTTGTTTGGGCCTGCAGATTAACACAAAAAAATAACATTGCAAACAAAAACAAAAAACGGTTTAAAAAATTCATTTTATTATGGGTATATTATTTAATAGCTAGTAAGAAATCCCGTTAGCATTCTAAATTCGAATTGTATTCTTACTTACAAACGTAGCAAATTTATCGTAAAACTATTATACTGTTTAACCCCAATTTTTATTGTACGAATTTTAAAACTTGGTAATAAATAAAGCATTAGGAATTTTAACTCTAAATTGCTTTATTTGATAAAATTACCAAATTCAAATCTACACTTAATGAAATCCTATTCCATCCAAGAAATAAATGAAATTTTAAAAGGAGTTATTGTCGGAAGTACTTTCCAAAATATCACTGCTCCTGAACAACTTGAAGTAGCTAATGAATCTGAAATTTCTTTTATTGGAAACAAAAAATACGAAAAATTCTGGGCAACTTCTAAAGCTTGTGTCGCAGTTGTAAACGAGGATATTTCAATAGAACCAGGTGAAAATAGAGCTTTTATTAAGGTAAAAAATGCAGATTTAGCCATGTCGCAAATTTTAGCTCTTTTTGCACCTCCAACCCCGTTATTTAATATTGATATTCATCCAACTGCAGTTATCGACCAAACAGCGATTATTTGTAATGGCGTTAGAATTGGCGCAGGGTGCTATGTAGGCCCTAAAGTTGTACTTGGTGACAATACAACACTATATCCAAACGTCACTATTCTGGATGAATGTACTGTAGGAAAAAATACTGTAATCTGGTCTGGAGCAGTAATCAGAGAGCGTTGTCATATAGGAAATGATTGTATTATACATCCCAATGCGACAATTGGAGCAGATGGTTTTGGTTTTCGACCGGATCCCGAAAGAGGTTTGGTTAAAATCCCACAAATTGGAAATGTTATTATAGGAAATAGCGTTGAAATTGGCGCCAATACTTGCGTTGACCGAGGAAAATTCAGTTCTACCGTTTTAGGAGATGGTTGTAAAATTGATAATTTAGTCCAAATTGGGCATAACAGTAAATTAGGCCGTTTTTGTATCATGGCCGGAAATAGCGGACTGGCTGGTTCAGTAACGCTAGGAAATGGAGTCATTATTGGCGGAAGCGCTTCTATAAAAGACCACACCACTATTGGCGATGGTGCCATTGTAGGTGCCGGTTCAGGTGTTACGGGAGATATTCCAGCAGGAAAAACCATGTTAGGCTATCCGGCCGTTGAAGCTCGTGATGCATTAAAACAATGGGCAATTTTGAAAAGACTCGTAAATGATTCGAAAAAATAAATCATCGCTTTTTTATTAAATTCATAAAAAAACAGGAGATAACTTCTGTTTTTTTGTTTTAATACCAAACATACGCTCCATTTTCTTTCTAAACCAATTAAAATAATAAACCTTTATTTAGTTGGATTTTGTATTTTAGCGCAAACTATTTTTTAATATTCTTTCATCATGGATTTGAATTTCAACAAAAACGAAGACCACAATAAACTTTTACTTTCGGCATTGCGACAAAAATTAAGCTTGGTTAAATTGGGTGGCGGTGAAAAGCGCATCCAAAAATTACACGGTGAAGGTAAAATGACTGCCAGAGAACGCATCGATTATTTACTTGACGCCAAAGCCAGAAGTATAGAAATTGGAGCCTTTGTTGGTGAAGGAATGTATGCAGAGCACGGCGGTTGCCCATCTGGTGGTGTTGTGGTTAAAATAGGCTATATCAAAGGAAAGCAATGTATTGTTGTGGCCAATGATGCTACCGTGAAAGCGGGCGCTTGGTTTCCTATTACTGCAAAGAAAAATCTTCGTGCGCAGGAAATTGCGATGGAAAATCGGTTGCCAATCATTTATTTAGTAGATAGTGCAGGCGTTTATTTGCCTTTGCAAGATGAAATTTTCCCGGACAAAGAACATTTTGGTCGGATTTTTAGAAATAATGCTCAAATGAGCAGTATGGGAATTACCCAAATCGCTGCTGTAATGGGAAGTTGTGTTGCTGGCGGTGCCTATTTGCCAATTATGAGCGATGAAGCTTTAATTGTCGAAAAAACGGGAAGTATATTCCTTGCGGGAAGTTATTTGGTGAAAGCTGCCATTGGCGAAAGCATCGATAACGAAACTTTGGGCGGAGCTACCACGCATTGTGAAATTTCGGGTGTTACAGATTATAAAGCCAAAGATGACAAAGACGCATTAGATAAAATAAAAAATATAGTTGACAAAATAGGTGATTTTGACAAAGCTGGTTACAGCCGAATTAAAGCCGAAAAACCAGCATTGGACGAAAATGAAATCTATGGTGTTTTGCCAAAAGCTCGTAATGAACAATATGATATGATGGAAATCATCAATCGTTTAGTTGATAATTCCGAGTTTGAAGCCTATAAAGACGGTTATGGTCAAACCATTATTACCGGTTATGCCAGAATTGACGGTTGGGCAGTAGGAATTGTTGCCAACCAACGAAAAGTGGTAAAAACTAAGAATGGCGAAATGCAGTTTGGAGGCGTAATCTATTCCGATAGCGCAGACAAAGCCACCCGATTTATCGCGAATTGCAACCAAAAGAAAATTCCTTTAGTATTCGTTCAGGATGTCACCGGTTTTATGGTAGGATCCAAATCAGAACATGGCGGAATTATTAAAGATGGGGCTAAGATGGTAAATGCTGTATCGAATTCAGTTGTTCCAAAATTCACCGTTATTGTAGGAAACTCCTATGGTGCAGGTAATTATGCCATGTGTGGAAAAGCGTATGACCCTAGATTAATTTTTGCGTGGCCAAGTGCGGAACTAGCCGTTATGGGAGGAACTCAAGCAGCGAAAGTATTGGCACAAATTGAAGCTTCTTCGCTTAAAGCAAAAGGAGAAGTGGTAGATGAAACTAAAGAAAAGGAATTGTTTGATAAAATAAAGGCACGATATGATGAACAGGTTTCTCCTTATTATGCGGCCTCCAGATTATGGACTGATGCAATAATTGATCCTTTAGACACCAGAACTTGGATTTCTATGGGTATTGAAGCAGCCAACCACTCGCCTATTGAAAAGAAATTTAATTTGGGTGTTATTCAGGTTTAGATTGCAGAAGGTAGATTTTCTGTTTCATTCATCGAGTTCAGTAAAAACTTTGCGGCTTAGTGTCTTTATGGCAAAACATTTGTAGTTAAAAAAAAAATGAAAAAAATAATTCTCTTCGGTTTTACATTATTGTTCTTTGTTCACTGTGCTTCCATAAAAAAACACAACAAACATTTGAATGATTTGATAACCGAAGAGAAGTTAAAATCGGATGTTGATTTCACCTATAGGAAATTGCGTGATTTGCATCCTAATCTATATTGGTATATTAGTAAGAAAGATTTAGATTATAAATTCGACAGTCTTAAATCGACCATTACAATACCAATGACTCGTTTTAATTTTTACAAAAAATTAAGTCCTGTGGTTGCTGCTGTTCGTCAAGGGCATATAACCGTTTATCCTCCTACCAAATTAATGACAAAAAAGGAAACCAAAGCACTTCTTAAAAGAGGAACAGGCCCTTTTTCACAATTTGATTTTGAACTTTTCGATGGGAAATTGTATGTCGTAAAAAACAAGTCTTATGACAAAACCATCAAAACAGGAACCGAAGTCATTGCTGTAAATGGAACAAAACCAATCAATTTAATTAAGCAGTACAACAAATTTTATAGCTCTGACGGTTATAATACTACTTTCAAAACCCATTTTTCAGGCAAACGTTTTTCTACATTTTTCACTAATGAAAACGGAATTAAGGATAGTCTAAATTTTGATTTCAAATGTAATGACAGTTTAAAAACGATTACAATCAGAAGAAAAGCAGAAGATACTATTGGGAAACATCTCAAAAAAAATCAAAAAAAACTAGCTGCTATTGATAAAACAAAATCGAAAGCAAATAGAAAAAAGAAAAGAGTAAATGGCTATTATTCCGTTGAAAAAAATTACAATCGAAACCTTCGCTTTTTAGAAAAAGACAGTAGTATAGCTGTAATTAAAATTAGAAGTTTTAAAATTGGTGATTATAAAACTTTTTACAAAGAAAGCTTTTCGAAAATTGCTGGTTACCAATCTAAAACACTTGTCCTTGATTTGAGAAATAATGGAGGCGGACGAGTAACTGAAATTGCCTATTTATATTCCTATTTAGCAGATTCTACTTTTGTGTTTTTAGATAAATCTGAAGTAGTTTCAAAATCAAGCTTGTTCAAAGGAGCTTACTTTAATGGAGGTTCTTTTGGGTTTAAAGCTTTAAAAACGATTTTTTCTCCGATAATGTATAGTTATTTACTGTTGACTGTTCATAAAAACCAAAACGGTAAAAATTACTATGCAACCCAAACTACCCCGCATAAAGTGAGTAAAAATGCTTTCAAGGGAAAAATTTATGTTCTTATCAATGGCGGAAGTTTTTCGGCTTCAAGTATTATTTCTTCTAATTTGAAAGGCTCCAAAAGAGCATTTTTTGTTGGTGAAGAAACTGGCGGAGCCTATAATGGGACTATTGCCGGATTTATGCCTCGTGTAAAATTGCCAAATACTGATATCAAAATTCGCATTGGATTAATGTTTATTGCTCCTCACTTCAAAACAGCTACAGAAGGTCGTGGCATATTTCCTGACATCGAAATAATTCCTACACTTGAAGACCGAATAAAAGAAAATGATCCTGAAATGAATTGGATTCTTAATGATGTAAAATCAAATATTTCAGAAATTTCAAAAAAAAATAACTTAATAAAAAATTTAACAGCTATTATTTTATTTATCATACTGCCAGAAAAACGCTTTAACCAATAAACATTGCTCACTTAAAAAGAAGATACTGAAGAGACTGACTTCTCGTGTATTGAAAATAAATTTAATTTAATGAATCAGAACAACTAAATACTCAGTAAAAACCTGATTAATAGCGTTTTTAAAAAAAATGTTCTTTGTATCTTTGATTATTATTTGGTAAATGCAATACCCCAAATTGCAACTTATCATCATTTTTTTTTAAATAAAATTTTTTACTAAAAGTTAAATTTTAATCCCAAGAAAAAATGAAAAAGATTTTAGATCATACAATAAGTATAATGTTGCTTATGATGGTTCAGTTTGTATATGCACAAAAAGAACAAGACAATTCATTTGTATTAGAATCGGGAATTAATCTGTCATTACCCGTTCATATAGAGATGTATCGGTCACACAGACTTGCAATTGGTATCAATCTAAGAGTTGCAGAAAAGATTACATCGACAACAGAGTTTGGAGTTAGAGCTGAATATGATTATCGGTTTACTAAAAAAAATCATCCGGATGTACCTCCTGAAAGTCCCGTAAAAGAAAGAGCTTTGTATAAAAATTTCAGTCTGTTTTGTATTAAACCTAATATACAATTTAACTTAAATTCAAATTGGTGTTTAGGGGCTGAAAGCGGAGTGGGTTATGCAATTTCTGACGAAGACCCAAAAATTGGATTAGGTTTTGTTTCAGAATTCAATGGTCCTACACGTTTTGGTTCTTGTTCCGGAATATATTTAGGAAAATATTTTCCTAAATACAAACTGAATATATCCTTGAATTTAACAAATTTCGTAGCACATGGGCATGCTGAAAATACGCTTGGACTAAAGTTTAATTATTCTTTTTATAAATAAAACTATCCTGACATTTCATTTTAAAGATGATTTAAAAGCAACAAATTCTACATTTTGTTTTTTTACGGAATACTTTATATATCACTAAAAATTAGTATCTTAGTGTATAATTTTTAAACCTTTAGTATTATGAGCAACGTAAAAAATTTAAATAAGTGGGCAAATGCACATACTTATTTATCACTGGATTTGGTACGAATAGTACTCGGTGTCTTTTTGTTTATGAAAGGGATTTCTTTTATAACAAACATCCAATATTTACAAGATTTAATATCTCCAATTGACAAAATTGGTGGTGGAATGTTTCTGATACATTATATCGCACCTGCACATATGGTTGGCGGAATAATGATTGCATTTGGTTTACTTACCAGATGGGCTATAATAGCGCAATTACCTATATTGATAGGAGCAGTTATTGTAAATTTTATGGGAGAAATGCAATCCCAAAACTTATTGTTAGCATTTGCTACCCTTGGTATCTGTGTCTTTTTCTTGTTTTATGGAAGCGGTAAACATTCTGCAGACTACTATTTTAAAATGCAACAATAATCAAAACTAAAAAAGCATCCTGTTTCTGCAAACGGGATGCTTTTTTATGTCTAGTTACCCTAAAACTAATTAAAGGCTCTCCTGAATTTCTTTCCTTTTTATTTTTCCGTTTTGTGTTTCAATAAATTTTGAAACATAAAAGACTTCTTTAGGTTTTTCATATTTGTCTAAACCATCAAAGATAGTTTCGTCCAAAGGTTGCTTTTCACCTTCAATAATCAGCACTAATTTCTCCCCTAAAGTAGAGTCCTGAACTCCTGTAACAAAAAATCTTGAATGAATTTTATTTGATAGTTTCTCTTCTATTTGTTCGGGAATCAGTTTAATTCCGCCGCTATTAATCACATTGTCAATACGCCCCAAGAAAACAAATTCGTTTTCATTTACTAATTCAACTAAATCATTAGTTACAATAGATTCTTCTGAAATATTTGGTGCATCAATCACCAAACAGTTTCTATCGTCTTGAGAAATTTTTATATTCGGTAAAACAGAGAAAGCCTTATCTCCTATTTTTTTTGCAGCAATATGGGTGATTGTTTCTGTCATACCATACGTTTCATACCCTTTAGTACTTAATTTAGAAAGACTATTTTCAAGTGATTTGCTCATTTTAGCACCACCAACAATCATTTTTTTTACATTTTTTAATTCTGCTAAAGAATTTTGAGCTTGCAGAGGAACCATAGAAACAAAATCATATTTAGTTTCATTAAGCAACATAGGATGTGAAGTTGGAGCTACAAAATCCATATCCAATCCTAAAATAAAGCCTCTGACAAACATCATTTTTCCAGCTATATATTTAGTTGGCAAACAATGTAATGCTTTATCTCCGGGACGTAAATCAAAAAAATCGCCAGTAGCTAAAGCTGAATTTACCATCGCTTGTTTATCCATTTGAATAATTTTTGGGCTACCTGTAGTTCCGGAAGTATTTAATTCGATGTAGCTTTTTTTATCAAACCAATCCAATATAAAATCTCCAACCGATTTTTCATGCTCTTCACCTTCTTTTATAAAACTGTATGCTACTCTACATAAATCTTTTCGATTCAAATGAAATCCATTCAGTTTAAAATGATTGTTTACGTTTTTATAAGTAATTGTATTCATTGGTAATTATATTGAGTTTAAATCATTAAAATGTACTGGTTCTTCGATTTTTCCTGTCAATTTATCTTTCCAGTTTGTCCATTTGTATTTTTTACTAAAGATAAATAAAAGGATTGGGTAAATGATTACAACAGGCAATATAACATCTAAACCAGCTGAAGGATCCGAAACATCTTTAAAAATAGAATGGGTCTGAAATGCTGACCAATCAGAAGTCACTAATAAAGCGCTAACTAAATTATTAGCAGCATGAAAACCTAACGCTAATTCCATTCCTTCATCCATCAAGGTAATGATTCCTAGTAATAATCCTGTTCCTATGTAATACACTAAAACTATATTCCCTATTTTAGAAACTTCGGGATTTGAAATGTGCATCGCACCAAAAATAATAGAAGTCATGATTAAAGGAAACCATTTATTTTTAGCGAGATTGGCAAAACCCTGCATCAAATAACCTCTAAAAATATATTCCTCTGTACTGGTTTGAATGGGAATTAATAGTGTCCCGATAACAACTAAAATTACAAATGGAATGGGTTTAAAATTAATCACAAAATCACTTGGATTCGAAAAATAGAACAACAATGTTGATAGAATTATGAAAATTGACCAAATAGAAAATGAAAACAATACTCTGCCCCAATCCACTTTTAATCTGGATGTAGTTATGGAAAGCATCGTTTGATTGTGAATGTATTTAACAACAAAGAAAATTCCAAGCATTGCAAAAACAAATGAAATCAATATCAAAAACAAAGTCAAATTTGGTTCAAAAAAACGCATAACATCATCATTGGTAGTAGGATATGGTTTCCCTTTTACAAGTGTTTCATAAAACAACGCAATTAGTAAAGGTGCCTGACCTAAAAAAGAAGCGCAAATAATTATTACTGATCCTAAAATATACTTCCAAAACTTATTTTCTGACTTTACCCCTTGTTCAATAAACATAGATTTTTTGTTTTTATTATTATCAAAATTAGAGTAACAAACTTTACTTTTGTTACACTTATGAAACGAGATTAATACTCCATTTTCTTTATCAAAAAATTACTTATGATACAAATATACCACAATCCGCGTTGCGGAAAATCAAGAAACTGCCTGGCTTTTATAAAAGAATCCGAAAAAGAATTTGAAGTCATTAATTATCTTGACAACGTTCCTACATTTGATGAATTAAAAAGTCTTATTCAAAAACTAAATTTTGAACCTCTAGCATTAGTGCGTCAAAAAGAGAAAATTTGGATAGAAAATTTCAAAAATAAACCAATGACGAATGACGAAATCATTCAAGCAATGGTGATGTATCCAATTCTGATTGAAAGACCTATTGTCATAAAAGGAAACAAAGCAATAATAGGAAGAGATCTAGATAATGTAACTGATTTTCTATAATTAAATTAACACTTTTTTATGATTTGCAAATTAAACCAAAGCTGTTTTCTACAATCTAAAAAGAAAAACTAAAACTACAAAAATGCCCAAAAAATTAAAACCCCTCTTAGCGCTTGTATTTCTTTTTTCAAGCCTAATAAATTTTGCACAGCAACCCAGTCCTGTACAAAAAGTGAAAGTTAGCGGAAAAGTAATTGAAAAAGTGAGCAAGCAACCATTAGAATACGCAACAATCACATTCATAAATGCTAAAAACCCAAAAGCACTTGCAGGTGGAATTACAAATGCAAAAGGAGAATATAGTATCGATGTGACACCAGGTATTTATGATGTGAAAATTGAATTTATTTCTTTCAAACCAACTGAGATCAAACAAAAAAGTATTCAGGGAAATAGTAATTTAGGCACAACTGCTTTAGATGAAGATGCGGCGCTATTGAATGAGGTTGTTATTCGTTCTGAGAAAACTACTGTCGAAATAAAATTAGATAAAAAAATATATAATGTCGGTAGTGATTTAATGGTTAAAGGAGGAACTGTAAGTGATGTTCTTGATAATATCCCTTCGGTATCTGTAGATGTAGAAGGAAATGTAAGTCTTCGTGGCAACGAAAATGTAAAAGTGCTTATTGATGGAAAACCATCAAATGCCATAAACATAGCCGAGGCATTACGATTAATTCCAGCTGATGCTATCGAAAAAGTAGAAGTTATAACCAATCCTTCGGCCAGATATGATGCTGAAGGCGGGGGTGGTTTATTGAACATCATTCTGAAAAAAGGAAAGAATCTTGGATTAAATGGAACTTTTATTGCCTCTACCGGTTATCCTGAAAATTATGGTCTAAGCGGTACTTTAAATTATAAATCAAAGAATTTTAATCTTTTCACTAATCAGGGTTACAATTACAGAAACAACCCTGGAAATATGACAACAAATACTGACTATTTAAATCCAAATAATTCGATTCGAAATTATGTAGATGAAAATAGAGAAAACGAGAGACAAAGCAAAGGCTATAATGGGAATTTTGGTATAGAGTTGTATTTGGACAAATCCACTTCTTGGACTAACACGCTTAATTACAGAAAAAATAATGGTGACAACACAGATAATGTTTTCCAAAAATATTATAACGCTGATGCTATTTACGACTATACTCGAACGCGTATCAACGAAGAAGACAGTAAAAGTGAAAACGTAGAGTTTGCAACCAATTTCACTAAAAACTTCAAAAAAGACGGTCACAAATTAACTATTGACGGTTCGTTTTCTACCAATGATGATAAAAATAACGCTTTAGTTACTGATACTGCAACCAATACAAGTGCAGTTTTATTTGACAAAACGATAAACAATCAAACTCAAAACAGAAATTTACTTCAAGCAGATTATGTTTTACCATTAGGCAAAGGCAGCCAATTTGAAGCAGGGTATCGTGGTGATTTCTCTAAATTAGTTACGGACTACCAAGTAGAGAGCGATGGAGTTATTAATCCAAACTTCACCAATACATTAGAATACAAAGAGAAAGTGAACGCACTGTATACACAGTATGGTGTGAAAATAAATAAGTTTTCAGCACTTTTTGGAATGCGTTTCGAAGATTCAAATATAGAAATCAACCAATTAGCAACTAACGATTTCAATACCAAAAAATACAATAACTTCTTCCCCAGCGCCTTTTTTACTTATGAAATTTCTGATAAAAGCAGTGCTTCCATAAGCTACAGTAGAAGAATTCAAAGGCCTAGAGGAAGAATGATAAATCCATTTAGCAATTTATCCAGTAATATCAATATTTTTGTTGGAAATCCTGATTTAGATCCCGCATTCACTAATGCTTTTGATTTAGGATATATCAAACGTTGGGATAAATTGACATTTAACACTTCCTTATACGTGAACAAAACTACCGATGTATTTCAATTTGCAAGAAGAGAATCTGGTGATTTTATAAATGGAATACCAATTATCTTTGCTTCACCAATAAACCTAGCCACAGAATACAGAGCTGGATTTGAATTTACCTTAAATTATTCTCCTTATAAATGGTGGAAATTAAATGGAAACTTCAATTTCTTCAGAAACGAAACACAAGGTGATTTTACGTATATCGATTTTAATGATAATGAAGTTGTTCAGAATTTTGACAATATAGCAACGTCATGGTTTACCCGCATAACATCAAAAGTATCACTACCCTATAAAATTGACTGGCAAACCAACGCAACTTATAATGCCCCGCAAAAGAATGCGCAAGGAACTGTTTTAGGAAATTTCAGTGCCAACTTAGCATTCAGTAAAGATGTTATGAAAGACAAAGGAACCCTTTCTTTTAATGTAAGTGATGTATTCAATTCCAGAAAAAGAATTATGGAAACAAATCTTCCCGGTGTACTCAATTCTTACTCAGAAATGCAATGGAGAGAAAGACAGTTTAACCTATCCTTTACGTACCGTTTCAACAAACAGAAAAACGAAAGAGAAAAACAGCCTAAGCGAAATCAAAATGAAAATGGCGATGGAGGCGAATTTCAAGGATAAAAAAATAAGGACTCGTGAAAACGGGTCCTTTCTTATTTACTGATAAACGATTCGCAATTAATGGCCGCGCTTCTTTATAAAAATAGCTACTGAGTACCTTTTTGGCATAAAAAAAAGGACTCGTAAAAACGGGTCCTTATTTTATGAAACAATTAGATTAAACTGATTGTTCTTGCTTCTTTTTTGCTCTTTTCTCTTTGTATGCTTCCCAAGTCGCTCCTCCTACCCAATAGGATACGAAACCAACAAGAAAAAACATTAACCAAAATCCTATTGTAAGAACGGTTAAGAAAAGTAAAAAGCCTAAGTACTGTGAAAATTCAAACATGTTTTCCGGAATTTTTGAATGTAGCCACAAATGTAAGTTTAATTCCTTTTCTTACCAATAAAAAGTAACAAAAACTACCAATCAATTTTTATAAAAAGGGAATTATCCGTATTTTTGGGCTCAGAATTTGGAGCTGATCCCGCTATTCGTTGCAATCTTTTATGCCGTCCCGAAGTTTCGGGACGGCATAAAAGGATTTTCACTACTATCGGGGCTAAAAATCTACTAAACTACTTAATACTTATAAATAACAACACAATGAAATTTAGAATAGAAAAAGACACTATCGGTGAAGTGCAGGTTCCTGCAGACAAATATTGGGGAGCACAAACAGAACGTTCCCGCAACAATTTCAAAATTGGTCCATCGGCTTCCATGCCAAAAGAAATTATTGAAGGTTTTGCTTTCTTAAAAAAAGCAGCTGCTTATGCTAATTGCGATTTAGGTGTTTTACCAGTCGAAAAACGTGACGCTATTGCAGCCGTTTGTGACGAAATCCTAGCCGGAAAATTAGATGATGAATTTCCATTGGTAATTTGGCAAACCGGTTCAGGTACGCAAAGTAACATGAACGTAAATGAAGTGGTTGCTAATCGTGCACAAGTTCTAAAAGGATTCAACATTGGCGAAGGCGAGCAATTCATCAAAGCGAATGATGATGTAAACAAATCACAATCTTCTAATGATACATTCCCAACAGGAATGCACATTGCAGCTTACAAAGCAGTTGTAGAAATCACCATTCCAAGTGTTGAAAAACTAAGAGATACACTTCATGCCAAAGCGGTTGAGTTTAACAATGTGGTTAAAATTGGTCGTACGCATTTAATGGATGCTACGCCATTGACATTAGGACAAGAAATTTCAGGTTATGTAGCGCAATTGAACTACGGTTTAAAAGCGGTTAAAAACACTTTGGCGCACTTATCAGAAGTGGCTTTGGGAGGAACAGCAGTTGGAACCGGATTAAATACGCCAGAAGGATATGATGTAAAAGTAGCCGAATATATTGCTGAATTTACGGGGCATCCATTCGTTACTGCCGAAAACAAATTTGAAGCTTTAGCAGCACATGATGCCATCGTAGAATCACATGGTGCATTGAAACAACTGGCAGTTTCATTGAATAAAATTGCCAATGATGTTCGTATGTTAGCATCTGGACCACGTTCAGGGATTGGAGAAATCATTATTCCGGAAAACGAACCAGGTTCTTCTATCATGCCAGGAAAAGTAAACCCAACACAATGTGAAGCATTAACTATGGTTTGCGCACAAGTTATGGGGAATGATGTTACTATTGCTGTTGGAGGAATGCAAGGTCATTATGAATTGAATGTTTTCAAACCATTGATGGCTACAAACTTCTTGCAATCAGCGAGATTGTTAGGTGATGCTTGCATGTCTTTTGACGAACATTGCGCACAAGGTATCGAACCAAACTACAAACGCATCAAAGAATTGGTAGACAATTCATTGATGTTGGTTACGGCTTTGAACACTAAAATTGGATATTACAAATCAGCTGAAATTGCTCAAACCGCACATAAAAACGGAACTACGTTAAAAGAGGAAGCTGTTCGTTTGGGTTATGTAACTCCAGAGGATTTCGATGCTTGGGTTAAACCGGAAGATATGGTTGGAAGCTTGAAATAATCCTATTTTTGATCTATAAAGTAAAACCTGCAATGTAACGTTGCAGGTTTTCTTGTTTTAAAATTTATCTTTATATAGCAAAATTAAATAATTGAGCTTTCTTTAAATGAACTTACATTCCTTATATGGTTTAAATTACTCAATATATAAGGAATATAAATTCATTTAAGTTTTAAAAATAGCACCCTAAATTTCATGTTTAATTCATAGAGTCCACTACTTCTTTCACTATTCGAATGCTTTTCAATTTATCCTGATGATTGAAAATCGGACTGGTAATCATCAATTCGTCGATACGGGTATAATCAATAAACTGCTGTAATTCAGCAGCTAATTTTTCTTTGCTACCTACAAACGAACAAGAAGTCATTTGGTTTACATGAAAATGTTCTTCTTCACTCATTATTCCATCCATAGAATCTACAGGTGGTTGCAATGGTTTTCTATCATTCCGAATCAAATTCAGAAACATCTGAGTCAAACTGGTTGACAAAATCCGGGCTTCTTCATCCGTATCGGCGGCAATTGCATTGACACACGCCATTGTTTTGGGTTGGTCTAAATATTCCGAAGGTTGAAAATTGTCTCTATAAAATTCAAACGCCTGATACATTTGTTTAGGAGCAAAATGTCCTGCAAATGCATACGGCAATCCTTTGGCAGCAGCCAAAGCGGCACTATCCATACTGGAACCTAAAATCCAAATGGGAACTTTAGTCCCTTCGGCAGGAAAAGCGCGCACATTTGCAGTAGCATTATCTTCAGAGAAAAATTCTTGAAGCGCAGTCACATTTTGCGGAAAGCGTTGCGATTGTTCAAAGAAATCTTTTCGAATGGCTTGTGCAGTTAACGAGTCAGTTCCCGGTGCTCTTCCTAACCCTAAATCAATCCGATTCGGATACAGTGTTTCTAATGTTCCAAATTGTTCCGCAATAATTAGCGGGGCATGGTTAGGCAACATGATTCCACCTGAACCCACTCGGATATTTTGAGTTTGACTGGCAATATAACCAATCAGTACAACCGTTGCCGTACTGGCTATGTGCGCCATATTATGATGTTCTGCTAACCAAAACCGGTTGTAACCTAAACTGTCGGCAAGTTGTGCAAGTGCTGCTGTTTTTTGCAAAGTTTCGCTTGCATTGCTATCTTGGGTAATTATTGCTAATTCTAATAGGGAGACTGGAATATTTTTTGACATTATAATTTTCTATTTAAACAAAAATAATCATTTCCATTTAAGCCCTAAATTCTTCGGTGTTAATTGATTTATAATGTTTGATATAAAAATTAGAATATATAAAGACACACTACAATGCTTCTCTATCAAAAACCAAACCCGACGAATTACACAGCCCTTTCGCGTATAATTCCATAAAAAAAACCGTTCACCAAAGGCGAACGGTTTTCTTTATACAATGTAAAGACGCGATGAATCGCGTCTTTACAGGAAATTATTATTTTACTTCTTCGAATTCAACGTCTTCAACATTGTCTCCTTGAGCAGCATCCCCTTGAGGTTGTGCTTCACCTTGACCTTGTTCACCTTGAGCATACATCGCTTCAGTTGCTTTTTTCCAAGCAGCGTTGATGTTGTCAAGAGCAGTTTGAATTGCAGGAATGTCTTGAGATTGGTGTGCCATTCTCAATTCAGTTAATGCATATTCTACAGCAACTTTGTTTTCATCAGATAATTTAGAACCTAATTCTTTCAATTGAGTTTCAGTTTGGAAGATCATTCCGTCTGCTTCGTTCAATTTTTCAGCTCTTTCTCTAGCAATTTTGTCAGCATCAGCATTAGCTTCTGCATCTTTTTTCATTCTTTCGATTTCTTCAGCAGTTAAACCAGAAGAAGCTTCGATACGAATATCATGAGATTTACCAGTTCCTTTGTCAGTTGCCGAAACTTTGATGATACCATTAGCATCAATATCAAAAGTTACTTCAATTTGTGGAACACCTCTTGGTGCTGGTGGAATACCATCTAAATGGAAACGACCGATAGTTTTGTTATCAGCAGCCATTGCTCTAGCTCCTTGTAAAACGTGGATTTCAACTGTTGGTTGAGAATCTGCAGCTGTAGAGAAAACTTGAGATTTTTTAGTTGGAATAGTTGTATTAGACTCAATAAGAGTTGTCATAACACCACCCATAGTTTCGATACCTAAAGATAAAGGTGTAACGTCAAGTAACAATACATCTTTTACATCTCCAGAAAGAACTCCACCTTGAATAGCTGCTCCAATTGCAACAACCTCATCAGGGTTAACTCCTTTAGACGCTTTTTTACCAAAGAATTTCTCCACTTCGTCAGCAATTCTTGGCATACGAGTAGAACCTCCTACAAGAATAACTTCGTCAATATCAGAAACAGATAAACCTGCATCTTTCAACGCTTTAGCAACTGGTGCCATAGAACGTTTTACTAATGAATCAGTTAATTTTTCAAATTGTGCTCTAGTTAATTTTTTAACTAAGTGTTTTGGTCCTGAAGCTGTAGCAGTTACGTAAGGTAAGTTGATTTCAGTTTCAGTAGAAGAAGACAATTCAATTTTTGCTTTCTCAGCAGCTTCTTTCAAACGTTGCAAAGACATTGGATCTAAACGTAAATCAATACCTTCTTCAGTTAAAAATTCAGCAGCTAACCAGTCAATAATTTCGTGATCAAAATCATCCCCACCTAAGTGAGTATCTCCGTTTGTAGATAATACTTCAAAAACTCCGTCTCCTAATTCAAGAACAGAAATATCAAATGTACCTCCACCTAAATCGTAAACAGCAATTTTTTGATCTTTACCTTTTTTATCAAGACCGTATGCCAAAGCTGCAGCAGTAGGTTCGTTGATAATACGCATCACTTTAAGACCTGCAATTTCACCCGCTTCTTTCGTAGCTTGACGTTGTGCATCATTAAAGTAAGCAGGAACAGTAATAACTGCTTCAGTAACTGTTTGACCTAAATAGTCTTCAGCAGTTTTTTTCATTTTTTGAAGAGTCATTGCTGACAATTCTTGTGCAGAGTATAAACGACCATCAATATCAACACGTGGTGTATTGTTGTCCCCTTTTACTACTGAATAAGAAACTCTTTTTGCTTCAGCAGAAACTTCTGAAAAAGAATGACCCATAAAACGTTTGATAGAAGCAATAGTCTTAGTTGGATTAGTTACCGCTTGTCTCTTAGCAGGATCTCCTACTTTAATTTCTCCACCTTCTACAAATGCAATGATAGATGGCGTTGTTCTTTTTCCTTCAGCATTAGGGATAACTACTGCTTCATTACCTTCCATTACAGAAACACAAGAGTTTGTTGTACCTAAATCAATTCCGATTATTTTACCCATTTTTAATATATTTAATTTTATTATATACTCATTTTAATAGCTCGAAGTCGATAAGTCAATCTTTGTGCCAATGCAATACAGCTCCTTAAATTGTCAGTTTATGTTAAAATTGGCGTGAAAAAATCTGACAACATGACATTTTAGAGGGTTTGTCATTATAACCGAAGTTGTCATTCTTTCTGTGACACTAAGCATAACCGAAGATTGGAGTTATTCTGAATTCTTTTTGGGAGCTATTCCCGCTATTCATTGTAATCTTTTTATTTTTAAAGAAAAAATAAAAAGGATTTCCATTGCTATCGGGGCTAGGAAATCTGATTCCTAAATTCTCTTTTTTGGGATTAGGAATTTTTATTGATACTTTCAAAAAAATCCAATTTGATAAGCTCCCAAGATTTATCCAATAAACATAATGGGTCGAAATCAGCATCAGCCAATTCAAAATTTAAAAATTGACTTTTAATTGTAGAGTAATCGTTATAAGGATAGCGCTGTTCATAAAACGAAATCATTTCATCAATAGGCACTTTATCAAGATAATAATGCAAATCCCAAAAATCTTTTTTTCTGCCGCCTCTCAAAACAACATCCAATTTCATTGCAATAATTTCATTTTCAGAAGCCATTCTGATATTGTCCTTAGAAACTGAATCAAAAATAAATTCATCTGTATAATACAAATCTATTTTTACAAAATTCTCTTTTGAATTTCCTACTTCAAAATAAGTTCCAAACGCAACATTATCAAGATTTCTAGAGCTACAATACGGATATTTATTCTCCAGAAAACTTCTTATCTCTTTAAAATCAATCGAACCATAATCAGCAGCTGTAAACAAATCAATATCAACAGACACTCTATGTCCAATTTGCAAACTCAAAGACGTTCCGCCAACCAATCTGAAAGGAGAAAATAATTCTTCTTGCATTAAATCAATTAAAACTTGTTTAAGTAAAGGGGAAACCGTATTCCAATACATAAGCTATCTTGTTAGTAGTTCAGGATGCAATAAATTAATTTTAGAAACTTCCTCTTTTCCATAAAAACGAGTAATTTCTTCTTGTTCCGTTTTATTCCCATAAGCAAAAACTCGTTTCACTATTGAAACCTTCATTAGTTTCCAGTCAATTTTATCAAAATCAGTATCCCAAAATATACCTTTTCTTAATTTTGAAAAATCGGGTTTATAATCACTATCTTTCTTTGCTTCCTTTATGTCATAAAAAACTTGAAGCGTCATCAGGAAACCTTCTTCTAATTCTAGCTTCTCCTCCATTTTAAGAGATAAATCAACATTCATCCTCCTATTACCCTTTATTATGGCACCCAAAGTTTGAGGATGCTCACCAAGAGAAAGCGCAAATTGCCTTTGGTTGATGTTCCTTTTCTTCAATTCCCGCTCCACAATTTTACCGGGATGAATTCCTTTTATGATGTCAATCGTTTTCATAATGCAAATGTAAACAAAATTGTTTACACTTTTGAATTTTAGTGTTTGAAAAACATCTAGCTATTTTAATTTAAATAAAAAATAAATACTTAAAGAACAATGAGATATAATAAATCCAGAGGAAAGGATTTCCATTGCTACAAAGGCTAGGGAATCTAACTCCTAAGTTCTATTTGTTTTTATTCGATTTCTTTAGGAATTTCAACACCGATGATTCGTAATAAATTGATTACATTAGCGAAACGGTAGAAAAGTTATTTGTAGTGTAAAGACAAATTGTGTTCAATTAAAACCAAAATGAATGGATAAGGAAATTAAAGTGGATTATTTATATGGAATTGATAGAGAATTTTTTTTAGAATTAGAAAATTTAGGATACGATACAGAAATTCCAAGTGAATTAGAAAAGCCACCAATTTATGCCTTTGGGAGCAAGCCAGAGGATTATATAATAGTATTTTCAATATACTTTTCCTTAAAAGTGGTGGATGAATTAGCAAAAGGTATTGCGGAACAATTGATTTCAAATTTCACTAAAATAATAAAGAAAATTTGGAAAAAGCATAAAGACAATAAACCAATAATATTACATTCAGGAAAAGAACCAGAATATAAACTTCCAAAAGCTATATTGACTTTCAAGATATCAGAAAATGAAACTTCTATACTTGAAATTACAAATGAAATAAATGATTCTGAATTAGAAAAGTTATTAGAAACTCAACTTGAAGTAGTGAAAATGCAATATAAATACCGAAAAGAAGAGTTGAAACTAGAAAAAAAACAAATGAACAAAATGTTAGGAAATTAAAATTATGAAGGAAATTATTTTAGGATTATCATTAGCTATGGTTTTCGCTTCTTGTACTAAAAATCCCGAAAATCAAGCAAAAGAAAATGTAGAAGAATATATAACTACCAAAATGGATGACCCAAAAAGTTATGAATCAGTAAAATTCGGCAAACTTGAAAAAGGTAAATCATCTTATCAAGATGAAGAAAAATATAAAAAATTAGTTTTAGAATATAATGAAATCGACAAAAGAGTTTCCGATGCTTATGATTTGGCAATGTCAATGACTCACGAAGAAACTATCAAATCAGCAACCAAAAGTTATAACAGCTTAGCATCTATGAGAAGTTCATATCTAACTCAAATAGACCGGTATATGAAAACTTATAAACCCGTCGATATTTTTAAAATAAAACATTCCTTTAGAGGTAAAAATAAAATGGGTGCGCTAATTTTAGACAGTTGTAATGTTATTTTGGATAAAAATTTAAAAGTAAAATTAGTTCAATAAATGTGAGTAAAAATAAAACCGAATTACCAACATTTACTCCAGGAGATTTGGTTTTTAAGGGTAATGAAAAGTCGGTTTTATTAAGGTCTAAACCATAGAGATTTTATGTAAGTGTTAATACTAAAAAAATAATTAAATGGAAATTTTATCCGCAATATTATTTATTTTAATCATTCTGTTTTTAATAGGGCTTCCTTTTGTTTTGGTATATCGTTTAATTATTAAATTGTACGGGGGGAAAAAACCAAAAAAAGGCATTGAAAATTTTGAAAGCAATTTTAAGTTTGAAAAAACAAATTTAATTATTGAATATGCTTTTATGAAAGATTACGGAATGTGGATAAATTTGAAAGAAGAAGAAAGGAAAGAGCGCTTAATGGATATTGATGTTATTTTTAGAGAAACAAAAGATTTATTGAAAAAAGAAATGATAAATCAAGGATTCAAAATAGGTTCAAAAATTATTGATATTAAATATTTTACTGGCTTATCAGAATATGGCCATACAATAACTGGTTTTTTAATACAAAATGAAAATGGAGGTGAAATTCGAGAATTAACAGTACAGATTGATTTGGAAAAAATGAAATTAAACACTATCAGGAATTCATATCATAGTTCTGGTAAAGAAAGATATTTTTATCTTAAAAATCGAAAAGGATTAATTGAAATATAGAAAAATCTAAAGGTTCTACAAAATCCAGATAGCGCAGATTTGCACCAAACCCGCTCTAGTAGTGAGACGTTGTGTTAAAAAAGCAAATACGTAACTCAAACAAACATTCTGTTTCTAAATGAATTGATGATGTCAAAAAAAATAACAGGAGAGGAAATAATATTACGTTTTAAGCAAACTCATGGTGACAAATATGAGTATCGTAATGTTTTATTTTCTAAGATGAAAGAAAAGGTTGAAATAATTTGTCCAAACCATGGTCTATTTTGGCAAACGCCTGACCACCATATTCGGGGAACGGATTGTCCTGATTGTAGTCGGTTACAACAGGGAAAATTAAAAAAAAATAATGCTGCCAAAGACTTCATTTCAAAAGCAATTACTGTCCATGGAGAAGTTTATGATTACACTAACTTTGTGTACGAGGGTAACAAAACAAAAATCGAAATTACTTGTCCAATCCATGGATCATTTAAACAAACACCTAGTAATCACCTCTCTGGATTTGGATGTCCTAAATGTGGTCGTGAGCGAACCGAAATATCCAGAAAATTAAGTGTAGAGGATTTTTTTAATAGATGTAAGGAAGAACATAAAAATTTCTATTTGTACCCGAAAAAGAATTATATTAATCCAGAATCAATAATCACTGTAGTCTGTCCTAAGCACGGAAATTTTTCAATTAAGGCCCGAAATCATTTATGGATTAAACAAGGCTGTCGTGATTGTTATGAAGAAAACCAAGGAATAAATAAGAGAATTCCATGGCCTCAATTTATACAAGCAGCAATAAAATATCACGGAAATACTTATCAATATGACCAATCATCCTTTCAAATATTATCAGAATTTGTTCGTATATACTGTATAAAACATGGATGGTTCGAACAACGTGGTCATCGACATTTATCAGGTCAAGGATGTCCAACATGTGCTCGGCAACTTCATCGAGGAAAATGGAAGTCAGAATTGCTACCACAAGAACTAAGAGATATAAATTGTAATCTTTACTATTTCCGTCTAATTGGTAATTCTGAAGATTTTTACAAAATCGGAATCACGAACGATGTGAACAGAAGAAGAATAACAATTGAACGACAATCTGGCTATACAGTAGAAGTTGTTTCTATTTTGGCTGGAACATTATATTCATCCATGCAATTAGAGGAATCACTTCATGAAGAATACATAGAATGTTCTTATTTACCAAAAATTAAATTCCCTGGGTATACAGAATGTTTTTCAATTGATGTCTTTGGCAAATAATGAACTATCGATCAAGGCAAAATGCTTTCAACACATAGCACCGTTTTCCTCCAGCTAGCCCAATCTTCCCGCTCGTGACCATGACAAATTCAAAACTTTAATATTTTCATTTACCCTGTTTTAATTAAAAAAAACTCATCCAAAAGCCACTACGCAGATTAACCCCAATAAACAACAAATGAAGAATTTAGATTTAAAAGAAATTAAGGAAAGAGCGTTAAAAATCAGACAACAATACCATCAACTGGAAAAGACCCACCACGGCAGTGAATGGACTGTAGAAGAAGATGCTTTGGCTTTTCTTACTGATGCGGGATTAGTAGGACGTTACACAATGTCGCAACAAGGACGCTGGCCAAAAGCAAATACAAATCCTGAACTACAGCATAAATTGGGCGAATGCATTTGGTGGCTCACAGTCCTTGCAGACCGAATGGACATAGACATTAATGAATCAATAGAATCTTTTTTGACAAAAACTGAAAAATTATTAGAGGAATAAAAATTATAAAAAAACATCAATCACTAAAACCAACAATCATCATGAAACAACGTTCCAAGCATTTTGCAGTAAAGACAATCCTAATTTCTCTATTCATCCAGCTAATTACAGTAGCAGTTTCCATTGGGCAAACCAAAACGGAGCAAATCGATAAGTTGATGAATCTGTATTCAGAATACGGGCAATTTAACGGCTCTATCCTTGTCGCTGATGCAGGAAAAATAATTTATAAAAAGGGATTTGGAATGGCAAACATGGAATGGAATATTCCAAATCAACCGGATACCAAACACCGATTGGGTTCCGTTACCAAACAATTTACTTCCATGTTGATACTTCAATTAGTCGAGCAAGGAAAATTAAAGTTGGATGCTCCTATTGCAACGTATCTTCCTGATTATCCCAAAGCATCGGGTGATAAAATCACTATTCATCACTTACTGACACATACATCAGGAATTCCAAATTACACTTCGTTTCCTAATTTCGTGAAAGATTTAAGTATCAATCCGTACAGCCCGGAAGCATTTGTAAAAGTATTCGCTGACTTACCACTCGAATTTAAACCAGGCGAAAAATTTGCATACAGCAATTCCGGTTATTTTTTATTGGGTTACATCATAGAGAAAGCCTCCGGTAAAACCTATGAGCAATGTTTACAAGACAATATTCTTACGCCACTAAAAATGAATAATACTGGATTCGATCACCATGAAACGATTCTGAAAAACAGAGCTTCAGGTTATGAAAAAAACGGTAAAAACTATAGCAATGCCAGTTATCTTGATTTGTCTATTCCTTACGCTGCCGGTTCTTTGTATGCTACCGTAGATGATTTGTATTTATGGGATCAAGCACTTTACACAGAACAGTTACTTTCGAAAAAATATCGAGATTTATTGTTTAATTCCTACATACCTGCAGGACCTGGACATTATGGTTACGGATGGTTCATCAATAAGGCTTTCAATGGAGAAAAGAATGAGAGCATCTTGGTTATTGAGCATGGCGGTGGAATAAATGGATTCAACACGTTGCTTTCCCGTATTCCGTCTGACAAAAATCTGGTGGTTTTATTAAATAATACGGGCGGTACAAACTTAAGCGAGATGAATAAAGCGATTAGAAATATCCTATACAATAAACCGTACAGTTTGCCTAAAAAATCATTGGCTGCTGCTTTCGTAGACGTTATTCTGGAAAAAGGAATTGCATCTGGATTAGCTTATTTTAAAGAAAATAAAAATTCAAACAGCTATGCTATCAATGAAAATGAAATGAATAGTGCAGGATATCAATTATTACAAACCGGAAAAGTAAAAGAAGCAATAGAAGTTTTCAAACTAAATGTCGAAGCGTTTCCGCAATCAGGAAATACCTATGATAGTTTGGGAGAAGCCTATTTAAAAAACGGAGATAAAAATCTTGCCATTCTAAATTATAAAAAATCCGTAGAACTTGATCCAAATAATGAAAACGGGAAAAAAGTATTGGAAGAAATTTCAAAGTCCTAAATTATTAGACCTATTTAAAAAAAACCGCACGCATCATGTTTCACTGCAAAAGCATGACCGTGCGGATAATAATAATAATAATAATAAAACTCCCGCTTGTGAATTCACTTTTTAATTCACTTCTTTAGTAGACTTCCCTACAGTCAAATAAATGTGATTGTTGGGATACAGGAATTCAATTCTTGTATGCTGCTTATTTATTCTCATTTCTACTTGTTCCTGTTCATTTTCTAAAGTATAAAAGGTGTAATTCCTATCCAGAGGAAAAATACCGGAGTCTACAATTTTATATTTCATTTTTGTAGCCGTAAGAAAGAAAACCACATCACGCTTTTTAGTATCTAAGAACACGAAAGAATATTCATTTCCTGCTACATTGCATTCGCCTTGTCTAAAAGGTTTCTCATCTATGCAATACCGTTGCACATTAAACACTTGTTCTTGAGCATACATACCACCGGTCAGCGACATCATCACAATTATTTTTTTCATACACATGGCTATTTCTATTATCCGGAATTGAATAATCCTTTTTTCTAATGCAAAAGACACGCCACAATATTTTTTGGGATAGAATAATCAACAAACACTCCATTTACTTTTACTTGATTATCATAAAAAAGCCTTAAAAAGCAACGTTTACCATTATTGAATTCCGATTTTATTTGTATTTTCGATTTTCTAAAACCTACAAACTTTCATTGAAATGTAATCCTGAAAGTGCCCTAAAAATAATTTAAAAAACAAAAACAACAATGACTTCATTTAGCAAAGAATTATCCTTCCGTTGGTCTGATCTTGACC
The DNA here is from genome assembly GCF_048158545.1 of Flavobacterium melibiosi. NCBI lineage: Bacteria > Pseudomonadati > Bacteroidota > Flavobacteriia > Flavobacteriales > Flavobacteriaceae > Flavobacterium > Flavobacterium melibiosi. Next base: position 48,716 of record NZ_JBLNKU010000003.1, on the reverse strand, counting down.
CTAATTTTCATGTACGACACAGTGCTTATTATGACTTTGGAGCCCAACACCGTATTGAAATTCTGGAAAGTCTTGGTTTAACGATGAAGGTCATGCAAACACAAAGTTTTGGTCCTATTCTTTTTAGAGAAGAATGTGTTTTTAGAAAGGAAATAAAACTTTCTGACAAAATTTTTATGCATACCAAAACCTCAAAAGTAAATGCTGATGCTTCCCGTTGGTCTATTGTGCATGAGTTTTTAAATGAAGACAACAAACTTTGTGCAACCATAACGGTTGACGGCGCTTGGATGGATACCAAACTTCGAAAATTAGCTTCTCCAACTCCTGAAATTGCTATTGAAGCCCTAAGTATTTTCCCTAAAAGTGACGATTTTGTAAGCCTTTAAAGGAATTTAAATAGATAAACCTGATTTCCTGATTTTGGATACAACTATAAGAGATTGGGTTACTTTTAAATTTAGTATCGTACTGACATTTGCATTGTTAATTTAAATCCACAATTAAATAAAAAAAGTATGAATACTAATAAAAAAATCGAATTGGGAAGTCAAGGACTTTTTGTTCCAAAAGTAGGATTGGGTTGTATGGGAATGACCCAAATTGCAGGAATGGATATTTATGGAAAAGCGGATGAAACCGAATCTATCGCTACTATCCACCGTTCATTGGAACTAGGATACAACTTCCTAGACACTGCAGATTTATACGGTCCTTTACTAAATGAAAGGCTTGTCGCCAAAGCCATTAAAGGGAATAGAAATCAATATACCATTGCCACAAAATTTGGTTATGAAATTGATGACAAGGAACAACTTACTTGGCAATTCAACGGTACTAAGGATTATGTAAAAAAAGCCGTGGAGCGTTCGCTTAAAAACTTGGGAACTGATTATATTGACTTGTATTACTTGCATCGTTTAGACCCAAACACGCCAATTGAAGAAACAGTTGCGGCAATGGCTGAATTGGTAAAAGAAGGAAAAATTGGTCACATCGGACTTTCAGAAGTTTCATCGGAGACCATAAAAAAAGCCCATAGTATTCATCCTTTGACTGCGGTACAAACAGAATATTCTTTGTTTGAGCGTGGCGTAGAAGAAACGGGAATTTTAAAAACACTTCAAAATCTTGGAATCGGGTTTGTGGCTTATTCCCCATTAGGCCGAGGATTTATTTCTGGAGACATCAAAAGCCCTGATGATTTTCCTGATACTGACTTTAGAAAAAGTTTACCTCGTTTTCAAGGCGAACAATTTTACAAAAACATTGCCTTGGTAAATGAAATAAAAACATTGGCTACCGAAAAAGAAATAACACCTTCACAATTAGCCATTGCCTGGATTGTTTCAAAAGGTATTTTACCAATTCCAGGAACAAAACGCGTGAAATATGTCGAAGAAAATAATGCTGCTGCCGAAATTAAATTAAGCATTGAAGACCTAAACCGTTTAGAAACCATTATCCCTTTAGGAACTATTACAGGCGATCGTTATGACGCTGCCAATATGGGAGCTATCGATCAATAAAACAACATTATTCAGTAGGAAAAGCTATCTTTACTATTCACTTTTCCTACTGAATTTACAATTTGCATCATGAAAAAAGAGACCAATTCTCCGTATATTATCAATTCAATTTCTGAGTTGCATCGTTTATTGGAACTACCTAAACCAAAGCATCCATTGGTTAGTGTCATTAATCTGAATGAAATAAAATGTCATTTTGATGAAAGCATAAAAAGTTTCGTTTATAATTTTTATTCGGTTTGTACCAAAAAGGGTTTTAAAGGTAAATTGAAATATGGACAAAATTATTATGATTTTGACGAAGGTATAATGACCTTTTTTTCACCGGGTCAGGTAATTTCGACTGTTGTTGATGAAGATATAGCGCTTTCGGGAATATGGTTAGTCGTTCACCCGGATTTTATCCAAAATTATGCCTTGGCAAAAAGCATCAAAGACTATGGATTTTTCTCCTATGCAGTAAATGAAGCGTTACACCTTTCGGATAAGGAAGAAGCAATGATTACGGACATTATGCAAAATATTGATACCGAATATTGCTCTGTAATAGACGGTTTTAGTCAGGATGTTATACTCTCACACATTGAATTATTGCTCAATTATTCCAACCGATTCTATAACAGACAGTTTATTACCCGAAAAAATGCCAGTAATGATTTGTTGAGTAATTTAGAAAAATTGCTTTTGGATTATTTTAATGGCAACAAAGTTCAGGAACTTGGTCTTCCAACCGTTCTATACATTTCAGAGCAATTGAATGTCTCTCCAAATTATTTAAGTGATATGCTACGATCACTCACCGGACAAAGTACGCAGCAGCACATTCACGATAAGTTAATTGAAAAAGCCAAAGAAATTTTGACTACAACTTCTTTATCCGTTAGTGAAATAGCGTACCAATTGGGCTTTGAATACCCGCAGTCTTTTAGCAAATTATTCAAAAGTAAAACCAATGTTTCACCTTTAGAATTTAGAAGTTCCTTCAATTAAACCTAAAAATGTATTATTGATAACGCATTGTATTTGTGAAAAGGAATGATACATTTAGCAATTATTACATCGTAAGAAAACAAAAAAAATGAAAAATTCCATACTAAAGAACAGTATTTTAAGTCTGATTATATTAAGCTTCGTATCATGCTCATCAGGAAAAACAGCTACCGTTAGTGGGAAAGTTTCGGCTATTCAAAAAGGGAAAGATGGCTACACTGCAACAATTGAAAATGCAAAAGGACACATTTATTTTGGAACAATTAGCATTCCTAATTTGAGTAATCCCCAGTTATTCAAACAGGCGGAAATTGGAGATACAATTACCGTGAAAGGAGAAGTTTGGAAAATGGGAAAAGAAAAACAAATTACTGTCAGAGAAATTTTGGAACTGAAACAGAAGAACGTTGCCGAAGCTAAAATCACTGGAACAGTTCAATCTATCGAAAAAGGGAAAGATGGCTATACTGCCAAAATAAAAACAAACGAAGGAGCAATTTATTTTGCCGTAATTAGCATTCCAAATCTTGGAACCCAAGGAAAATTTCGTGAATTTAAAATAGGAGAAAACGTTACTCTGTTTGGTGAAATCTGGAAAATGGGAGACGACAACCGAATCACCGTTAGAAAAATTTTAGATTAAAAACTACTCCAATAAACATTTAAGAAATCGCATTTTAATCATAAGAAATGGCTTCTATTTTATCAAATCCAGTATTAAAAGGTATAAAGTCAGCTGTAGTAGAATTGCATTCAATTTTCATGAAAATACAATTAACATCCCCAAAGTAACTGGCAACCGCTACTTCCGAAGCATCTTTCCCATTTGCAATTTTCACTAATCCATTAGAAACAGCTAATTTAGTGGGGTCAAAAAAGATCCATTTTCCACCAATATACGCTTCAAAACAAGCATGAAAATCAGGTGGATTAAGGTTATAGGCGTATCCGGTAAAATAGCGTGCCGGTATGTCTAACGCTCTGCACAGCGCAATTCCTAAATGGGCAAAGTCTTTACAAACACCAACTTTCTGGAGTAACGTGTCACATGCTGAAGTACTTGAATTGGTAACGCCTGTTTTATATTTGATAGTGTTGAATATCCATTCGTTTATAGCTTTTGCTTTAGCATATTCATTTGGCAAATATCCAAATTCCTTTGTAGCAAATTCTAATAATTTATCAGACTCACAATGTCTGCTAGGAGAAATAAAAGGCAAAACTTCGTGGTCCAAATTTATAATTGGTATGGACTGCAAAAGTGCTTTTTCATCATAAATTGTGTATTGAACATCAATTTCTGCTTGGTATCTTATTGTGAAAAACACCCCTTGCTCCACTTCCATTTTCACAAAACGTGTTCCTGAATTTTTCAAAGTAAATTCCTCAAATTTTATAGCGGGAGTAACAATTAGAGATTCTAAAATAATTATTTGGCTCGCTGATTTTGCTGCCTGTATATTAAAAATAAAGGTAGTTGGAGAAAAGACTTCATATGACAATTCACTATATACTTCAAATTTCATTTTGTAAATTTACCAATTTGCAGTTGGTACTAAATACGATTGTATGATTTATTCTCACCTGATATTCGCTTTTATCAGATTCTTAAATCCGATAGAATCTATTTATGCAATTCCAAAAAAGTGATACTTTTTTTTATACTTTTATAAACACAACAAGAATTTCAATCGGTTTTGAAAAAAGGAATAAAAATTGACAAACAAAAGGAAGATATAGCCGTTCCTATTTTCGACACCGCCATAATTCATTCGGTAGCTGCAGTGGCACTTGCTTTAAGCTGAAAAAGATAACACGATTTGACATGAAACAATTATTGACATCTTTAAATCGAAAAAAACGTACTATTATAAATGAAAAATTTAAGTCTAATAATTTTTGCCGTACTGTATTCCTCTTTTATATCTTCGCAAGAAAAAATAATAAAAGGAACTGTAACTGACAGTCTAAACAAACCAATCAAATATGCCAATATTGGAATCTTAAATAAATCTCTAGGAACTGTATCTAATGAAAATGGAGAATTTAGTTTAGTATTGGATAACTCCATACAATTAGACACTTTAAAAATTTCTTGTCTTGGTTTTAAACCAAAGGAAATAACCATTCAAGATAATTTTAATATTACAATCCCTATTATTATTTCATTAGAAAATACTATTGAAAAACTGGATGAAGTTATTATAACTTCTGGTAACCTTAAAACCTATTCTGTTGGTAAATTTAAAACGGAAACAAAGCATGAAGTACTATTTACTAATCCTAATATAAAAAATCTTAATTTAGGTTCTGAAGTTGGTAAAAGATTTATTTTGGGTAACACAAAACCTAGCTTATTAACATCTTTTAAATTTTTTATTAAAGATAATAATTTTGAAATGGTCCGTTTTAGAATTAATATGTACACGATAAAAAACAACAAACCAGATCAGAGAATTAATCAGTCAAATATAGTCGTTGATGCTTATAAAAAGTATGAAGATTGGGTAACTGTAGATTTATCAGAATTTAAAATCATTACCCAAGAAGATATAATTATTACAGTTGAATGGATAGATCATTCAACTGATGGCAATAGACTAGATCTCCCTATTATAATCCCATCTTTTGGCTCTACACATTATTACAAATTTGGAAGTCAGGGTTCATGGGAAAAATATAGCAATATCTCTTCGGCAATGGTACTAACTTATAAACAATAACATCAAAAATAAAACATGAAAGCAACAAAATTATTATTCCTAGTGGTTATCGCCATAGCCATCACCAGCTTTAAAAGAATAACACCTGATTCTAAAATTGTAGTTCAATCAAGAGAATTCTACCAGATCAAAACATATATTTTCAAAACAGATCTGCAGGTACAAACTACTGATAAATTCTTGAAAGAAGCATATTTGCCTGGACTAAAAAAATTAGGTATTAAAAATATTGGGATTTTCAAACCAAAACCAAATGCTACTGACACGATAAAAAAGATTATAGTACTAATTCCTTTTTCATCCATGTCACAATTTCTTGGATTGGAAGAAAAATTGGCTAAAGACAAAACCTATTTGAATGCCGGAGCAGATTATTTGAATGCAACTTATAAACAAGCAGCATATGTCCGTATCGAATCTATTTTATTGAAAGCATTCGCTGATCATCCAATTTTGTCAACTCCCGTTTTGAATAGTCCAAGAGCAAATCGAGTATATGAATTAAGAAGTTACGAATCAGCAACCGAAGCCATTTATAAAAACAAAGTCGATATGTTTAATGCCGGTGGAGAAATAAAACTCTTTGACCGACTTGCATTTAATGCTGTTTTTTATGGTGAAGTGATTTCGGGTGCCAAGATGCCAAACCTGATGTACATGACCACTTTTGCAGATCAAGCCAGACGAGACGAGCACTGGAAGGCCTTTTCAGCTTCACCGGAATGGAAAGGACTACTAGCTATGGAAAAATATAAAAACAATATTTCCCACATAGACATTACTTTTTTGTATCCAACAGACTATTCTGATTATTAGATTTTATAACTCAAGCATTTCATAAAACAAAACTACAATTCTAAAAAGTTGTAGTTTTTTTATTTAAGATTAGAAAACACGTAGTAATTTTAAAATAGGGGGAGCTGATTCTTTTAGCAAGATTTTACTAATAAATTTAAGTATCTTTAGTGCTATTTACAGCTATGGAAACACTCAATACAATACTAAAACTCGCTGCAGGAATAGGCTTGTTCCTTTTTGCCATGTATCTGGTGGAGGAATCCTTGAAGAATCTCTCAGGGAGAAGTTTCAAACTGTTTCTTCAGCGTATCACAAAAAATAATCTCGGCGCTGTAGCCGGTGGAACAATAGTAACCGGTGTTCTTCAGAGCAGTTCTATGGTTTCGATGATGGTATTGGCATTTGTTGGTGCAGGTGTTTTTACGATGAAAAATGCCATGGCTATTATTCTGGGTGCGAATCTAGGAACTACTCTCGCAAGCTGGCTAGTCGCCACCCTTGGTTTTAAAACCAATATTGAAGTGATTGCCTATCCGGCAGTTTGTCTGGGTGGTTTTCTTCTAATTCTGCTCGGAAACCGTAAGACTATAAAATACGTCTCTTATTTTCTTTTGGGATTTGGATTAATGTTCATCGGCCTTTCTTTTATGAAAACGGCTATGGAATCACAGGTACAGCATTTTGATTTTTTACAATATGCTTCGATGCCATTAATTATTTTTCTGCTTATTGGTTTTTTAATCACGTTGATTGTTCAATCGAGTTCCGTTACCATGGCGCTTACATTGAGTGCTCTCAACGCTGGAGCGATTGGGTTCCCAATGGCAGCCGCAATAGTATTGGGTTCAGAAACCGGTACCATAATTAAAATTCTTGTAAGTGCAATTGGTGGTAATGCTTCCAAAAAACGAGTGGCATTGGGCAATTTATTGTTCAATATCTTCATTACCGCAATTGCTTTTGCACTGCTAAAACCAATTCTTTTACTGATAACCGATATTATAAAAATCAAAGATCCGCTTATTGGGTTGGTTACTTTTTCGAGTCTGATTAATCTGCTGGCTATTGTGCTATTCCTTCCCGTTTTGGATTTATTTACAAAATTTCTGGAGCGTTTTTTCAAAAAAACCGATGGTTCTACAGCAGCTTTTATAGGACACGCCTCAATCTCGGAGCCAGAAACGGCTTTGGATTTATTCCGAAGGGAAACAAGCTATTTTATTCATAATTCAATGCTTTTTAATTTAGAATTATTCAAGATCGACATGCTCACACTTAAGGAGCAAATTGATTACAAAGAAATTAATAAGGAAAGGAATTTTGATTCAAAAACTATTGAAGAAAAATACGAATTCCTAAAACAGTTGCAAGGTGAATTACAGGCTTTTTATTTGAAATTAAGAGTGAAATTAAATAGCGAACAAAATTCTGAACTCAACCAATTAATTTCTGCTGGGCGAAGCTCCATGCACGCCGTGAAAAGTGTGAAAGATATTGGAAGTAATATTACGAATCTCAGTCATTCCTCTAAAGACATTAAATATCAATTTTTCCTGCATCACAAAAATGAAACTGAAAATCTCTACCTGAAATTAAATACGTTACTCAAAAAAGAAAAACCGGTTAGTTTTGAAGAACTGGTATCCTTATTTGATACGATTCAAAAAAACTACACCACTGCACTCAACGCCTTTTATACTGAAGCACAACTCGCCACTATTGAAAACATAGACATTACAACAGTTATCAATTTTAACAGAGAACTTTTTACTTCAAATAAGGCGATGTTAATGGCTGTAAAAGACATTCTATTAGATGAAAAACAGGCAGAAAATTTTAATGAAATTCCGACCTATAAAACATAAACTGAGCATATCTCTTTTTAACACCATCCAAAAATTTTACAATAAAATTTGTAAACTTTGTAATAAATTTCTTTTTATATTTTTCACCTTTGCAGATAATCCTGTTTATGATTGCAATTGCTATTCTGGATTAAATTGGTTAATTTTAGACCTAAAAACAAGACCATTTGAAAAAATACTTAAAGAAAAGTTTAAAGATTTTCCTTTGGATAATAGGATCAGTACTCTTGTTGTTCTTACTATTGGTTGTGGCCATTCAAATCCCTTCGGTTCAAAACTACACCAAAGAAAAAGCGGTAACGTATCTGGAAGGAAAAATTAAAACAAAAATTTCTATTGACCGAATAGAAATTGGACTTCCAAAAAAAGTAATTCTCGAAGGCGTTTATTTTGAAGATCAAAAAAAAGACACTCTTTTTGCTGGAGAGAAATTAGCTGTTGACATTAGCCTTTTACAACTAATGAACAACAAAATAGAAATTAATTTCTTGGAAATGGAAGGTATTTCAGCTAATCTAAACAGAGATTCCAAAGCCATTTTTAATTTTGAATATATCGTTAAGGCTTTTGCTTCACCAGAGAAACAGAAAAGCGATTCACCACCGATGCAATTTTCCCTAGAAGAAATTAAATTGAACCGAATACATTTTAAGTATACCGATGCCGTTACAAAAAATGATATCATTGCTACTCTAAATCAATTTGAAACGAGAATTAAAACGTTCGATTTAGACAAAATGAACTTTGAAATTCCAAAAGCTAAAATTAATGGACTAAAGTTTAAATTAAAACAAGGTTTGGTTCAAATATCCAATGCAACCAAAGTGGCCGCCGCTAAAAACACTCCGGAATCCATCTTAAAATTAAAATTAGGAGAAATTGATTTGGCAAAAATTGATTTCGATTATCAAAGCGAGGAAACTAAATTATCCACTAAATTCTACTTTAAAAAACTATTAGCTAAAATCGACAAAATTGATCTTTACAATCAATTATTATTAGTTGAAAGTATTGATTTGGTTGGTGTAGAAGGCGATTTGACTTTTGGTAAACAAGACAAAAAAAATACAAATAAAGAAACTGCAACCGGTGAATCCAACGACTGGGAAGTCAAAGTAAATAAGACTGAATTTAAACGAGTTATCTTTCGTTATGACAATAACAATATTGCAACTCAGAAAGGAATCGACTACAACCATCTGAATATTACCAATTTAAACCTGCAAGTGGATTTCTTAAATTACAATCCCGAAAACATTTCCGGAGATGTAAATTCGTTAACATTTAAAGACAAAAGCGGACTAAATGTTCAGTCGTTTAACGCTGAATTTTTCTACGGTAAAAAGAATGCTTTTCTTAAAAAATTATATTTAAAAACACCTCAAACAGAATTGAGGGATGAAATCAGAATTGGATATCCTTCTATCCGATCACTAGCAAAAAACCCAGGCGAATTAGGGCTTACGTCTTATTTAAAGAAAAGTAAATTAGGCGTTAAGGATATTTTACTTTTTGCTCCTACTTTAACAAACACAAATCCTTTCATGAGCCATCCCAATGCGATACTGCTCGTAAATGGAATCATTAGAGGAAAATTAAAAAATATTGAATTCCCGAATATACTGATTAGTGGTATTGGAACTACAAAAGTAGCTGCAAGCGGAAGAATCATCGGTTTACCAGATGTCAACAAAGCTTACTTTGATTTGAACATTAAAGACTTAGAATCCGGCTCGAAAGATTTTAATGGATTTCTACCTCCAGGAACGATTCCTAATTCAATTCAATTGCCTGCGAAGTTCAGTGCAGTAGGAACTTTCAAAGGGACTATTGCTAATTTCAATACCAATATGAATTTGATAAGTAGTTTTGGAAATGCCAAAATTAAAGGCGCCTACGACCGTAGAATAAAAAACCAGGAGAAATATGATGCTCAAACGGAGCTGACAAATTTCGATTTAGGAAAATTCATCAAAAATGATTCTATTGGAAAAGTCACTTTAAAAGCAAACATAAAAGGAATTGGTTTCAACCCAAAAACAGCAACAGCTTCTTTGAGCGGAACTATTCTAAAAGCCTATTATAATAAATATACGTATAAGAATCTGGATGTAAAAGGAACTATTCGTAGCGGAAATTTCAATGCAACTGCTTTTGCAAAAGATCCTAACCTTACTTTTGATTTAGTCAGCAGCGGGAGCTTCAGAGATAAATATCCTACCGGTAAACTGAAACTGAATGTTGACATCGCCGATTTGGAAAAACTGAATCTGCATGCAGGTCCAATGAAAATAAGAGGCGTTGTAGATGCCGACATTCAATCGGCTAATCTAGATTACCTCAACGGAACTGTAAATGCGCACAGCATCACCATAGCCAATGCGAATGAACAATTTGTAATTGATTCTATTAATGTATTTGCTACATCCACTTCTGAAAAAAACACATTGCTATTGAAATCCCCATTTTTGGATGGCGAAATAAATGGAAAATACAAATTATCAAAAATAGCGACCGCTTTAAAAAATTCTATTGCTCAATATTATGATGGCAACCCGAATTCAAGAAAAATAGCTGTTGAAAAACAACAATTTGCTTTTAAAGTTAGTGTAAAAGACAGTCCCATTCTATTGAAACTTATACCTGAATTAAAAAGTCTTGAACCTATTACTATAGACGGAAGATACAATTCGGTAAACGATTCTATTGTCCTCAGCGGTGCTATTCCAAAATTAACGTATGGCGAAAATACCATTACAAACGCAACTCTAAAAGTAGATACTCAAGATAAAGCGCTTATGTACACTTTGATTGTAGATGATATCCAAAACAAACAAATTCAGTTGCCTTATACAAACATTTCAGGAAAAGTCGAAAAAAATATTCTAGGCTATACATTGCAATTAAAAGATATAAAAGACGTAGAAAGATACTTGATAACCGGTACATTACAAGCAACAAACGGAAATAATGAAATAAGTCTTGATCCAAATAATCTGTTACTCAACTATGAATCTTGGAAGATATCGCAAGACAATTTAATTCGTTTTGGCAAAAAAGGAATTTATGCTGATAATTTCGAACTGAGTAAAGACGGTAGTAACATCCGAATCCAATCTCAATCTGATAATGTGAATGCACCTATCATGATTGATTTTAAGGATTTTGACATAAAAACCATTACTAGTATGGTTGAAAAAAAGGATTTACAAATGAGCGGTAAAATCAATGGAAACGCATTGGTTAAAAATGTAAATACAACGCCGCTTTTCACTTCGGATTTGAATATTGAAAATTTCACTTTCAAAAAAGATACTGTCGGTAACATTAGTATAAAAGTAAATAATGCAATTGCAAATAGATATGATGCCGTAGTTGGAATTACAGGCCAGGGAAATCAAGTCAATTTGGACGGATTTTACAAAACAAACGAAAGCAGTTTTGATATGAATCTGACTATTGAAAAATTGAATTTGAAAAGCATTCAAGGTTTTACATTGGACAACATCAAGGAAAGCACCGGTTTTTTGACAGGAAATTTTAAAATAACAGGAAATACAAAACAGCCTAAAGTGATTGGGGAATTGCAATTCAATGAAATTGGTTTCAAAGCCACTCAACTCAATTCAACCTTCAAATCTATCAATGATAAAATCGTATTTACAAGCGATGCCATTATTTTTCATAATTTTATTATTAAAGATGAAAAAGACAATGATTTAGTCATCAATGGAAAAATCAATAGTGAGAATTTCAGAAATTTTGGTTTTGACCTAGCCTTAGATGCTGACAATTTTAAGGCTATCAATTCTAAAGCCAAAGACAATGATAAGTACTATGGCGAATTATATTTAGACAATCATTTAAGAATATCAGGTAATTTTGACAATCCTATTGTTGAAGGAAATATCAAAATAAACAAAGACACTGAATTTACTATTGTTATACCACAATCTGATCCGTCAATTGCCGATAGAGAAGGAATTGTGGAATTCATTGACCAAGACCATCCACAATTAATGGACACTATTGTTCTTGATGAATTGAGCAGTGAAATGGATATAAAAGGAATCAATGCCTCCGTAAATATTGAAATAGATAAAGAGGCCGAATTATCACTGGTCATTGACAAAGCCAACGGAGATTTCCTAAAATTAAAAGGAGAAGCACAATTGAATGGTGGAATAGACCCTTCCGGAAAAACGACACTGACCGGAAGATACGAGTTATCTGAAGGTAGTTATGAAATGAATTTTAATGCTATTAAAAGAAAATTCGATATCAAAAAAGGAAGTTATATTCTATGGACCGGAGAACCTACAACGGCAGATATTAGTATTACAGCAATCTATAAAACAGAAGCAGCCCCAATTGATTTAGTGAATGACCAATTAGGAGATGATATTACTGCCGAAGTGAGAAACACCTACAAACAAAAACTTCCTTTTGAAACCGGATTAAAAATGACTGGTGAATTAATGAAACCTAACATTTCTTTTGATATTGTTTTACCGGAAGGAAACAATAGCGTTTCGACTGAAATCATTAATACTACGCAAGCTAAATTGACCCAATTACGTCAGCAGCCGGATGAATTGAACAAACAGGTTTTTGCCTTACTCCTACTGAATCGTTTTATCGGAGAGAATCCATTTGCCAGCGAAACTGGTGGAACAAACGTTTCATCAATAGCCAGGGAAAGTGCCAGTAAAATTCTATCGCAACAACTTAATAATCTCGCAGAAGATTTAATCAGTGGCGTAGAACTTAATTTTGATTTGAATACCTCTGACGATTATACTACCGGGCAGCGAGAAAACAGAACCGATTTGAATGTAGGCATCTCCAAAAAACTACTGAATGACCGGTTAAAAGTTACTGTTGGAAGTAGTTTTGGAATTGAAGGACCGCAACAAGTCAATCAAAATGCAAATAATATTGCCGGTGATGTTTCTATTGACTACCAGCTTTCAAAAGACGGAAGATATAAAATGCGAGCGTACCGGCTAAATAAATATCAAGTGGCGCTTCAAGGTGAAGTTGTGGAGACCGGAATTGCTTTTATAATCACTTTGGATTACAATAAATTCAAGGAATTATTCCGTAAAAGTGAAGCGCAAAAAGCAGCTAAAAAATTAAAAAAGGAATCAAAAAAGAAATCTGATGAATAAGACCCATTTACTATATTTTCTTTTTTTAACATTGTTTGCCACATCGTGCAGCAATACAAAATATTTACCCGAAGGGGATCTTCTCTATATTGGTGCAAAAGTAAAAGTGGAAGGGAATGAAACTTCGAAGAAAGAAAATAAAGCTTTAAAAACGGCTTTAAAAGAAATTCTTAGACCAAAACCCAACTCCTCTTTTCTAGGATTACGTCCAAAATTATACATCTACAATTTAGCGGGAACACCAAAAAAAGAAAAAGGATGGCGCCATTGGCTGAAAACCAAAGTGGGAGAACCACCCGTCTTATACAGTCAGGTCGATTTAGAGTACAGTAAAAGTGTGGTACAAAATTTCTCTGAAAATAGTGGTTATTTCAATGCGAAAACCACCGCAGATTCAACCAGAAAAGGTAAAAGAGCAACTGCAGAATATAGTGTAAAACCGGGAAAACAATATAAAATCAGAGAAGTGAAATTCCCAACAGATTCCTCTATAATTTCAAAGGCTGTCCGCAATACCAGACGCAGAAGTCTGTTAAAAAAAGATCAGGGATACAGTCTTGATGCTATAAAACTGGAAAGAATTCGAATTGACGCCAGACTAAAAGAAAAAGGTTTCTTTTACTTTAATCCCGATTACCTCAAAGTTCAGGTGGACAGTACCGTTGCCGATCATCAGGTTGACCTCATCGTAAAAGTAAAAGACGAAACACCCAAACTAGCCGAAACGCCATTCAAAATTAATAAAATCATTGTTTATCCAAACTACTCTATTGCCTCTGATAGTTTGAAAATTGATTATAATTCAATTAAAAAATACAATGATTTTACCATTATAGATCCTGAAAATTTATTCAAACCACGCGTTTTTGATCGGGCACTGTATTTCAAAAAAGAAGATTTATACAATCGTACCGATCATAATTTATCTTTGAATCGCTTAGTGAATTTGGGTACTTTCAAATTTGTGAAAAATCAGTTTAGGGCTTCTGATACGATTGGAAATTATCTGGATGCCTATTATTACCTTACTCCGTTACCAAAAAAGTCAATTCGGATGGAAGTCCTGGCAAAAACCAATTCCGCTAATTATACCGGAACAGAACTGAATTTTAATTGGAGTAATCGAAATGCTTTTAGAGGTGCAGAATTGCTTACCATTTCTGCATTTGGTGGCGTTGAAGTACAAGTTTCCGGACAAAACAGCGGTTTTAATGTATATCGCGTTGGTACTGAAGCTAATTTGGTCTGGCCAAGATTTGTATCTCCTTTTAAACTAAACCCCGCAAGTGGTTTTGTGCCAAAAACAAAAGCTACAATAGGATATGAATTTCAAAACAGGATTAAATTATATTCCTTACAAACATTCAAAGGCTCCTTTGGTTATTTATGGAAAGAAAATGAGCGAAAAGAACACCTCTTTAATGTTACAGAGATCACTTATGCCAGTCCGCAAAATGTAACGCCCTTATACCAAGAACAAATTTTAGCTAATGCTTCTTTGGGGAAAGTAATCGAAAAACAATTAATCTTTGGACCATCGTATTCCTATACTTACACCAATACATTACAAAAAAGAAAGAAAAATACATTTTACTACAAAGGCACTATAGATCTTGCTGGAAACATTGCCGGATTAGTTACGGGAGCAAATATTCAAAAAGGGGACACCATTAAACTATTTGATGTTCCATTTAGCCAATTTGTTAAAATAGAAAACGATTTTAGACATTATTTAAAATTAGGACCGGACTCCCAACTGGCCAGTAGAATTATTGTCGGAGCTGGATTTGCTTACGGAAATTCGCGTGAAATGCCATTTATAAAGCAGTTCTTCATTGGTGGAACCAATAGTTTAAGAGCGTTCCGTGCACGTTCCATAGGCCCTGGAAGTTTTGATGGTTCTGCTACTACCAGTTCTTTTTTGGCAGATCAATCAGGTGATTTAAAACTGGAATTTAACACGGAATACCGAGCCAAAATTTACGACTTTGTAAAAGGTGCGTTATTTGTAGATGCAGGAAATATATGGCTATTGAAAGATAATCCCGAAAAACCGGGCGCTCAATTTTCTAAAAAATTCCTGAACGAAATAGCCGTTGGGACAGGAGTCGGATTGCGTTTTGATTTCTCTTTTCTTATTCTTAGAACGGACTTCGCCTTCCCTATTCGGAAACCGTATCTGCCCGATGGCGAACGTTGGGTTTTAGATAAAATAAGTTTTGGAAATGGCACCTGGAGAAAAGAAAATTTAGTTTTCAATTTAGCCATTGGATATCCTTTTTAATCCGGAAATTAACAAAGCGCTTATCAAAAAAGTGGTAATCTGTTGCCAATTGACAATCTCGAATTTTAGTCTTCAAAATTTTGCACCTAACTAAGAGATTAAAAACATAGGATATGGTTGTACTTTTACGAATCACAATTGTGTTATCGGTTACTAACTCAAAAGCAGTTAAAAAATGGATGCCAAGAAAAGAATATTAACCAAGTTTATGCGTTTTTGGAAACTCTTAGGACCCGGTTTAATAACAGGTGCCAGTGACGACGATCCTTCCGGAATTGCTACTTATTCTCAGGCAGGTGCTGCATTTGGACTCTCAACATTATGGACTGCGCTTATTGCTTTTCCACTAATGGCTTCAATTCAACAAATGTGCGCCAGAATTGGTCTGGTTACTGCACAGGGTTTAACAGGTACACTTAAAAAAAATTATCCAAGACCCGTTTTGTATCTCATGTTACTTTTCAGTTTCCCTGCTATCATAATGAATATCGGCGCTGATATTGCTGCAATGGGTGCAGTAGGTAATTTACTGTTCCCCACAATTGAAGCCACTTTTTTTAGTGTTGTTTTCACTATCATTCTGTTGGTATTAATTGTCTATTTACCGTATCAAAAAATTGCTTCAACACTCAAATACCTCTGTGTAGTTCTTTTGGTGTATTTAATTGTACCCTTTTTATACGAACAGGATTTAATGGAAATACTCAAGGCAACCTTTATTCCTACGATACAATTTAACAAAGATTATATCGGCATTCTTGTTGCTATCCTTGGAACGACTATCTCTCCTTATCTGTTTTTTTGGCAGGCATCCATGGAAGTGGAAGAAATGAAACATAGGAAAAAGCATTTAATGGTAAATAAAAAAATAATTAATGAGATGAAAGAAGATGTCGACTTCGGGATGTCCTTCTCTGGTTTGGTCATGTTTTTTATTATTCTTACTACCGGAACCGTTTTATTTAAAAGTGGAATTCATCAAATTGAAACTGTGGAGCAAGCAGCAATGGCATTAAAACCATTAGCAGGTAATTCCGCATACCTTCTTTTTGCAATTGGGATTATTGGTACAGGCCTTTTGGCTATTCCCGTTTTAAGCGGCTCCCTTTCTTATATTATCACCGAAACTTTTGGTTGGGAACAGGGGCTGGACAAAAAATTTCATGAAGCAAAAGCATTTTATATTGTTATTGCGATTTCACTGATATTAGGTTTATCCTTAAATTATATTGGTATTTCACCAATAAAAGCACTGCTATACACTGCAATTCTTTATGGCTTGACCGCACCTGTATTAATTGCTATTATTCTGCATATTTCAAACAACAAAAATGTGATGGGAGAATATACAAACGGGAGAACTGCTAATATCCTTGGGATTATAGCATTTCTTATTATGACAACTGCAGCACTCACATTAGTTTACCTGCAAGTGACCGATAATTAGCCCTGAATTTAGGATTTGCGATTCTGTAGTGCAGTACTTCAAAAAAATCACAACAAATAAAAAAATTATAATTTCTGTTCTGTTTTTTTTGCTTTCTTTACGAAGATAAATTTTAATAAATCTTTCGCATGAACCAAGTTTTTCATTCTTTTTATTTTCATTTCAGTAAACAAATGGAAAAGCATAGCATAGACATCATGCGAATTGCCATTGCCATAGTTTTTATTTGGTTTGGAGCTTTGAAGGTTATTGGAATGAGCCCTGCAGAAGAACTCGTTGAAAAGACGGTCTATTGGTTCCGCCCTGAAATATTCATCCCAATTCTTGGTGTGGCTGAAGTAATTATAGGACTGGGACTGCTTATAAAAAGACTTGTTCCTTTTACAATAATCTTATTGTTGTTACATATGGCAGTTACTTTTTTCCCACTTTTTATCTTGCCTAGAATTTGTTTTGACGCTTTTCCCTATTGTCCTACAATGGCGGGGCAATACATTATTAAAAATCTAGTTCTTATAGCCGGAGCATTTGTCGTTGGTGGAAAATACAATATGAAGTATTATGATAATAAAGAACTTGCAAAGAAAGAAATATAATTTTAATTCTTAAGTAAATTTTATTTCATCTCTTCCATTTTAGCGCCACATTTGGAGCATTTACCCTGAGTCATGCTTTCATCCTGCCAACACGTACACACATGCTCTTTTTTAGATAGCCCGTCCTCTTTATGCGATGTAGTTTGCTTAGAACATTTAGGGCATTTACCATCTTTCATTGTTGTTTTTTCCTTGCACATTGGGCAATATGTTTTGGTACTATTTTCAGCTTTAACCAACTCCATTCCGCAGGCAGGGCATTTTCCTTGATACTCTTCCATAACATTAGGATGCATCTCACAGGTGTACTCCATTTTATTATCCATCAGATCATGCATGTTCCCTGTTTTACTCCTATTGTCCTGAGCAAATCCCATAGTGGTAAATGCAACAGCCATTACTAGCGTAAATAAATTTTTCATTCCATTTGAGCATTAAATTATGTACTATTTTTTGGATTCACCCTGAACAATAAAAAATTTGAAATTAAATTTATAACTCCCTGTTAAAAAATAAAATAAAGGGTATAAATAAGCGTCCTTTATTTTACCACAAACACGCTGTGTATCAAAGTTATATATTATTTTTCAAATATGATTTAGAACTATTTACAATTTTTACCTATCCAATAAAATAGTGATTATCAGAATTTATTTTTTCGATTAATTTGAGAAACAGTAAAAACGATTAGTTATTATTTACTGCTTAAACAAAATAGGCAGAGCAATGAAAAATCACAATCTGTTAAGAAATAATTAAAATACAATAGAAATTTTATTAAATATCCATCATTTACCTTCTTTGGCTCGCAATCGGTATTACATTCGATTATATTTGCAGTAAATAAAACCTACTAAATAATATGGAAGAATGTATCTCTGTTTTTGACATGCTAAAAATTGGTATCGGGCCTTCGAGTTCGCATACTCTTGGGCCTTGGCGTGCAGCGGAACGTTTTCTTGGAGAATTGCGAAGCGAAAACTTAATGCATACCGTAAGCAGCGTAAAAATAGATTTATACGGTTCCCTTTCCCTTACAGGCAAAGGTCACGCAACGGACTTGGCAATCATGCTGGGTTTAAGCGGGCAGGATCCTGAATATATTCCAGTTTCAAGTATCGATGGAATTATTAAATCAATCAAGGATAAAAATGAAATCAATTTTGGCAATGAAAAGCAAATTCCTTTTCATTTTTCAGAAGACATTATTTTCAATAAAAACTTCCTTCCTTTTCATGCCAATGGTTTGACTTTTACAGTTCAAACAACGGATGATAAAGAATATTCATCTACCTTCTACTCTATTGGCGGCGGATTTGTAGTAAAAGAAGAACGCATCAATGCCAAGAAAAAAATTGCTATAAAATGCGCTTTTCCTTTCCCAATCGATAAGGCTACTGAACTTTTGGACTACTGCACAAAAGAGCATAAAAAGATATCGGAAATCGTTTATGAGAATGAAAAATCGATGCGTTCCGAAGAAAACATTCATCATGAATTAATGCGCATTTGGAATACCATGTTGGAATGCATGTATATCGGTTGTCATTCTGAAGGGATTTTGCCCGGAGGATTACATGTCCGCCGTCGTGCGTTTGATATGCACCAAAACCTCATTGGCTTAGCAAACTATGATTCTCCGCAAACTTGGTTAGAAGAAATCAGAAAAACCGAAGTGAAATTTCGCCAAATACTAAAATGGGTAAGCTGTTTTGCACTTGCTGTAAATGAAGTTAATGCCGCTTTAGGACGTGTGGTTACAGCTCCAACAAACGGAAGTGCGGGCGTAATTCCATCTGTATTAATGTATTATTTAGTTATCGAAAATCATAATGCTGGCGAAAAAGAAATCAAGCAATTCCTGATGGTAGCCAGCGAAATAGGAAGTATTTTCAAAAAAGGTTCTACTATTTCTGCTGCAATGGGCGGTTGTCAGGCAGAAATTGGCGTTTCATCATCAATGGCAGCAGCAGCTTTATGTGAATTAATGGGTGGAACTCCGGAACAGGTTTTAATGGCTGCCGAAATTGCCATGGAACATCATCTTGGTTTAACGTGTGATCCTATTGGTGGATTAGTCCAGATTCCGTGTATCGAAAGAAATACGATGGGTGCCATAAAAGCCATTAATGCTGCCGAATTAGCATTAGAAACAGACCCTAAAAATGCAAAAGTACCTTTAGACAAAGTGGTGGATACCATGTGGCAAACGGCCAAGGATATGAACAATAAATACAAAGAAACCTCCGAAGGCGGTTTAGCAATCGCTGTGAATATGGCGGACTGTTAAGCGGTTCATTTTTATCCTAAACTTAAAAAATAGTATCGTTAATTTAAAATAAAAGCAATGAAAATCAATTGGATAATAGTAGGTATTGTTGCCGTTTGTGTAGTTATTTTGATCGTATTTATTATTAAAAAAAATCAGAAGGATAAAAAAGAGTATACCAATTTTTTAAATAATGATTACAAAAAAGCAAATAAAGAGGAGTCTGACTTGAATAATGATGACTATTAAATTGTATTCATGGATTAACGATTGCCGTGAATCTTTCAGACTGTAAAAAAATTGATCAGTCGCAGTTTGCGATTCAGATATTTAATAATTTGAATACTGCAAACTGCGACTGAATACTGGAATTTACTTTCTTTTTAATTCCAATTTTAGAATAGGTTGATATACAAAAGGTACCTCCTCAATTTCAACATCACTTTTATCCAATCCAAAGGCTTTTGTGTCCGAAAGTGACCAATTTTTCAACATGTAATAGGAATTTAATAAAAGTCCGTCTTTAACTGTAAACTCATTTTCTACAGATAAGAATTTTTCTAAAATAATAAATTTAAAATCGGGCTCAGCATTGTATTTAGTAGAGCCATCCGGTCGAATGTGTAAATTTAATTCTTTGTTTTGGACCAAATCCTGCACAATTTTCTTAAAATACAATTCCACTTTGGGTTGAATTCGGAAACCAATATTCAATACAATTTTGATGACCTTATCGTCCAACAGCTCAATAACTTCATAATTTAAGGTAAAAGGATCATTGGTTCTGTTAATGTGAAAAAACCAATACACATCAGCTCTTTTTGGTTTTTTAGAAAATATAGATTTCAGTATTTTTTCTTCAACTTCATAATTCCTATCTGCCTTAGATAGATAAATTAAATGGGTTGAATACTTGGAAATCCCAATATCATTACTCAATTCCTGCAGTTGTTGCGTATGCTCCGTTAAATTAGTGAATTTTAGAAATTTATTATTAATTTTTCTGGCAAAAAACCAAGCATACATGGTCATGAAAATAAAAAGTTCAAAGAACAAAAACATCCAACGCTCTTTGATTTTTACAATATTAGCAATGAAAAATGAAATTTCGATAATGACAAAAATTGTAATAATTAAGGTTATCAAAATTCTATTCATCTTTCTTATATAAATCAAATAATAATTTAAAAGAACAGTGGTCATCAGCATCGCAATAGTTATTGAAAAACCATAAGCTGCTTCCATATTTGATGAATTTTTAAAATATAAAATCATCAGAATACAGCCAACCCAAAGAATTGTATTCACCGATGGAATGTAAATTTGTCCCTTTAAATTTGTTGGGTTTCGCATCGCTACTCTTGGCCAAAAGTTGAGAGACATCGCTTCATTTATTAACGTATAGGAACCACTTATCAAAGCTTGTGATGCGATAATAGCCGCAAAAGTGGCAATGATTACTCCCGGAAGCAAAAACCATTGCGGCATGATGGTATAAAAAGGATTTCTTCCATCAAGAAACGTATTTTCCTGATTCATAAGCCATGCGGCTTGGCCTAAATAATTTACAACCAATGCGATTTTAACAAAAATCCATGTGATTCTGATATTCTTTTTTCCACAATGTCCCAAATCTGAATACAATGCCTCCGCACCAGTTGTACACAAAAAAACAGCCCCCAATAACCAAAATCCATGCGGATATTCTACTAATAATTCATACGCATACATTGGGTTTAAAGCAGTTAAAATAGCAGGATGCTCTACTATTTGAGCAGCTCCTAATACAAAAAGCATGGAAAACCAAACTACCATGGCCGGTCCAAAAAAGAAACCTACTTTTTGTGTTCCAAATCGTTGAAAAAAGAACAGTCCTGATAATATTGCAATTACAATTGGTATCGTTGGGATATTGGGAACCACATCTCTTAAACCTTCCACTGCAGAAGCTACAGAAATAGGAGGCGTAATAATTCCATCTGCCAGGAGCGTTGTCGCACCAAGTATCGTAGGAATAACTAATTTTCCTTTTCCAAAACGCTTTACAAGTGCATAAAGGGAAAAAACACCACCTTCGCCATGGTTATCTGCTGAAAGCGTTAGTAAAATATACTTAAAGGTCGTTTGAAATGTAAGGGTCCAAAAAACACACGAAATACCGCCATAAACAAGTAATTCTGATATTTCTCTTTCTCCAATAATGGCTTTCATTACATACAAAGGGCTCGTTCCTATGTCGCCATAAATAATTCCTAGTGCAACCAGAAGTGATGCGGCGCTGACTTTTTGAATTGTTGATTTATTCATTTTAAATTTAATTTTTAGATTGTAGTACGCATTAATTATTAGACAATAGAAATCCTTATTGTGATGTTTTATACATACAATACAATGATTTTTATCTTTTTTGATTAGTACCTAAAGTTGATTACTCTAAGTAAATGAATGTTAACAGCTGTTAAAGCGATAACCTACTCCCGATTCTGTTATGATGTACTTCGGTCGGTTGGGGTCCTCTTCAATTTTTTTGCGGAGTTGAGCCACAAAAACACGCAAATATTGGGTTTGATCAGAGTAGCTATTGCCCCAAACCTGATTGAGCAAATACTGATGTGTGAGTACTCTCCCTTCGTTTTTTACCAAAATGGAAAGCAAGTTATATTCCGTAGTTGTTAACTTTAGTATTTCATTTTTTAACTTGACAATTCTAGCCGTAAAATCAATTAAAATTTCACCAAACTCAATTATGGGTTCATTTTCATTTTGGTTTAAATTTCGTAAAGCAGTGCGAATTCGTGCTAATAACTCCTGAGTTCTAAATGGTTTTACTAAATAATCATTAGCGCCATTATCCAGTGCTTTTACAATTTCTTCTTCGGCATTTTTTACAGTTAAGATCAGAATAGGTTTTGTATACCATTCTCTAACTCTTTTTAAAACTACCTGGCCATCTTCGTCCGGTAAACCTAAATCCAAGATGATTAAATCAGGCTGATGATTTGCTGCAAGCGCTATCCCTTCCTTTGCATTTACAGCACAAATAGTTTTATACCCATTTGACTCTAAAGCGATTTCGAGTAATTTCCTAATTTGGACTTCATCGTCTACGATTAATATTTCGGCTGAATTATTCATTTGAAATGGCTGCTGTATTCATTACTAATGCCGGGAAATATATTTTAAAAACTGACCCGCCTTCTTCTTTATTCTCTAAGGTAATTTTACCATTTTGGGCTTCAACAAAACCTTTCACAATAGATAATCCTAATCCAGTTCCTCCTGTTTTTGAATTTTGCAATCTGTAAAACTTATCAAAGACTTTATCAATTTCGGCTTCAGGAAAACCGTTTCCATCATCGGAAATGGTGATTACACAAGGCATCGCTTTAGAGGAATTATACTCAAAATCAATATCCGGATTGTGCTCCACTTTAATTTCAATTTTAGCTCCTTTTGGGGCGTATTGCGAAGCATTAAAAACCAGATTGTAAATAATTTGTTCTGTCAAACCATAATCTAATTTAAAGAGAGGCAGGTTTTCACCGGCAACAACTTCAACTTTATGAAACTGCAAATCATCCTTCAAACTATCCAAAACATTATATACCAATTCTTTTAAATCACACCAATCCATTTTTGGTTGTATTACCCCCGATTCCAATCTGGACATATTTAATAAATTCTCCACTTGATGATTCAATCGTAAAGATGCTTTTTCGATTTCTGAATACAATTTTTGCTTATTTTCCTCGGAAATAGTTAACGTTTTACTTTGTATCGTATCTATGGAGCCCATAATTGTAGAAATGGGTGTGCGCAATTCATGTGATAATGAATCTAATAAAGCATTGTACAACTTCATTGTATTTACCCTGACTTCTTTTAGTTGCATTATTTTTTCGGCTTTTCTAATTTTATTGGTTAAAACACCATTAATGAGTGCAATTAGAAAGAACAAAAACAATAATAAAGAATCTTCGGCATTACTGATATGAAAAGTATAATAGGGTTTCAAAAAGAAAAAATTCATGATTAAAGCACTTAATACAGCACTTAACAATACTGGCAAAATATCTAAAAATGTAGCTAATAAAGAAACTACAACCAGCAATAAATAACCCACAATTTTGTAATCCAAATAATCTCTGGTAAATAAGCACAATGAAGCAACTATGCTTACAGACAATACACATATCAGGTATTGGTTTTCTCTTTTTATTTGGTTTAAAATACTTTTCACAACTATCTTTCTTATTAACACTACAAAGTTAAATGATATGTTGTAAGTATTTTATAATATATCTGAACAAGACATAAAGATTTTATAAAGATTTCTTTCGCTGGTTTCTTAAAATGATTCCAGTAAAGAAGAAGACGTAATTTTTATTCACCTTCAATGATGAAGATACAAATTCACTCATTTTATCAATTTAAAACTTTTACCAACCTTCATTCAATCCATTTTTAAGTGCTAATCGGTATTTTTCTAAATCAAATTTATATAAATCCGGTGCTTTGTGCGCTCCCCCTTTTCTACTTTCTTCTAATTTTTCGAGAATATCATAACGCAGCATCTTTCTATAAAAATTACCGCGATTCAATTTCTTTGCTAAAATAATTTCATACAATTTTTGAAGTTCAGGCATAGTAAATTTTTCAGGCAATAAACTGTAGCCAATCGGTTTATGATTTAATTGTCTGCGAAGGGTTTCTAATGCTTTATCAAAAATACTTCTGTGATCCATCATAAAATCTGGCAATTCATCAATTGATTTCCATTCGCACGCATCAGAAAAATCATCCATAACTAAATTTACATGATGAAAATCGACTAAAGCATAAAATCCAACGGATAGAAATCGCTGTTTGTTCCATAGCGTGTCCGGAAACTTATCAAAAATTCCATCAGATCGATTTAAATCACTAAAAACTTTAAATTCTTGCAAATAAATATTTTCTGCACCTGTTCTACTAAATAAAATTCTATTGGCCGCCTCTTTAAGATTTTCTGTTTTTAAAACATATCCTCCGGGAAGAGCCCAAAAATCTACCTCTTTTAGTCTTGTAACCAATACTTTTAAGGTAGTGTCGTGAAATCCAAAAACGACACAATCCACGGATAAATTTGGGATATATATGTCCCAAGCTTCAGCTGATTTCCCCTCTATTATTTTATTAAATTCCATTATTTTATGTTGATTGCGAAAATACGAAATTGATTATAATTTTCACTTTAAAAACTGATAATCAAAAAATAAACTATCTTTTTTTGCAAATATTAAAAAAAATAATTAATATTGCTTCATAATGAAGCAATAAAAAAACTATTTACTAAAAAAACCAAATGAAGAACAATTCAATTTCAAAAATCGCAAAGACTTCGCTTCTTTCAGCGCTTGTCATTTCTGGAATTTCTTGGGCAAAAAACCCAGAAATAAAAGAGACTACACCCAACCCAATAATCACTGTTAATGGACTTACCTTTTCTGACTTAAATAAAAATGGAAAGTTAGACCGATACGAAGATTACCGTCTTTCAACTCAAGACCGAATCCAAGATTTAATCAATCAGATGACGGATGACGAAAAAGCGAGTATGCTTATTGGAATTGGGATGCCCGGCTTTGACTGGGCTAAAATGCAGTTTTCCACTGAAAAAGACACCGCTAAAGTTCCCGGTTCTGCAGGAGGAACAACAGCCATTTCTCGTTTAGGAATTCCTTCCGTAATTGTATCTGATGGTCCTGCTGGTTTGCGTATTAAATCCATTAGAGATGAGGATTCGAACACGTATTATGCTACCGCATTCCCTGTGGGAACGGCATTAGCTTCTACTTGGAATATAGCACTTATCAATACTGTTGGTAAAGCAATGGGTAATGAGGTAAAAGAATATGGAGTAGATGTTTTATTAGGTCCAGGAATGAATATTCACAGAAACCCATTATGTGGAAGAAATTTTGAATACTATTCTGAAGACCCATTAATAGCTGGAAAAATTGCAGCTGCAATGGTAAATGGTATACAATCTAATGGTGTAGGAACTTCAATAAAACACTTTGCTGCCAATAATCAGGAAAGAAACAGAATGGGTGTTAATGCACATGTTAGCGAAAGAGCGTTACGCGAAATATACCTAAGAGGATTTGAAATTACTGTTAAAGAGTCACAACCATGGACGGTAATGTCATCTTATAACTTTTTAAATGGTACTTACACATCAGCACGTAAAGATCTATTAACTACCGTACTTCGTGATGAATGGGGTTTTAAAGGATTAGTGATGACAGACTGGTTTGGAGGTTATAATGGGTTTAGAAATATTATGGATAAAGACGTTGTTAGTGATGTTGCCAAACAACTTACAGCAGGAAATGATTTATTAATGCCAGGTTTACCTGCACAACAAAATGCAATTGTTGAAGATATAAAAAGCGGTAAATTATCTAAAGACGAAATCAATATCAATTTAAGAAGAGTATTGGAATTGGTTATGAGATCTCCGGCAATGAGCAATTACAAATATTCTAACAAACCAAACTTAAAAGAAAATGCAGAAGTTACAAGACAAGCTGCTGCAGAAGGGGTTGTTTTATTAAAAAACAATAACAATGTATTGCCTTTTACTTCAAAATCAGCTCCATTAGCCGTTTTTGGTGTAACCTCTTATGATTTTATCTCTGGCGGAACTGGTAGTGGTGATGTTAACGAAGCCTATTCTGTTTCATTAATTGAAGGATTAACCAACTCCGGATTTTCTATTGACAAAGAATTAGAAGGATTATACAAGCCTTTTATGGCTACTCAAAAAGAGATTGAAACAAAAAGACGTGAAAAAGAAGGTTTATTGGCAACTCCAAAAAGACTTCCTGAATTAGAATTAAACCAAGAAGTTATTAAAAATAAAGCGAACACTTCTGAATTGGCATTAATCACAATTGGAAGAAATGCTGGTGAAGGTGATGACCGTAAAGTAGATGAAGATTTTAATTTGGCTCAAGATGAAATCAACTTAATCGATGTTGTTTCAGCAGCTTTTCATGCTCAAGGCAAAAAAGTGGTTGTAGTTTTAAATATTGGTGGTGTAATCGAAACGGCAAGCTGGAAAGATAAAGTAGATGCTATACTTTTACCTTGGCAACCGGGTCAAGAAGGTGGAAATTCTGTTGCAGATGTTTTCTCTGGAAAAGTAACTCCTTCTGGAAAATTAACAATGACTTTCCCAGTAAAATATGAAGATACACCATCAGCTAAAAACTGGATTGGAACACCTGCTGAAAATCCTACAAGTGTAACTTATGAAGAAGGAATTTATGTTGGATACCGTTATTTCAATACATTCCATGTAAAACCATCTTACGAATTTGGTTACGGATTATCCTATACTACATTTGATGTATCTAATTTAAAATTAAGTTCAAGTACATTTACAGAAAATATGAATGTTACCGTAACTGTAAAAAATACTGGTAAAATAGCAGGTAAAGAAGTAGTAGAATTATATCTTTCCGCTCCAGCAAAAACAATTGATAAACCAACCGAAGAACTAAAAGCTTTTGGTAAAACTAACTTATTACAACCTGGAGAAAGTCAAACGATTGTATTGACACTAAATTCAAAAGATTTAGCTTCATTCATTCCTAACAAAAATGCTTGGATTGCCGAAGCAGGTTCTTATAAAGTAGCAATTGGAACGTCATCATTAAACATTAAGCAAACAGCAAATTTTACTTTAGCAAAAGAAAAAATTGTTGAAAAAACAAATTCAGCGTTTGCAGCCGACACAGAATTCACTGATTTGAAGCATTAGTATACTATTTATAAGAATTACTCAAAAATGGGTTCGATTTTTCGGACCCATTTTTTTGTTTCTAAAGAATTTGTTTTACTACTTTTACATTTTATAACCTGTCACCTAAAATTGTGGCAAAAAGTAACAATCCATGTCTGTAGCAAAAAAAGATTACAAAAGAATTACAACAAAGTCATTAATTGAAATGAAAGCCAATGGAGAGAAAATTTCCATGCTGACCGCTTATGATTATACGATGGCTAAAATTGTTGATACTGCTGGAATCGATGTAATTCTTGTTGGTGATTCGGCTTCGAATGTAATGGCTGGGCACGAAACGACTTTACCTATTACTTTGGACCAAATGATTTATCATGCATCTTCTGTTGTAAGAGCGATAGAAAGAGCTTTGGTTGTGGTTGATTTACCTTTTGGAAGTTACCAATCTGACCCAAAAGAAGCGTTGCGTTCTGCCATCAGAATCATGAAGGAAAGTGGTGGACATGCCGTAAAACTGGAAGGTGGAAAAGAAATTAAAGAATCTATCAAGAAAATATTAAACGCAGGAATTCCAGTTATGGGACATTTGGGTTTAACCCCACAATCTATCTATAAATTTGGAACGTATACAGTTCGTGCCAAGGAAGAAGAAGAAGCACATAAACTAATAGAAGATGCTATATTGCTTGAAAGACTGGGTTGCTTCGCTTTAGTTTTAGAAAAAATTCCAGCACATTTAGCGCAACAGGTTGCTCAAAGTATTTCGATTCCAGTTATTGGTATTGGTGCAGGTGGTGGTGTTGACGGACAAGTTTTGGTTATTCACGATATGTTGGGAATGAACAATGAATTCAGTCCTCGTTTCTTGAGAAGATACATGAATTTATACGAAGGAATGACAACTGCAATCAGTCAGTATGTTGCTGATGTGAAATCTAGTGATTTTCCTAATGCTAATGAGCAATATTAATTTAGACATCATAGATTTTTAGATAGTTAGACCATTTAGATTCAATTTCTAAGTAGTTTAAAATTCTAAGAAGTTAAAATTCATAAAAATGCATCGATTCAAAGAGTTGGAAATTTGGAAAAAAAGTAGATTTTTTTGTTCTAAAATTTATAAAGTGACTTTATCTTTTCCTAACGAAGAAAAATTTGGACTAACAAATCAATTAAGAAAGGCTTCTGTTTCAGTTCCATCTAATATTGCTGAAGGATCGTCAAGACAATCCAATAAGGACTTTGCACGATTTTTAGAAATTGCTATTGGTTCAGCTTATGAAATTGAAACACAGATTCTTATTTCATCCGATTTGGGTTTTATCAATTCAGAAGATTTAATAGAATTAACAAATATGTTGGAAGAAATTATTAAAATGACTTCTAGATTTAGAGCAACTTTGTTATAGACTTTCTTAGACAACCTCGATTTTTAGACTGTAATACTAGTCTAAAATCTAAATAATCTAACTAATCTAAAATCTAAAAATCTAAGAAGTCCAACAATCTAAAAATCCAAATGAAAATAATTTCGAATAAAAACAACCTACAAATTCTACATGAAGACAACCATCTTATTGTAGTTAATAAGCGTGTGGGCGATATTGTGCAAGGTGATAAAACCGGTGACAAACCTTTGAGTGAGGTTGTCAAAGAATACATCAAAGATAAATACAACAAACCCGGAGAAGTTTTTCTGGGTGTTGTACATCGCTTAGATAGACCTACAACTGGAATAGTCGTTTTTGCCAGAACAAGTAAGGCTTTAACCCGAATGAATGAACTCTTTAGCAATCGAGAAACTCAAAAAACGTATTGGGCAATCGTAAAAAGCAAACCTTCAAAAGACGAAAATAATCTCGTTCATTATATAAAAAGAAACGAAAAAAATAACACTTCAAAAGCGCATAGTAAAGAAGTTCCTGAAAGTAAATTAGCCAGTTTGGATTACAAAGTATTTAACGAACTCAATAATTATTTTGCATTAGAAATCAATCTCCATACTGGAAGACATCACCAAATCAGGGCACAACTTTCTGCTATAGGTTCGCCTATAAAAGGAGATTTAAAGTATGGATTTGACCGCAGTAACCCTGATGGCGGCATTCATTTACATGCCAGAAAATTAACATTCATCCATCCTGTTACAAAAGAAGCCTTAACCATAACTGCTCCTACTCCATCAGACTCCATCTGGGATGCGCTGTAATTTTTTTAAAGAATAATTCATTATGTAAATTATAAAAATTAACTTGCATAGCACTAAATAAATTGTGCGTACCTAATGAATTACAAAACGACTATAGGATTTAGAAAAGAAACCTTAATAAAGTTACTGAATGTAATTATCACTCATGAAAATGAAATTATTCAGGCTTTATATGATGATTTCAGAAAACCGGCTTTTGAAGCAGTACTCACAGAAACCAATTATGTTATTTCTGAATTAAAAGACACTATAAAGAATTTACATAAATGGGCTAAACCAAAAAAAGTATTCCCTTCCATTCTCAATTTCCCTTCCACCGATTATATTTACAAGGAGCCTTACGGCAAAGTATTAATTATAGCGCCTTGGAATTATCCGTTTCAACTGGCTCTTTGTCCTTTAATTTCTGCTGTCGCTGCAGGAAATCAAGTGGTCCTAAAACCTTCTGAACTCACTCCAAAAACATCCGAAATAATTGCGAAAATTATTAAAAAAACATTCCAAATCAGTCATGTAGCAGTTGTAGAAGGCGGAGTTGAAGTCACTCAGAATTTGCTTTCTCAACGCTGGGATTATATCTTTTTTACAGGAAGTGTTCCGGTTGGCAAAATTGTGGCAAAAGCTGCTGCCGAAAACTTAACTCCCGTAACATTGGAACTTGGCGGAAAAAACCCTTGTATTATTGATGAAACTGCTAATTTAAAACTCGCTGCCAAAAGAATTGTTTGGGGAAAATTCATAAACGCTGGACAAACGTGTATTGCACCCGATTATATTTTGATTCAAAAAAATATGAAAAGCCATTTTTTGGAATTCATGAAAGAAGAAATCACCAAAGCATACGGTGAAAATCCTAAACTATCCCCTGATTACGCCCGCATTATAAATCAAAAGAACTGGCTTCGCCTAGTCAGTATGATTGAGGAAGATAAAGTGGTTTTTGGAGGCCTATCTGAAATTGAAAATTGTTACATCTCCCCTACACTTATTGATGAATCGAGTGCTGACAGCCTTATCATGCAAGAGGAAATTTTTGGACCTTTGCTACCTATTCTTTCCTATGAAAATGAGACAGAAATAAATGCTATAATATCTAAATACGAGAAACCTTTAGCATTATATGTTTTTACGGAAAATCATTCCTTTGCACAAAAAATTATACAAAAATATTCTTTTGGGGGTGGCTGTATTAATGATACTGTAATTCATTTTTCTAATAAAAGATTGCCTTTTGGAGGTGTTGGCCATAGTGGAATTGGCGCTTATCATGGTAGTTTGAGTTTTGACACTTTTTCGCATAAAAAAGGAATCGTAAAAAAAGCAAATTGGCTGGATTTACCGATGCGTTATGCACCTTATAATGATAAATTAAAAACAATTAAAAAAATATTAAAATGGTTGTAACCAATGAAAAATCGGTAAGCGAAGCCATTAAATACCGACGGTCCGTTCGGGTTTTCAAAAACGAACCCATTGATGTACAAAAAGTAAAAGAATGCATTCAATTAGCAACGCTGGCAGCTACGAGCAGTAATCTGCAACTTTGGGAATTTTATCATATTGTTTCTCCTGAAATTATACAAAAAATAACAGAGGCTAGTTTTGATCAAAATGCAGCAAAAACAGCCCAGCAAATGGTTATTGTTGTGACTAGAAAAGATTTATGGAGAAAAAGAGTGCAATCAAACATTGATTATTTAAAATCGTTGTATGGAGACAAACCTGAATCCGCTTATTCAAAAAGAGAAAAATTTGCTTTAAATTATTATCAAAAAATCATTCCTACACTTTACTTTGATTTTTTGGGAATCTTTGGAATGATCAAATTTATTGCTTTTCAAATCATCGGATTATTCAAACCTATTTACAGAGAAGCAAGACAAAGCGATATGCGCATTGTTGCCCATAAAAGTGCCGGGCTTGCAGCCCAAAATTTTATGATTAGCATGGCTGCAATAAACTATGACACTTGTCCTATGGAAGGTTTTGATTCATTAAGAGTAAAAAAAATATTACATTTACCTGCTTCATCCGAAATAAATATGATTATAGGATGCGGTCTTCGGGAGGAAAAAGGCGTCTATGGAGAACGTTTTAGAATTCCTTTTGAAGAAGTCTATTTT
The DNA here is from genome assembly GCF_048158545.1 of Flavobacterium melibiosi. Taxonomy (NCBI): domain Bacteria; kingdom Pseudomonadati; phylum Bacteroidota; class Flavobacteriia; order Flavobacteriales; family Flavobacteriaceae; genus Flavobacterium; species Flavobacterium melibiosi. The sequence goes on along the minus strand of NZ_JBLNKU010000003.1, from coordinate 16,920 downwards.
AAAATATAAATACATTCAATTCACCTAATAAAACAAAGAAGCTAAATGACTAAAACTACTAAAGAAAAGATAGAAGAAATAAAGAACAATGGATACCAATTAGATTTTGGAAATGTATTTAATCATGCATTTGAAAACTATAAAAAAATTGCCCTATATGCAGGTTTAATGATTTTTGTTTTCTCAATTTTGATAGGTATTCTAATAGCTGGAGTAGTAATTTTTACTTTTGGAATTTCTATAATAAACGAAAAATCATTAGAAAATTTAAAAAATGAAAACGTTTCAGATGTTTTTATGTTAGTTTATGTAGTTGGTGCAATAGTTTTATCTTGTCTGTTAAGTCCTTTTCCTGCTGGCTTAATTAAAATGGCACATTGCGGTGAAAAAGATGAGGAATTTCATGTTTCAACAATTCTGGAATATTACAAAGCCCCATATTTTAAGGAACTGGTTATCGCCACACTACTGATTTCAGTATTTACTACCGGCTTATCCGCATTGGTTGATTATACTGGAATTAAAATAGTTGGATCATTGATTAGCATGATAGTTTCTTTTTTTACTTTTTTAACAATTCCCCTTATTATTTTTGGTGATTTAAAAGCGTTTGATGCTATAAAATCTAGTATGATAATCGTATCAAAACAACCCTTAGTCCTTTTAGGGCTGGTTATTGTATCCATAATAGCATCAATGGTAGGATTCATAGGATGTTGCATCGGAGTATTTCTAACAATTCCGTTTATGTATTCCATGTACTATGCCATCTATGTTGCAATTATAGGAATCGATTCAGAAAATGAGTTTCAATAAATTGTTCTAAATCTAGAATCTTCTTTAAAAAACACACAATTAAAACATTTTTAGTTGTGTTTTTTTTTGAAAAAATTCATATATTTCAAAACTCTTAAGACAACTCCAAATCAGTCTTTCAAACCTAAGCAAATATATTCTATGGTATCATACTGTAGTACTTTACTATTTTTCAAACCTAGCTTTGCTTTTTTAAGTTGGTTCAATAATTTTATCATTTCCAATCATTTTTTATTAATTGATGAATCGGCTATAAGCGATAATTTATTTAGAATTATAGCTCCATTTTCATTTCTGTTGCTTTTTTTATTGATTTATAAATTTTCAAAAATTAAATCTATACTGGACAATAAGTATTTAGAAAACTATTCCAAAGAGGCGTCGAAAAGTGAAGAATACCAACTCTATCTTTTATTTTTAGGCATTGTAATTCCTATTTTCGAAATTACTTTCGAAGTTTTCAACGTAAGGAATAAAAGTTTATTAGTCGTAAATTGTAGTTTAGGAGCATTTTTATTAGCAGTATATTTTATTAGTAAAAAATCATCTTTTGTATTTCGAAACATACAGCAAATTTTCAAGATTCTTTTTGTATTATCGTTTGGTTTTATTTCTAGAAATTTAATTTATTCTTCACCTGATATTTTACCTGGCATTGCTTTTATAATAGCTTTTTTCTTTTCCTACAGCATTCTAAAACCAATAAAATTGTATTGGTTTTTTGTTGTATTAGTTTTTGCCTACTTAATATCCATTTTTATTTTTGAGTTAGTACCGCTGAATACAGCTATTATGCTGTTTAATTACTCCTTACTAGTTTCGGTTGTCAATTACATAAGACATGCTTCTATATCAAACATTAAAGATAAATTTAGCTTTACCAATGAAATTGTAAACAAAGGAAATTCGCTCTCTGTGGCAAGTAATAAAAAAGGAGAAATTATATTTTGTAGTGAAAATATAATACAAATTTTAGGATATACTCCAAAAGAAGTAATGGGATTGGAGTTTTGGAGACTTACTGAAGATCATGAATTCATTGGAGAAAAACACCACGAAAATTATGTTGACGAGAGATTATATACTAGAAAACTAAAATGTAAGGATGGGGACTATAAATACATACAATGAAAGGATAAAAAATTTTTAGATAATTTATTTATAGGAATTGGTCAAGATATAACGAATGAAATTCAAATTCAAAATCAATATAAAAACTTAATTCAAACGGCTACTGATATTATTTTTGAAGTAGATGATGATGGTAATTTTACGTTTATCAACGATTTCACCATTAAAATTTTAGGTTACGACGAGAATGAAATTCTAACCCGAAATTATTCTGAATTCATAAGACCGGATTACATTGATGAAATGATGCATTTTTATCAAAATTTGGAAGAAAACGAATTTGATTTTCCAACTATTGAAATTCCTTTATTAAAAAAGAGTGGCGAAATAGTCTGGATTTCTCAAAAGGTAATGATTCGCAGAAATGATTCCCACAAAATAATCGGTTACTCCGGTATAGCCAGGGACATAACTATTTTAAAAAACATCGAGGCTGAAAATAGAATACGTCAAGAAAAAAACGAAGAGTACAACAAAATAATTAAAAAATTATCTACAACTAATTTTAGCAATTTTGAAAGTTTTGAAATTAGTATAAAGTTAATATTAGAGGCCGCTGCAAATGTTTCTAAATGTAATCGGGTAAGTTTTTGGAAATATACCCAAGACACCATTTGCTGCGAAAATATATATTTATTAGACAGCAATGAATTTGGCACAGGAAATACTTTAGAACAGAAAAATTTTCCAGTTTATTTTGAAGCCATAAAAAACAAAAAACAAATTGTCGCTTCAGATGTTTACAATAAATGGGAAATATCAGAATTCATCGAAAACTATTTTTTTAAAAATCATATTAAATCCACGCTCGATATACCCATTTTAACAAATGGTGAATTAATTGGTATCTTATGCTTTGAAACTACTATAGTTATAAGAAATTGGGATAACGAAGACATCAATTTTGCAAGAACAGCATCTGATATTATATCATTGGCAATCGCATCGCAAATGCGATATGAAGTGGACAAAAAATTAGAATATAAAAGTGAATTACTCTCGGCAATGGCACTTTGCACCGAAAAATTCTTAAATAGTAAAGATATTACTGCTATTTTTTCGGATGTTCTTATAATCATGGGAAAAGCAACAAAATCACATAGAGCGTATTACTATGAAAATGATACAACTACAGGATTGATCAGCCAAAAGTACCGATGGATAATTAACAATCTCAAACTAACTGAGAATAACGTCAAGCTCCAGAATTTACCTCATGAGTTTTTTGAGGAATTGCTAACGCCACTTTTAAATAATCAAATATTTGAAGCGACTGTTTCCAAAATTGAAAATGAATCCTTAAGAAATAAACTATTAAATGTAGATGTTACTTCATTAATTCTTTTTCCGATTTTTGTGAAAAATAAATTTCATGGATTTTTAGGATTTGATGACACTCAGAATAAAAGAATTTGGAGTGAAGATGAAATCAATATCTTACAAACATTAGCAAGAAACATTGCTGCATCAATCGAACGAATTACAAATGAAATAGCAATAAATGAAAGTGAAGAAAAATTTAGATTATTAGCCAATAATATTCCTGGTACTGTTTATTTATCAAAATATGATAAATATGCCACTAAAATTTATATCAACGATGAAATTGAAAAACTGACTGGCTATCCAAAATCAGATTTCCTTACTAATAATTTATCATTTATAGACCTAATCCATCCGGAGGACAAAGAAAAGACACTACAAAGTGAGCAAGATGCCATCGAAAATGAAAGACCAATACATTCAGTTTTTAGAATTCTTCGTAAAAACAAAGAAATTGTATGGGTAGAAGAATTTGGAGATGTTATTTATAAAGACGGAAAAATTGCATTTATAGAAGGTATTTTTATTGATATTACAGAAAGGAAACAAGCTGAAACCTTTATAAAAGCGAAGGAATTAGCGGAAGCTTCCAACAAAGCAAAATCAGAATTTCTTGCTAACATGAGTCATGAAATCAGAACTCCCCTAAATGGAATTATTGGTTTTACTGATTTATTGATGAAAACCAATTTAGGAAGAACCCAAGAAAAATATATGGTAACCGTAAATCAATCGGCACATTCATTATTGGACATCATAAATGACATTCTTGATTTCTCAAAAATAGAAGCTGGAAAACTTGATTTATATATTGAAAAATATGATGTTAAGGAAATATTGAGTCAAATCATTGACTTAATATTATATGAATCCAATCAAAAAAAGTTAGGTCTAGAATTAAATATAGCACCAGATGTGCCTAAATATTTTTGGATTGACAGTGTTCGTTTAAAACAAATTCTAATCAATCTTTTGGCAAATGCAGTAAAATTCACAAAAGAAGGCTCTATAAAATTAAACGTTTCTGTTATTGAAAAAACAGATGATTCCAGAGCCAAAATTAGATTTGCTGTAATAGATACAGGGATTGGAATACTTGAAGAAAATAAAAAGAAAATTTTTCAGGCTTTTTCACAAGAAGATAGCTCAACAACTAGAAAATTTGGAGGAACTGGTTTGGGATTAACTATTTCGAACCAATTATTAGGCTTAATGAATAGCCATTTACAAGTTGACAGTATTATTGAGATGGGCAGCACTTTTTATTTTGATTTGGATTTAGAAATCAGCAATCAAATATTGGAGAATATTGATCCAAACGAAACTCTTATTGCTATAAAGGAGCTACCTATTAAAACAAATAAAAGTTCTAAAAAAATAAAAATAATGATTGTCGAAGATAATAAAGTAAACATGCTATTACTCAAAACAATCCTTAAAAACTTATATTCAGAGGCCACAATTTCTGAAATACCAAACGGTAAAGTTGCTGTTGATCAATTTGAAATCATAAACCCTGACATTATTTTCATGGACATCCAAATGCCGATAATGAATGGTTACGAAGCCACCAGAAAAATACGAAATTTAAAATCCGGTAAAAAAATTCCTATTATTGCAATAACTGCCGGTACGGAAAAAGAAGAAAAAGACAAATGCATTGAAGCTGGGATGAATGATTATATCTCAAAACCAATAATAAAAGGAATTATTGGTGAAACCCTTTCTAAATGGACCAGCTAACATCTTTTAAAAAAAAACTATTTAATCTATAAAATCGTGTAATTTTATGTATATTTCTCTTTTTAAAACTAATAAAAACAGAGTAAGATGAAATGGATAGGAAGACGTCAGAGCGATAACGTTGAAGATAGAAGAGGAATGTCTTCAGGAGGAAAAGGTATTATAGGTGGCGGAATAATAGGGATTATAATTTTATTGTTAAATCTTTTTGGAGGAGAAAATGCTCAAATGTTAACTCCTGTCCTAGAACAATTCAATCAACAATCAACTCAAACTGAATCAAGACCACTAACGGAAAAAGAATTAGAAGAGCAAAAATTCATTGAAACGATATTGGCTGATAATGAAGATGTTTGGACAAAAATATTTCAAGAAAATAATCTTCAATTTAAAGAGCCGGGCTTAGTCTTGTTTTCCAATGCAGTAGAGACTGCTTGTGGAAATGCAACATCTTCTTCAGGACCTTTTTACTGTCCGGGAGATCAGAAAGTGTATATGGACTTAGTGTTTTTTGAAGAATTAAAGACAAGATTTGGTGCTCAAGGAGGTGATTTTGCTACCGCTTATGTAATTGCTCACGAGATAGGTCACCATGTACAGACGTTATTAGGAACTTCCGGCAAAATGAGACAGATGCAAGAAGGTAAAAGTGAAGCCGAAGCCAATAAATTATCGGTAGCCTTAGAATTGCAAGCTGATTTTTATGCTGGTGTTTGGACCCATTACAATCAAAAAATGAATGCTATTTTAGAAGAAGGTGATTTGGATGAAGCTTTAAGTGCGGCACATGCTGTGGGTGATGATGCCATACAATCAAAAATACAAGGACATATCGTTCCCGAATCATTTACACATGGCACATCAGAACAACGTAAATATTGGTTTATGAAAGGATATAAAACTGGAGATATCAAACAAGGTGATACTTTTGCGGAATTAAGATAAAATATCATTCAATTAGAAAGTACATTAAAAATCGGAAATAAAAATCCGATTTTTTTTGTTTTAAAAAAGTGGAGAAGTTGAAATCATAATTTTCAATTCTGTTATCTATCATCTGTAACCTAAATTACCCCAACCAGCCGTCTCGATCTAAACTTCTGTATTGAATCGCTTCGGCAATATGACTGGAAACAACCGTTGGAGCTGCATCCAAATCAGCTATTGTTCTGGCCACTTTAATTATAAAATTCATTATAAGCAGATTTTAGAACTATTTAAGAGCTCAAAAAAATGGGTTTAAGAAACTAATTACTGATATTTCATTCAGTATAAAGGAATAACAATACTACCTCCTCTTTTGAATTTACCATCATTATTAATGTCTCGACTATTGTTTGTAACGGATTAAAACAACGTCCCATCTGTATTCAAGCAAACAAGTAAAGCAATCAAAGGCAGATCGAAAAAAATAGCAGTACCTTTGCACCAACTTAAAGGAGTAAACTAAATAATAGCTTTTACTTCATAATCACAATTTATGTCATTTAATTCATTAGGCCTATCTGATGCTTTACTAAAAGCCATCAGTAAAAAAGGATACACAACCCCTTCCCCAATTCAACAAAAAGCAATTCCTCCAATTTTAGAAGGTAAAGATGTATTAGCATCCGCACAAACAGGAACAGGGAAAACAGCTGGTTTCACGCTACCCATATTGCAAATATTATCGCAAGGAAAACACTTGAGTCACAGACCTATTCGTGCCTTGATACTAACTCCAACACGAGAATTGGCAGCCCAAGTATATGCCAACATAAAAGAATACAGTGAATTTTTGGATTTGCGCAGCGCCGTAATTTTTGGAGGCGTAAACCAAAACCCACAAGTTAGCCAATTGCGTCAAGGTCTTGATATTTTAGTCGCAACTCCGGGTCGATTAATCGATTTGCAAAATCAAGGTTTAGTATCGCTTTCCAAAGTTGAAATTTTGGTTTTAGATGAAGCAGACCGTATGTTGGATATGGGTTTTTTACGAGATATTGAACGTATCATGAAAGTATTACCTTCAAAAAGGCAAAACTTGATGTTTTCGGCAACCTTTTCAAAAGACATCAAAAAATTGGCAATGGGTATTTTGCACCATCCTGTTCAGGTTGAAGCAACCCCAGAAAATACAACTGTGGATGCTATTATTCAAAAAGTATATCCTGTTGCCAAAGAGAAAAAAACAGAATTGATCATTAAACTAATTACGGAAGGCAACTGGAAACAGATTTTGGTATTTACGCGTACCAAACAAGGTGCCAACAAGTTGACTGAAAGCATGATTAGTGCTGGCATTAAAGCAGCAGCTATTCACGGAAATAAAGGTCAAGGTGCACGAACTAAAGCCTTAGCCGGTTTTAAAAACGGAAGCCTAACCGCTTTGGTCGCCACGGATATTGCCGCTCGAGGTTTGGACATTCCATTATTACCGCATGTTATTAATTTTGAATTGCCTAATATTCCTGAAGATTACGTTCACCGTATTGGTAGAACAGGAAGAGCCGGAGCAAGTGGAGAAGCCATTTCGTTAGTTAGTCCAGACGAAACCTCTTTTTTATGCGATATAGAAAAATTGGTCGGCTTGAAATTACCGAAAGAAAACATTAAAGGTTTTGAGCCAGATCCTAATGCTTCAACTGAACCAATTAAACAAGGTCAAGGCAGACAACAACGTAATTCGACTCCTAGGAAACCAAAAACAGATACTACAAACCGTAGCACCAACAATAGTTTTGGTCCAAGACGTCCACAACAAAATAATGACAGACGTTCTAATAGATAATAGCTAAGAGATTAAGATTTTTTAGGAGCAGCATGATTTCGTTTTTTAAGAAAATTACCTCCCGCTATCCACTACAACCTTGTGAGGGCTAAACGCCAGCCCTCACAAGGTTTTTCGTTTCTATCGGGGCTATTTAGAGCGTTTTTATTGGTTTCAAGAACATACAAAAAAAATTCCGCAAAGTCAGGAGACATTTGCGGAGCTTTTCGTTAGGACTCTTTGGGAGTTTGGGGTTAATTATTCACCTAAAAGTTCACGAAACTTAATTTCAATTTGCTTTTTAATCGGAAGTAATTTTTCATTTAGCTGTTTAAGGGAAAACAAATTATCATCAGCAACACCTTCTCTAAAATGTACAGCGAAAATTAGAATTGATTCGGTAAAAAATTCTTGCAATAAGTTTTCTACTGCTTCATCAAAATATATTCTATTATGATTGAAGTACAATGTAAATTCATCAATTATTTTAATAAATTCGTCTTTTAAAAATTCATCTTCATTATCATCAAAAGGTCTATTACTTATTATACGGTTTATTGGAGAAACATAAATCTTCAAAGATTCAGATGCTATATTAATATACATATAAGTTTTTTCCAATACAATTAAACGTTTTTCGTGTAATTTTGTAAACTTAAAATTATCTTTAGATTTTAAATGTGTAAGTTCAGTTTGAAATCTTGAAATTTCAATTGTGTGTTCTTTTTTAACGTCTTCAAGCTTTTTATCAAAACTATTTTTCACATTTCCTTTTACTTTTTCCGTTAGATAAAGCGCAATTAATACTGGAATAATTGAATTTTTAAAAATTTCTAAAATATAATTGTACTGTTCCATTTAAAATATTATCATATTAATTATTATAAATCTGCACTACGCAAAGTGTCCGACTTTGAGTATGTGTTTTTCAGTCGCCGACTGACCTTAAAATTCAAACATTTAAAAAACAAAATCGGTTAAAAACCGAAAGTCACTTCCTCAAAGTCGGAGACTTTGTGGAACGTTGTGATAAACATCTGAAATTAAAAATCGTTGATCAAAAATCTGAAATCTGCTCATCTTTATACTGAAAACTGTTGTTTCCAAATACAACAATAATTTAAAACATTAATTTACAAATTATTATTCTATTCATATGTAGATAATATTTGTTTTTTATAGGAATATGGTATCGCCAGATCTTCATTGGTATTTGCGACAGCTTCTGTCATGGCGATTTCATACTTATTCAAATCTAGCTTAAGAATAGTACCTACTCTGCTAAACTCTTCATTAATCTTTGCATTCAAAATAAGTTGTTCATTTGTTATTGGATGATTAAAAATTAACTGATGTGCATGAAGCATCATTCCTTTCAGTTCAAAATTCTCCAACCATAATTTATTTTGTTTGTTACAACCATGTGGACGACTTCCTAAAATGGGATGAAAAATATGTTTGAAATGTTTTCGTAATTGATGCATACGTCCAGTTTCAGGAATCGCTTCTACCAAACAATATCGTGACGTTGGTTGATTGTTAAATTCTAACTCAATTTCGGTACTTTGCAATCGATGAAAGTATGTTATTGCATTTTGTATAATGCCATCATCATTGGTTAAATCATAATCAATCGTTAGTTCTTCGGGTGACCAACCACGTAAAATTGCTAAATATTTTTTTTCGACTTCGCGTGTAGCAAAACGATCATTCATAATTTTTAAAACGGCTGCATCCAATGCAAATAACAAGACACCAGATGTTTTGCGATCTAACCGATGAATAGGATAAACGTGTCGCCCTCCTATTTGATTTCTCAATTCTTGAATAGCATAAACTTTTGCATCGCGCGCATAAAATGATTTGTGAACCAACAATCCACTTGGTTTATTAATTGCTATAATATATTCGTCTTGGTAAAGAATTTCTAACATTTGGCAAAAATAAAAGAGATTTCTATTGAAATCTTTTTTTTGACTTATTTATTTCTATACTTTTCTTTTTTCATTTTAGTTCGAAAAACAAAATAGAAGATTACGATTGCTAAAACTGTTATTAAAATTGTATCCCAATGTTCTTTTATACAGTTGATTATACTATCCGTATTCTTGAAATTATAGTTAAAATTAATAAAAAAAACTACTCAATCTGCTACTGCAAAGTCTCCGACTTTGAGTATGTGTTTTTCAGTCTCCGACTGACCTTAAAATTCAAATATTTGAAAAACAAAATCGGTTAAAAACCGAAAGTCACTTCCTCAAAGTCGGAGACTTTGTGGAACGTTGTGATAAACATCTGAAATTAAAAATCGTTGATCAAAAATCTGAAATCTGTTCCTCTTTACACTGAAAACTGTTGTTTCAAAATACAACAATAATTTAAAGCATTAATTTACAAATTATTATTCTATTCATATGTAGATAATATTTGTTTTTTATAGGAATATGGTATCGCCAGATCTTCATTGGTGTTTGCGACAGCTTCTGTCATGGCGATTTCATACTTATTCAAATCTAGATTAAGAATAGTACCTACTCTGCTAAACTCTTCATTAATCTTTGCATTCAAGATTAGTTGTTCATTTGTTATTGGATGATTAAAAATTAACTGATGTGCATGAAGCATCATTCCTTTCAGTTCGAAATTCTCCAACCATAATTTATTTTGTTTGTTACAACCATGTGGACGACTTCCTAAAATGGGATGAAAAATATGTTTGAAATGTTTTCGTAATTGATGCATACGTCCAGTTTCAGGAATCGCTTCTACCAAACAATATCGTGACGTTGGTTGATTGTTAAATTCTAACTCAATTTCGGTACTTTGCAATCGATGAAAGTATGTTATTGCATTTTGTATAATGCCATCATCATTGGTTAAATCATAATCAATCGTAAGTTCTTCGGGTGACCAACCACGTAAAATTGCTAAATATTTTTTTTCGACTTCGCGTGTAGCAAAACGATCATTCATAATTTTTAAAACGGCTGCATCCAATGCAAATAACAAGACACCAGATGTTTTGCGATCTAACCGATGAATAGGATAAACGTGTCGCCCTCCTATTTGATTTCTCAATTCTTGAATAGCAAACACTTTTGCATCGCGCGCATAAAATGATTTATGGACCAACAATCCACTTGGTTTATTAATTGCTATAATATATTCGTCTTGGTAAAGAATTTCTAACATTTGGCAAAAATAAAAGAGATTTCTATCGAAATCTCTTTTTTGACTTATTTATTTCTATACTTTTCTTTTTTCATTTTAGTTCGAAAAACAAAATAGAAGATTACGATTGCTAAAACTGTTATTAAAATTGTATCCCAATGCTCTTTTATACTGTTGATTATACTATCCGTATTCTTGAAATTATAGTTAAAATTAATAAAAAAAACTACTCAATCTGCTACTGCAAAGTCTCCGACTTTGAGTATGTGTTTTTCAGTCTCCGACTGACCTAGAAATTCAAATATTTGAAAAACAAAATCGGTTAAAAACCGAAAGTCACCTCTTCAAAGTCTTCGGCTTTGAAGGGCTTTAGCTAAAGATCTGAAATCAAAAATAGTTGATCAAAAATCTGAAAATATCAACCCAGCCAACCATCACGATCCAAACTTCTATACTGAATGGCTTCGGCAATATGACCCGAAATAACATGGGGAGCTGCGTCTAAATCGGCTATTGTTCTGGCCACTTTCAAAATTCTATCGTAAGCCCGAGCCGAAAGATTCAATCGTTCCATCGCATTTTTTAATAATTGTTTGGAGACATCATCCAGCGCACAATGCTCTCTAATGTGTTTGGTATTCATTTGTGCATTGTAATGTATATTTTCCATTTGCTCAAAACGTTCCGTCTGAATTTCTCGCGCCGCAGTCACTCTTTTACGGATATCAACACTACTTTCTGCTTTTTGGTCTTCAGATAATTTTTCGAAAGGAACTGGCGTAACTTCAATATGAATGTCAATTCTATCCAATAAAGGTCCCGAAATCTTGCTCAAATAGCGTTGCATTTCGTGTGGTGAAGAAGTTTGCGGCGAATCAGGGTCATTAAAAAAACCGCTCGGACTAGGATTCATACTTGCAACCAACATAAAAGACGATGGATATGTAACCGTAAACTTAGCTCTTGAAATGGTTACTTCTCTGTCTTCTAAAGGCTGACGCATCACTTCCAGAACATCTCGCTTAAATTCTGGTAATTCATCCAAAAATAGTACTCCATTATGTGCCATAGAAATTTCTCCTGGTTGCGGGTAACTTCCTCCCCCAACAAGTGCCACATTGGAAATAGTGTGATGTGGACTTCGAAATGGTCGTTGGTTCATCAATCCCACTTCTTTTAACTTTCCTGCAACACTATGAATTTTGGTAGTTTCCAATGCTTCGCGCAGAGTCATCGGCGGTAAAATACTCGGTAAACGTTTCGCTAACATTGTTTTTCCTGCACCTGGTGGGCCAATCAAAATAATATTGTGTCCTCCTGCAGCGGCAATTTCCATACAACGCTTAATACTTTCTTGTCCTTTGACATCTGAGAAATCAAATTCTGGAAAATCTAATGTTTTATAAAACTCAGCTCTGGTGTCTATTGTTGTTGGCTCTAAGGTTCCTTTTCCTTCCAAAAAATCAATGACTTCTTGTAAATTTTCTACTCCATAAACATCTAAACCTGCTACAATTGCAGCTTCTTTTACATTTTGTTTTGGAAGAAAAAAACCTTTAAAACCTTCTTCTTTTGCTTTTATTGCTATTGGTAAAGCGCCTCTAATGGGTTGTAAACCGCCATCAAGAGAAAGTTCACCCATAATAATGTATTTATCAATATCATCTGCTTTAATCTGCCCCGATGCAACGAGAATCCCAATCGTTAATGTCAAATCATAAGCTGAACCTTCTTTTCGTAAATCGGCCGGGGCCATGTTAATGGTTATTTTTTTACCTGGCATAGCGTACCCATTATTTTTGAGCGCAGCGGCAATTCTATAACTACTCTCTTTAATGGCATTATCTGGCAATCCTACCAAATGATATCCAATTCCTTTATCAATATTTACTTCAACGGTAATCGTTGTGGCTTCAACTCCAAAAACGGCACTTCCAAAAACTTTAACTAGCATGTATGTTAATTTTGTACGTAAATTAGTAAAATATTGGCATTAATTACACGGAAATTAATTTATTTTTGAAATTCATAAACTAGAAAAAAAAGTATGGGAATATTTAACGCCATTTTAGGCAACGCATCAGAAGTAACTATCGAAAATGTTTCAAAAGAATTCGAACCTATTTTAATTAATGGCGAAATAATCGAGAAAGCATATAAAGTAATTAAAGACATGTTCATTTTTACGAATAAAAGGCTGATTTTGGTCGAAAAACAATTAGTTGGAACCAAAGTAGATTATATGTCGATTCCTTATTCCAGCATAAAAAAATTCTCTAAAGAAAGTGCGGGAATACTGGACATGGATGCCGAATTAAAAATTTGGCTGAACAGTGAGGATAAGCCCATCTCAAAACAATTTGGGAAAGGAGGGAATAATATTAATGAAGTTTATAAAATATTAAGCCAACATATCTTAAAATAGCAATTCCTTAAACTTTGTAAAAAAACGCCTACTACTATCATTGTACTAGGCGTTTTTTCACATACAAGCTATTTTAACAATTTTATTATAAAATAGTTTATATTTGTATAATAATTAACAAATAATCGTTACTATATTAAAAACCTGCCAATATATTATGATAATTTTAATATTTTACAAAACCTTTCATTTTTTACAAAATCAACATTAATAAATCATTAATATTAATGTTTAATTATCGAATACCCATAAATTATAGGGGGGTAAATTGAAAAATTAATAAAAATAAAATAATATGTTCATTTTTTTATAGGGGTTCAAAATCATTTTCTATTTTTATCGAAATTTAAAACTAAAAACTATGCGAAAGATTATTTTAAGTGTGATATTGATCACAATTCTAGTATTATCCATTTTTTCAATTCATCTTTTTGTTGAATCTACAGCACTAGGTGCACACGTTGTTGAATTAAAATTAGATACAGGAGATACAGCTTGGATGATAGTTGCCACAGCTCTTGTATTATTAATGACTCCGGGACTTGGATTCTTTTATGGCGGAATGGTAGGCAAAAAGAATGTTATTAGTACCGTATTACAAAGCTTTATGGCTATGGTTATAGTAACTGTTTTATGGGTTGTTGTTGGATTTGGATTATGTTTTGGACCATCAATAGGTGGATTTATAGGAAATCCTACATCAAACTTATTTTTTCAAGGGGTAAGTGCTAACACTGCTTGGGAATTAGCCCCAACTATTCCATTCATCTTGTTTGCTTTATTTCAAGCTAAATTTGCAATTATTACGCCAGCCTTAATAACAGGAGCTTTTGCAGAACGTGTTCGTTTCTGGGCTTACTTGTTATTTATGGTCTTATTCATATTATTTGTTTACGCTCCTTTGTGCCATATGACATGGCATCCAGATGGATTATTATTTGGATGGGGAGTATTAGATTTTGCAGGAGGAACTGTAGTTCACATGAGTGCAGGATGGGCTGCTCTTGCTGGAGCAATGTTCTTAGGAAAAAGAAAAGTACAAAAAGCAAATCCTGCTCGTATTACTTATGTATTATTAGGAACCGGTTTATTATGGTTCGGTTGGTTTGGTTTCAATGCAGGATCTGCTGTTGGAGCCGGAAGTCTTGCTGCACAAGCTTTAGGAACTACAACAGTTGCTGCTGGAGCTGCTGCAATGGGTTGGGTATTTCTTGACAAAATTCTTGGACACAAACTTTCTGCAATGGGAGCTTGTATTGGAGCTGTTGTAGGTTTAGTAGCCATTACACCAGCTGCAGGATTCGTAAGTATCCCTCATGCAATGGCAATTGGTATTATTGCAAGTATTGCAAGTAACCTTGTAGTGAGCAGATTCCCTAAAGGAAAAATTGATGATGCTCTAGATGTATTTGCTTGTCATGGTGTTGGAGGTATGGTAGGTATGCTTTTAACAGGAGTATTTGCATCAAAATCTGTAAATTCTATTGTTGGTGATAACCAAGGTTTAATTTTCGGTGATGCTACTTTGTTTTTAATTCAATTAAAAGCATTAGTTCTTGTTTCGATATTTGCATTCTCAGTATCGTATTTCCTTTTCTTTGTTGTAAATAAAATTACTCCTTTAAGAGTTACTGAAGAAAAAGAAGAGTTAGGTTTAGACATTTCTCAACACGGAGAATACCTATAAATCATTTTTTATAATAAAGCAAAAACACTCTGAAAATTCGTTTTCAGAGTGTTTTTTTTTACATAGTACTCAATACGTTTTTTCTTTATCTCAAACTTCGCATAATACTATAACAATGGACTTTTTTTGTGGCTTTTCAATAATCATAAATACAATACAGACTTACAATTTTTCAAATTAAAATAAGGTACGGTACTCCAATACAAGTTATAATTATTTGCAATACAAAAGATTCACGTTTATAACTACTGACTATTTCGATCTTCAATACATCGTAATTCAGTTATAAAATCAGGCACTCAAGTAAAAATTTAATTTAGCTACATTCATTGCACTTTTATTTGAAATCCCCCTTATCTGGTACCTTTTGTAAATATTATTTTTATCCAAAACTGATTTCTCAACACATTTTAACTGTTACATAAAAAACTCCATCTCAATTAAAATTGAAATGGAGTTTATTTTAACTTTGATAAAGAACAACTATTATTCTTTTATCAATCTGATAGTTTTTTGGTTAATACCCTGACTGATTATTGCAATGTAAGCACCTGATGGAAATTCTTCTCCTAACTTAATTTCCTGCCCAACACTATTCTCTATGTGTTTCACCATTCTTCCAAGTGCATCATATACTACTACTTCCACTTTTTCATTACTATTACCTTTCATTTCTATGGTAAAGTATTGGCTCGATGGATTAGGATATGCCATAACATTAAATGGAAGAAGTTCTGTAGTTTTCTCAACAAGTTCTACTTTGACTTTTGCGTTTTTCTTCACCTCATGTATTACAATAGAGCCTCCGCCTAGAATTGTTGTTGGTAAATCATTTTCATCGTTGCCCATATTATTATCATAAACAACAGCATTACCGTTATCCTTGTTCCATATTTTTATACGGAACTTATCAGCACCCGCTCCTCCATCAATTGCGGAAACTAAGAATCCATAATTACCTGAACCATTGATTTTACCTACTCCTTTATAGTTAGCCTTTGTACCGGAAATAACCAATCGCATATCATCATAAGAAGAACTATTAAAGTTAAGATTCCCTTCTTTAAACTGAAATTCAGTATTCCCATCTGGTACTGTGGAACCTTTTTTGTATTTCGCTACAAATCCAAAATTGGCTTTTCCTATTACTGCAGGATTCCCTACCCAGGCACCTGCAGGAGAGTTAATCCAGCCGCCACCTGTTACGAAACCACCATTAGGATCATAGACAACAATGTAATCATATTGGACGGTTACTGAACTTGCACCACAGGCATCCGTTAAGGTCACTAGAATTGAATAAACACCAGGAGTGGAGTAAGTATGTGATACCGTGAACGAACCTGAAGCTGGATTTGGAACATTTTGAACAGTCGATGTAGCATCATCCCATTTTATAACAGCATTACTCAGGTTATTGTCGTTATGACTCACCGTGATACTGATTGGAGTATTAATCGTAACTGGTCCAGATGGGCCTGTTATAGAACTAATCACTGGAAGTGTATTAATAACTGTCACCTGAATCACTTCCTCATCTGATAATGCCGGAGAGCCATTGTCGGTTACCTTAACAGTAAAGGTATAAATACCTGCACATTGTAATCCCGTAGGCATCCAAGTGAATACGCCAGTTGCTGCATTAATCGCTGCACCAGCAGGAGCACCAACCAAACTGAAAGTTAAAACATTATTGGGAACATCCGGGTCAGTGGCCGTAGCTGTGAAGGCTAAATTAGCTAATTGATTTACTGATTTGTCTCCAATTGCTGTAAGTACTGGAGCCACGTTTACCTCTGCAACCGCAATACTGAACGTTTCGGTATCGGTAAGATTCGGCAGTCCGCTGTCTGTAACAGTAACAGTTACCGGATA